>JAAYVL010000067.1 GCA_012517205.1 Verrucomicrobiota bacterium
ACCACCAAGATGCTCTCCGTGCCGAAGGCCAAGGTGGTGCGGGGGTATTCCTTCTATGGGTTCTCGTTCGTGTATGTGATTTTCGAAGACGGGACGGATCCCTACTGGGCGCGCAGCCGCGTGCTCGAATATCTCAGCAACCTGGCCAGCCTGCTGCCGCGCGGCGTCCAGCCCGCACTCGGGCCGGATGCCACCGGCGTCGGCTGGGCCTTCATGTATTCGCTCACCTCCACCAACCGCGACCTGGCCGAGTTGCGCTCGATTCAGGACTGGTATCTGCGCTATCCGCTGGCCGCGGTCGAAGGCGTGGCGGAGGTCGCCTCGGTGGGCGGGTTCGTCAAGCAATACCAGGTCACTGTGGACCCGGTTCGGCTGCGCGCCTACAACCTGTCGGTCGCCGACGTGGCCGCGGCCGTGCGGCGCAGCAACGGCGAAGTCGGCGGCCGCGCCCTCGAATGGGCGGAAAAGGAGTTCATACTGCGCGTGCGGGGCTATCTCCAGGGACTGGACGACTTGCGGCAGGTGGCGGTCGGGGTGGGTGAGCGGGGGGTGCCGATCTTGCTCGGGCAGGTGGCCACGGTGGAGCTGGGGCCCGACATGCGGCGCGGCATAGCGGAGTTGAACGGCAAGGGCGAAGCCGTCGGCGGCATTGTGGTCGTGCGCCACGGCGCCAATGCCCGCCAGGTCATTCAGGACGTGAAGCAGAAGCTCGACCAGGCCATGCGCGGCCTGCCGCCGGACATTCACTGCACGATCGTTTATGACCGCAGCGTGCTGATTGACCGGGCGGTTCGGACGCTGGCGGTAAAGCTCCTCGAAGAAAGCCTCGTCGTGGCCCTGGTCTGCCTGGCCTTCCTGATGCACCTGCGCAGCGCCCTGGTGGCGATTGTGATCCTGCCCCTCGCGGTCCTGATGTCCTTCCTGGTCATGTTCGGCCAGGGCATCAGTTCGAACATTATGTCGCTGGGCGGCATCGCCATTGCCATTGGCGCCATGGTGGACGCCGTCATCATCATGGTCGAAAACGCGCACAAACACCTGGAGCGCGACCAGGGCCGGAAACCGCATTGGGGGATCATCCGGGACGCCGCGGTTGAAGTCGGCCCGGCGCTTTTCTACTCCCTGCTGGTGATCACGGTCTCCTTCCTGCCGGTTTTCGCGCTGCAGGCGCAGGAAGGCCGACTGTTCAAGCCGCTGGCCTACACCAAGACCTACGCCATGGGCGCGGCGGCCATCCTGTCCCTCACCCTGGCCCCGATTCTGATGGGGCTTTTCATCCGCGGCCGAATCCCGGCCGAGGAGCGGAACCCGCTCAACCGCCTGTTCATCTGGCTCTATCATCCCGTGGTTGATTTCGTCATCAAATGGCGCTGGCCGACGATCCTGATCGCGGGGGCCGTCATCGTGTGGGTTTTTCTGCCGTGGAACTGGCTCGCCGCGCGATGGCTGCCCGAGGGGCCGGTCCGGGAATGGGCCTTCCGGGCGGGGCGGTTTTTTCCTTACCAGAATCTCGGGTCGGAGTTCATGCCCCCGCTCTACGAGGGCGACCTTCTCTACATGCCGACCACTTTCCCGGGCCTCGCTCCCACCAAGGCGCGCGAGTTGCTCCAGGTCACGGACAAGATTATCCGCCAGTTCCCCGAGGTGCGCCACGTCTTCGGCAAGGCCGGCCGGGCGGAAACCGCCACCGACCCCGCGCCGCTGGAAATGCTCGAAACCACCATTCTGCTCAAGGATGAGCGGGAGTGGCCCCGGGTGGACATTCGGGACGAAAACGGCCGCCGCATCGCCCACCGCCGCCGCACGCCCGACGAGCTGGTGGACGCCTTGAACGCCGCCGTGCAGATTCCGGGCTTGAACAATGCCTGGACCATGCCCATCAAGACCCGCATTGACATGCTGGCCACCGGCATCAAGACGCCCGTCGGCATCAAGGTGGCCGGGCCCAACCTGGCTCAACTGGAGCGGATTGCCGCCCAGGTGGAGGCGGTCGTCAAAACCGTTCCGGGCACGCGCAGCGCCTTTGCCGAGCGAACCATGAGCGGCAACTACATCGAGTTCGATATCCGGCGCGCGGCCATCGCCCGCTATGGCCTGACTGTCGGCGACGTGCAGGAGGTGCTGGAGGTGGCCCTGGGCGGCCTGCCGCTGACCACCACCATCGAGGGGCTGGAACGCTATACGGTGAACCTGCGTTACAGCCGGGATTTCCGCGAGAACCTCGATGCGCTGCGCAACGTGGTTGTGCCCACGCCCGCCGGGCCACAGGTGCCCCTCGGGCAGTTGGCCGACATCCGAACCGTCCGCGCTCCGATGGACATCAAGAGCGAAGGCGCCGTGCCCAATGCCTGGGTTTATGTGGATGTGAAAGACATTGACGTCGGCACCTACGTCCGAATGGCCATGCGCGCCGTCAACGAAGCCGCGGCGCGCGGCGTCATTACCCTGCCCAGCGGCTACCACCTGATCTGGAGTGGCCAATACGAATACCTGCAGCGCGCCCAGCAACGCCTGCGGCTGGTGATCCCCCTCACCCTGCTGATCATCATTCTCATTCTTTACCTCAATACTCGTTCCGTGGTCAAAACCGCCATGGTGCTGCTGGCCGTGCCGTTTTCCCTGGTCGGCGCCATCTGGATTCTGTACCTGCTCCACTACCATCTCAGCGTCGCCGTGTGGGTCGGCATTATCGCCCTGGCCGGTCTCGACGCCGAAACCGGCGTGGTCATGCTTCTGTATTTGGACCTGGCCTACGAGGATGGGAAAAAGCGTGGCCTGATGAACAACCTTGGCCACCTGCGCGATGCCATCTACCACGGCGCCGTCAAGCGGGTCCGCCCCAAAACGATGACCGCTTGCGTGATCATCGCCGGCCTGCTCCCCATCCTTTGGAGCCAGGGCGCCGGGGCGGATGTTATGAAGCGCATCGCCACCCCCATGGTTGGCGGAGTGATCACCTCCACGGTCATGGAGCTGGCCATCTATCCCGCCCTCTACTATCTCTGGCGGTCGCGCCAACTGTGTCACCCGCCCGCCCGCGCGGAAGCCATTCCGGCCTGACCGTTCCGCCCGCCTGCCTGGCGAAGCTGCCAGCCGGAATCGGGAAGCTCGCAGCGCGCCGGCCAGCCCGCCGCGGGGAGTGACGACGCCCTGAGGTTGCTCCGCGCTTCCGGGGCGCTTTAGGCGGGTCCAGGGCCGTTGATAAACGAAGGTGCGCGCGGCAGCTTGCTTTTCTCCAGACACGGCTTGGCGGGCGAGGGAGATTTTTGTAGTAATCAGCGGCAATGCAAGCCCAGGAACGGCGTTTTGGCGGCATTGGCCGCTTGTATGGGCGCGACGGGTTGGAGCGACTCCGGCGCAGCCATGTGTGCGTGGTCGGCGTGGGTGGAGTCGGTTCGTGGGCGGTCGAGGCCCTGGCCCGCTCGGGGATCGGCGAGTTAACCCTGGTGGATGCGGACAAGGTCTGCCTCAGCAACGTCAACCGCCAGCTTCATGCACTGGATGAAAACCTGGGCCAGCCGAAGGTGGAAGTGCTGGCGCGGCGCGTGCGGGCCATTAACCCCGATTGCACGGTGCACCCGCTCCCGGCGCTCTTCCTCAAAACCAATGCCGGGGAGATCCTGCGGGCGCCTTATAGCTTCGTGCTGGATGCCATAGACAGCCCGTCGCGGAAATGCCTGCTCATCGCCCGGTGCCACAAGCAGGGAATCCCGGTGCTGACAACCGGCGCGGCGGGCGGGCGGCGCGACCCGACGGCGGTGCAGGTGATGGACCTGGCGTTTTCGAGCCACGATCGCCTGCTGCAAGAGGTGCGGCGGGGGCTGCGGGTGCGGCATGGGTTTCCGCGCGGAGCGCGTCCGTTTGGCGTGGAGTGTGTGCTCTCGCGGGAGCGGGTCTTTTACGGGGGAAAGGATAGCCCCAGTGGTCAGCCGCCCGCAAACAAGCTCGCCCCCGGGCCGGGAGACGGGAATTACCTCGGCACGGCGAGCTTCGTCACCGGCACGTTCGGGTTTGTGGCGGCGGCGCGCATAATCCAGCGGCTGACCGGAGCGGGCTGACCCCGCCGGAGCCGCGCGCTTACGCTGGCAGAGCGGCCAGCGGGCCGAACAGGCGGCGAAAGTTGGCCTCGACGCGGCAGGCCAGCGACGCCACAGGCTCGCCCAATAGCCCGGCGGCAAACTCATAGACGGCCCCGAGATTAGCCGGGTGGTTGAGCGGTTTGCCGGTCTGAACATCGGCCAGCGGATGGCGGTTGAGTTCGTCGGGCAAGAGCTGGTCGGGGGCGTCGGTTTCAATCAGCAGCCGCTCCGGGGGGATATGCCGAAAGGTTTCGCGCTGACGCACCTTGCGCGCGTGCGCAAAGTAGCCCGGCAGCGAGAAATAAGCGCCCAGCTCCGCCAGCGGGGCGATCAGTTCCCGGGAGCCGCCGTACGAATGCAGCAGAAACCCGCAGCGGGGACGCGGTTCGGCGCGCAGGATTTCGAGCAGCCGGCCCCAGGCTTGGAGACAATGGATGCTCAACGGCAGGTTGCGTTCCGCCGCCAGCCGCAATTGCCAGACAAACACCGCTTCCTGCCGCTCGAGATCCGGATCGGGAATCCAGCGATCCAGCCCCGCCTCCCCCAGGGCGGAGGGGACGGCTTCGAGATGCCGCAGGAGCGTCGCCTGCCAATCGGCGGAGCATTCCTTCACATACCAGGGATGGCAACCGAAGGAAGGGATGACCTGCGGGCATTCGCGGGCCAGGGCCAGCACTTGCGGCCAGTCACGCTCACACGAACCGTTGACCACCATCCAGGCGATGCCCGCGCGCCGCAAGGCTGGCCAAATCGCCGCGCGGTGAGGCGCCAGCCGGTCGTCCTGCAAATGATTATGCGCGTCGCAAAGCCGATAGTTCATGGCGTGTCTCCGGCGGCGGGCGGGTGCCGGCCGGGCTTTGCCGCAGTTGCGCGCTTGAGCCGGCGATGGCGGTTCCCGTGTTGAATATCTCGCTTTCGCACCGGGTTAAACAAATGTCTTGCATTATCCTGCCCGCGGCGCAGTATTTTGTCGAAACCTATAGTCAGGATATTCTTATGCAACACGCAGCAAATTCAAATGCTTCTCAATACACCCGGCGCAGCTTCCTCAAATCCAGCACGGTCATGGTGGCCGGCTTGTCGGTCGCCGACTTTAGCCTGGCGGCGCCAGCCAAAGAGACGCTGGCGGTTTCCGGCGGGGCCAAAACCGTCACCTTCCCCCGGGAGGAGCTGGCGGCACTCACCAAATGGCCGCGCTACGGCGAAGTCGAGAAGAAGATCGTCTGCGATATGCTCGATAGCAACCGGTATTACGATGTGCTGCCGGTCTTCGAGAAGGAATGGCAGGAATATACCCAATCGCCGTTCGTGAAAAACCACATCAACGGCACCAGCGCCCTGACCAGCATGTACTTCGCGCTCGACCTGCCGCCGGGCAGCGAGGTCATGGTGCCTTCCTACACCTTCTTCGCCACCTGCCTGGCCCTGCGCTTCTTCAACTGCGTGCCGATTTTTGTGGATATTGACCCCAAAACCGCCACGTGGGACGTGGAAGACGCCAAGCGCAAGCTGACCCCGCGCACCCGCGCGGTGGTGCCCATGCATTCGTGGGGATTGCCCTGCCAGATGGACTTGATCAGCGACTGGGCCCGGGAAAAGGGGTTGATTGTCCTCGAAGACGCCGCCCATGCGCACGGCGCCTCGATGATGGGCAAAAAGATGGGCACCTGGGGCATGATGGGCATCTTCAGCTTCCAGGCGTCCAAAGTCCTGCCGGCCATTGAAGGCGGCATGGGCATGTACCAGACGCGCGAGTATTACGAGCGCGCCGCCGCCTTTGGCGAATATAATGACCCGATCAAGTTCCCCCCGGACAGCCCCGTGCGCCCTTATGCCGGCACCGGGTTTGGCCAAAAATACCGGATGCACCCGCTCGGCGCGGCCTTGGCCCGCCAGCAACTAAAAGGGCTGGACCAGATGAACGCCCTGGTGGAAAAGAACGTCCGGGCCATGAACGACCGCCTGACCCGGCTGACAGGAGTCACCGAGCCGCTTTGCCGCCCCGAGCAAAAGCGCGTGTATTACCACCGTAATATGTTGTTGATAGACTTCAAGAAGCTCGGGTTCACACGCGACGCGCTGGTCAAGGCCCTCAAGGCCGAAGGCGTGGACGTGAACTTCTGGGATTACCCCGAACAGCATAAGCTCAAGATTTACGCCGAGGCCAAGTGGTGGCATCATCCCCCCACCATTCCCGCCTCCATGCCGGGCAACGCCTACATCAACGCCAACCATATCTTCCTGCCGTTAATCTACGGCGAAGCGCCGGAGTTGATCGCCCAGTACATCCAGGCTTTCGAAAAAGTGTGGGCGCAGCGCGCCAACCTGGCCTCCGTGTAGCGCCTTTGGAACCCTGACGCCAGGCGCAACCGGTTGGTGCTCCCCGGCAGGCCCGCCGGAACGTCAGGCCATTGACTTTATATGAACAAAGAAACAAGCATTAAACTTCTGAACCGGGCGGTGGCAGACGAACTCCAGGCGGTCCACCAGTACATGTATTGGCATTTCCACCTGGATGACCAGGGCTTCGGTCCGCTGGCCAGCCTGCTGAAACGGATTGCCATTGAGGAGATGAATCACGTCGAGCAACTCGCCGAGCGCATTCTCTTTCTCAAGGGCGATGTCGAAATGGTGCTGGCCGGACCGGTCGCGAAGGTCACGGACGCCCAAAAGATTCTGGCCATGGCCGCCGAAATGGAGCAGGCCGCCATCACCAGCTACAACCAGGCCGCGATTGAATGCGGCCAAAAGGCCGACGCCGTCTCCAAACAGGTCTTCGAGGGATTGGTGAACAGCGAGGAAAAGCACTTCGACCAGTTTGACAAGCAGCTTGATAATATCAAACGTTTTGGGCCCAACTACCTCGCCCTGCAATCCTTCGACCGCGCTCCCGGGCAGGGCGGCTCCGCGGAAGGGTCGGATTAAGCCACTCTATCCTCGACGCGGCCCGGCCGCTTGCTATCCGGTGCCGGCGCGGCGCTGCCCTCGCGCCCAACCGCGCGGCCTTTACGGGCGACCGAGGCTTTTATGATGGTCGTGCGACATTTCCGCCAGTGGGCGATGGCCATACTGCTTGGCGGCGCCCTGCTGGGCCAGGCGGCTGCCAAGCCAAAGGCCGCGCCCGCGGACACCCGCCGCGCGGCGGCACCGAAGAAATCCCCGGCGCAAGCGGCTCCGCGGTCCACGCCCTTTAAGTTGACAACCCGCGAGCCGGGCCGGCGGCGGGTCCCGGGTGATTTCACCATTGCCGTGCTGCCCGATACGCAGCAATACACCGCGGCGCACCGGGGCGGCAAACCCGAGATGCTGGTCGCGCAAATCGAATGGGTTCTCGACAACCGCGTCCGCCGCAATATCGTTTACCTGACTACGGAGGGAGACATCAGCAACGACGGCAATAAATATCCCGTGCAATGGCACCGCGCGACCAATGCCTTCTTCCGCCTGGACGATCCGAAGCGCACGGGACTGCCCGATGGGCTGCCCTGGAGCGCGGTGGTCGGCAATCACGATACCCACCACGGAGGAACCATCCTGTTCAACGCCTTCCTGGGCACCAACCACTTCGCGGGCCGCAGCTATTACGGCGGCCATTACGGCACCAACAATGACAACCATTACGACCTTTTCCACGCCGGCGGCCAGGATTTTATCGTGCTGGCTCTCACGATGGGAGCGGGGAGCAACCCCAAACTGATGCGCTGGGCCAACGTGGTCCTGCGCGCGCATGCCCACCGGCAGGCCATCGTCGTGACGCACTCGATGCTTGCCCCGGCCGCCTGGCCGCGCCCGGCCCCATGGACCAAGGAAGGGCCGCCTATCTTTCACGCCCTGACCAACAACCCCAACCTGTTCCTGATGCTGTGCGGCCATCGCCATGGCGAAGGCCGGCGCCAGGAAGCCCGCGGCAATGGGCAGTACATACACGTGCTGCTCTCCGACTACCAGCGCTACACCAACGGCGGTAACGGCTTCATGCGGTTGCTGGAGTTTTCACCGCGCCGGCAAATCATCCGCGTGAAAACCTTCTCGCCCTGGACCGGCCAGTGGACGACGAACCCCGACGGTTATTTCACACTCGCGTGGCCTCAGCGGCGAAACGTTCCTCGGTAGCGTCCCTCACCTGATCCCTCCGGGGAAACGCCCGGCACACCCAGGCATTGAATTCGCGGAGTGAACCTCCGTAATGAGGAAATAACCGTTCCCCGGCCCCGGATACGATCGCCCCAGCGCGGGATCCCTTCAGCCCCGATGCGATCGCCATCGCCAAACCGCAGCCGATTCACCGGCCTTCCTCGGCGCGCAAGAGACCGGTTGCCGGGGCGGGTGCCAGCCAAAACCCGGCGGCAAACTGCCCGCCCAGTGCCACAGGCTCAAGCCCCCGGCCGGGCGGAGATTTCCAGCATACGCCGGATGGGCAACTGGGCGCGCTGGAGGATTTCGGCGGGCAACTCGATGCGGGGGGAGAGGTTTTTCATGCAGTCGCGCACCTTGTCCAGCGTGTTCAGCTTCATATATTTGCATTCGCTGCAGCGGCAGGGGTCCGTCGGCGCCCGCAGGGGATCGAAGATGGGCGCGGGAATGAATTCCTTGTCCGGACATTCCTTCTGAAGCCGGTGGATAATGCCGGACTCCGTCACGATGATAAACTGCTTCGCCGGGCTGGTGCGGCAATAAGCGATCATTTTCTCGGTCGAACACACCGCGTCGGCCAAATCGCGCACCTCGCGCAGGCTTTCGGGATGCACCACCACCTTCGCTTCCGGATGCGCCTGCCGGGCGCGCAGCAGGCTTTCCCGGCGGAACTCGACATGCACATAGCAGTTGCCCCGCCAAAGCGTCATCGGCCGCCCGGTTTGCTCCATTACCCACTGGCCAAGATTCTCGTCCGGCACGAACAGCAGGTCTTTGTCCCGGGGCGCGGCGTTGACGATTTTCGCCGCGTTGCCGCTGGTGCAGATTACGTCGCTCAGCGCCTTGACCGCGGCACTGCAGTTAATATAAGTGACCGTGTAGAAATTGGGATTGGTCTTTTGGAGCGCCGCCAGCTTATCAGCCGGGCAGGCTTCCTCCAGGGAACAACCCGCGTTCCGGTCGGGCAGCACGACCGTTTTGTCCGGGCTTAGGATCTTGGCCGTCTCCGCCATGAAATGAACGCCGCAGAACACAATCACATCCGCTTTGGTTTGCGCGGCTTGCTGTGAAAGCCCGAGCGAGTCGCCGACGTAATCGGCGATATCCTGAATCTCGGGCACCTGGTAATTATGGGCGAGAATAACCGCGTTGAGTTGTTGTTTCAGCGCGAGAATCTCGCGCTCCAACGCCTCCCTCCGGGCGCGCGACAACGCCGGGCGCGTTGCAAAACGGTCCGAGCCCGGAGCTAAAACATCCGCTAACTCTGTCATCCAGAACAAGCTAACGCCTCGCTCCGGGGGCGTCAAATCCAGCCCGCGGGAGCGAGGAGCTTTCCCCGCCGCCACCTTCCCGCGAACAGGTTTTCAGCCGGGCCCGCCCGGCGGATGCGGAAGCGGCAGCCACCGCGCCCGGCGGCCGGTCAGGTACAGAAAGCCGGCCAGGGCGGCAAACGGAATCAGCGCCAGCCAGTCCGCATGGGGGCCGCCGAAAAAGGGATTGCTGGCCTCGGCCCATTTCGTAATGCGCGCATCGAGGCGGCCCAACACACCGGCCACGAAAGCGATGACGATGCCCGCAATCGCGCCGCCGGCAATGTAGCCGCTGGCCAGCAGCACGCCGGGGCTTTGGTCGCTCTCCGCGGCCAGCCGGGCTTCATCGAGCTGGCGCGCGCGCGCGGAACGCCGCAGGCGCCGGTCCAGCAGCCAGCGCACCAGCCCCCCGACGAAGATGGGCGCCGAAGAGGAAATCGGCAGGTAGGCGCCAACGGCAAAGGCCAGCGAGGACACTCCGCACAACTCCAGCACGAATGCAATCATGACGCCAAACAACACCAGGCCCCACGGCAGCTTGCGGTCGAGCATGCCCTTGATGATATAGCTCATGAGCGTGGCCTTGGGGGCGTCGAACTTCCGCACTTCCGTGCCGTCGGCCCGTGTCTTGAAGGCCCCGTTGATGCCCGGGTCCACCAGCCAGACGGCCAGGCCGGAAGCGTCCACCAGGTACTTGCCCGGCGGAGCGCCAAAGGGATCGGTCTTATGCCAGGTGCGATAGGCATTGGCATCCGCCTGCGCCTGCGGCCCGCGCAAGGTTTCCGCCGCGCCCAGCCGGGCATCGGCCGGCGCCCGCAGCCCGGGCGCGATTTGCGCGGCCGGCACATAGACCGTGGCGGTCCGGTTCAACCCCAGCAGAATGGGGCCCAGCAACAGCGCGCTCGACGCCGCGCCGATCAGGATGGCGATCTGCTGGTATTTGGGCGTCGCCCCCACCAGATACCCGGTCTTCAAATCCTGCGACGTGGCGCCGGCATTCGAGGCGGCGACGCAGACAATGCCGCCGACCGACAGGGCCGTCACGTAGTAAGTCCCGCCGGTCCAGCCCACGAGCAAAAACACCAGGCAAGTGAGCAGCAGGGTGGCAACCGTCATGCCGGAGATGGGGTTGGACGAAGAACCAATCTCGCCCGTCAGCCGGGAGGACACAGTGACGAACAGAAAGCCGAATATCACGATCAGCGCCGCCCCCAGGAAGTTCATGTGCAGCGAGGGAGCCGCCAGGATGGCGAGAATCAGGGCGGCGATGCCCACGCTGACCGTCTTCATGGATAAATCCCGATCCGCGCGCAGGGTCGCGGTGTGGGCGGCGGCGGCCGCCTTGAAATCCGCCAAACCGGACCGCAGGCTGCTCAGGATGATGGGGAGGGAGCGCAGCAGGCTGATAATGCCGCCCGCGGCCACAGCCCCCGCCCCGATGTACAGCAGGTAGGCGCTGCGGATTTGCGCCGGCGTCATCTGCCCGACCGGCTGGGTGCCCGGCGGCAGCACGGTCTCCCGCCCCTCGCCGAAGAACATAATAAGCGGGGTCAGCACCAGGCAACTGAGCACGCCGCCGGCCATCATAATCGAGGCAATCCGCGGGCCGATGATGTAGCCCACGCCCAGCAGTTCGGGGGAGATTTCGGCGGCCAGCGAACCGCCCTTCAGCGGGGCGCCGAAGATTTTTTCCGGCACATCTTTCCAGAGCTTAAAGGCCGCCATCAGGGTCTTGTAAACCAGCCCGATGCCGAAGCCGGTGAAAATGGTCGTGGCCTTGATCGCGCCGCCCGCCGGCGAAGCCGGTTGCGGCGGCGTTTTCCCGGCGAAAACCGGGGGCGAAGCCGCCCCGGCCTTGAGCACCTGGGCGCACGCCGTGCCCTCGGGGTACTTGAGCTGGCCATGCTGCGCGACGATCAGCGCGCGCCGCAGTGGAATCATCATCAGTATCCCCAGCAGGCTGCCCAGCAGCCCGACCAGCATGACCCGGCTGATCTCCAGGTCGAAGCCCAGGATCAGGATCGCCGGCATCGTGACCCCCAGCCCGAAGGCGATGGACTCGCCGGCCGAGCCGGCAGTCTGGACGATATTGTTCTCCAGGATGGTGGCGTCGCGGCCGCCGGCCTTGGACCAGAGCCGGAAAAGCGCCAGCGAAATCACCGCCACCGGGATGGACGCGCTGACGGTCAGCCCGACCTTGAGCACAAGGTAGAGCGACGAAGCGCCAAAAACCATGCCCAGCACCGTGCCGAGGATGATCGCGCGCAGCGTGCATTCCCGCGGCGCGGTTTCGGGCGCGGGGCGCGGCCGGGATCCGCCTCCCGAACCGGCCGCTGCTGGAGCCAGGTTCGCCATGGGTGAGGATTTTCCGCGAAAACCGCCCCGAAGCCAGTGAAAAGTGCCGGCCCCGTCCCGGTTTCCCGGCGCGGCGGGGTTTTTCCCGCGGCGACTTGCCAGCCCGCCCCGGCAAATCTACCTTGCTCCCGGCAATGCTGAAAGCTTCCGCGCGGCCGGCGATCCGTCTTCGGGGCGTCCGCCATAACAATCTCAAGAACGTGGATCTGGACCTGCCGCTCAACCAGTTGGTGGTGATCACCGGCTTGAGCGGTTCGGGAAAGAGTTCCCTGGCGTTCGATACGCTGTTTGCCGAGGGCCAGCGGCGCTACATCGAGACCTTCTCCCCCTACGCGCGGCAGTTCTTTGACCGCATGGACAAACCGCAGGTGGACAGCATCGAAGGCATCCCTCCCGCCATCGCCATCGAGCAGCGCAATGCCGTGCGCACCACGCGCTCGACGGTTGGCACGATGACCGAGATTTGCGACCACCTCAAGATGCTCTGGCCGCACCTGGCGCAACTGCACTGCCGCCAATGCGGACGCCCGGTGCACCAGGACTCGCCCGCCGCCATTGGGCGCGCCCTGCTGCGCGACGCGGCGCCGGATCCCGGGAAAACCGAAGTCCTGGTCACCTTCGACCTGCCGCTCACGGACAAGCTGCCGCTGGCGGATTCGCTCGCTCTGATTGCCCGGCAGGGATATCAGCGCCTGTTGTGGCAAGGCCAGGTCGTGCGGCTGGAAGACATCCCCCGCGCCCCCCGCCCCGCCGTCCTGACGGTGGTCCAGGATCGCCTGCGGCTCGCCGCGGACAACCGCGCGCGCCTGATTGAGGCCTGCGAACAGGCCTACCACTTCGGCAAAGGCAAGCTGGCAATCCGCGAGATGGACGCCGCGCAAAACGCCATCCGCACCCCGCGCCGGTTCTCGAATCGCCGCCACTGCGCGGAGTGCGACCTCGAATACCGCGATCCCACGCCCGCCCTGTTCAGCTTTAATCATCCCGTCGGCGCCTGCCCGACCTGCCGCGGCTTTGGCCGCATCATCAGCATTGACTACGACCTGGCGCTGCCCGACCGCTCGCGAACGCTGGCGCAAGGCGTGGTCAAACCCTGGCAGACGGGGCTGGGCGCGGAATGCCAGGACGACCTGCTGCGCCTGTGCCGGAAACGGGGCGTGCCCACGGACGTGCCCTTCCACCGGCTGCCGCGGAAGTGGCAGAAGCTGGTGATTGACGGGGATCCCAAATACGGCCAGGACCCGGCGCACGAATGGCCCCGCGCCTGGTATGGCGTCAAAGGCTACTTCCGCTGGCTCGAATCCAAGGCTTACAAAATGCACGTGCGCGTGCTGCTCTCCCGGTATCGCGCCTACACCCCCTGCCCGGATTGCCGCGGCCAGCGGCTCCAGCCCGAGGCGCTGCTCTATCGGTGCCGCGTGCCGGATTCCCCGCCCGAAGCCTCCCGCCCCCGGGAAACCCGGAATCCGCCGGGCGCCGCCCCGCCCCCGCCCGCACCGCCCGCGACGGACGGACCGCCGCGTTCTCTCACGCTGGCCGATTTTTATCAACTTCCCATCCGGGAAGCCCTGCCGTTCATCGAAGCGCTGGCCGGGCGGCGCCTCCGGCAGCCCCATGACCCCCTCGCCCTGGTGCTGGGCGAAGTCCGCGCCCGGCTGAGCTACCTCAACGAGGTGGGGCTGGGCTACCTGACGCTGGACCGCCCCACGCGCACGCTTTCGGGCGGCGAAACCGAGCGGGTGAGCCTGACCACCTGCCTGGGCACGCGCCTGGTCAACACCCTGTTTGTTCTGGACGAGCCGAGCGTCGGATTGCATGCGCGCGACACCGACCGGCTGGTGCGCCTGCTCGAACAACTGCGCGCGGCGGGCAACACGGTGGTGGTGGTCGAACACGAAGCCCGCGTCATCCGCGCCGCCGACCAGGTCATTGACCTGGGCCCCGGCCACGGGGCCGCCGGCGGCGAAGTGGTGTTTCAAGGCGCCTACCCGCAACTTCTCCGCTCCTCCCGGTCGCTGACCGGCCAGTATCTCAGCGGCCGCCGGCGACTTGAACTGCCGCCGCGCCGGGCTGTCAACGGGCCGCCTCCGGCCCACCGCCCCGGGGCCGGCCAGGCCCCGCCCGCTCCGGCAAATGCCTCCCGGCGGCATCCCCCGGCCTCCACCCGGGCCGAGGCCGGCCCCGTGCTGCGCCTTTCCCGCGCCACCCGGCACAATCTCAAAAACCTCGCGGTGGAAATCCCCCTGGGGCGTTTCGTCTGCGTCACCGGGGTCAGCGGTTCGGGCAAGACCACCCTGGTGCGCGAGGTTCTCCTGCCGGCCCTGGCGGCGCGTTTGCAATCCACGCTGCCGCCCGCCAAAGCCTCGGACCGGCTCGCGTCCGAAGAGAACCACAACGCGGAGAACCACGAAACCGAGCCCCGCGCCCCGCATTCAGCCATTCTCCACGGCGCCGAGCACCTGGGCCGGGTGGCGCTGGTGGACCAGTCCATTCTCGGCAAAACTCCGCGCTCCAACCCGGCGGTCTATATCGGGGCCTTCGATGACATCCGGGCGTTCTTCGCCCAATCGGAGCCGGCGCAACAGCGCGGGCTCAATGCCAGCGCCTTCAGCTTCAACTCCCCCCAGGGCCAGTGCGAACGCTGCCGCGGCGCCGGGTTCGAGAAGATCGAAATGCAATTCCTGAGCGACGTGTTCATCCGCTGCCCCGACTGCGACGGACGCCGCTACCGCGCGCATATCCTCGCGGTGAAAGTGGGGCCGAAAACCACCCGCGCCCGCCGCCCGGCCCCGGCTGCGCCCCGCCGCTCCGCGCGCTCCGCCGGGGCCCGCTCCATCGCCGACCTGCTCGACGCCACCGTCGAGGAAGCCATCGCCTTCCTGGGCCAGTTCCCCGAATCGCGCCCGGCGCAACGCGCCGTCGAAAGCCTGAAGCTGCTGGCGGAAGTGGGGCTGGGCTACTTGAAGCTGGGCCAGCCGATTAACACCCTGTCCGGCGGGGAAAGCCAGCGCCTGAAACTGGTGCGCCACCTGGCGGAGGTCATCGTGGGCACCGCCACGCCCGGCGCCCGGCCCGCT
>JAAYVL010000023.1 GCA_012517205.1 Verrucomicrobiota bacterium
CAACTCAAATCGCGAACGGTCAAGGCCGGGGAAGAAGAGCTCTTCAAGGCTCGGGCCAGGGAAAATGGCGAGGTCAAAATCATCGACCTCATTACCGCTCGCCTGGATGCGAAGACCGACTCCTACATCGCAACACTGCCGAGCCTGCGACTGACCGATGTCCGCATTAGCCCGGAACTGGTGAATGAACATGAGCGAATGCTGACAGGTGGTTTCTATGCCGAAATCAGCCTGAACTACGATGCGGCCATCGCCCAGGAGAGTAAAGGCAGACCTTTCGGTGTTGGATCGCTCCGGGAAATCCAACTATCCAAACGCGATGTGCTCGACATCCTGGCCGAGGCCCGCAAGTCCTTTACTACCGACGAGTGGAAGGAGTTTCTACTTCGATCCATCGGCATAGAGCCGAACGGATTGTCCCGGCGGCAACATGACGCCCTGATGCTGCGAATGGTTCCCTTTGTCGAGCGTAACTACAACCTGGTGGAACTCGGCCCCAGAGGAACAGGGAAGAGCCATCTCTTCCAGCAGGTTTCTCCGTATGCGCATCTGATTTCTGGAGGCAAGGCCACGGTTGCCCGGATGTTCGTCAACAACGCAACCGGCCAGCGCGGATTGGTCTGCCAATACGATGTGGTCTGTTTCGACGAGGTATCCGGCGTCTCTTTCGACCAGAAGGATGGCGTGAACATCATGAAGGGGTACATGGAGTCCGGTGAATTCAGCCGTGGCAAGGAAAGCATCCGTGCCGATGGCAGCATCGTCCTGGTTGGAAACTTCGATGTGGATGTTGAACATCAACAGCGTATCGGGCACCTGTTTGGTCCTATGCCACCCGAGATGAAAGACGACACTGCTTTCATGGATCGGATCCACGCATTTCTGCCTGGCTGGGATGTTCCCAAAATCAGCAAGGAACTGTTGACGAATCACTTCGGTCTGGTGAGCGATTTCTTGTCCGAGTGTTGGAGCCAGCTTCGCAATCAAAGCAGAGTGAGCGTACTGCAAAACCGGGTGTTCTTCGGTGGCGCTCTGTCAGGGCGCGATACCAACGCGGTCAATAAAACCGTGAGTGGATTACTCAAGCTCCTCTATCCCGGTGAAGGTGAGGCAGCCGATGAGGACATCGAGTGGGCCGTCCATATCGCCATGGAAGCAAGACGTCGCGTCAAGGAACAGCAGAAGCGCATCGGCGCGGCTGAATTCCGTAATACCCACTTCAGCTACGTGATGGGGGCTGATGGCGTAGAAAAGTTTGTCTCGACTCCAGAACTGCAAAGCGAAAACAGCATTGGTGGCGACCCCCTTGAGCCCGGGCAGGTCTGGACCATCTCTCCGGGTGGCGGTGAAGAGCACCCGGGACTCTACCGTATCGAAATCAACGAAGGTCCGGGTTCCGGCGTCAAGATCCTCAACAAACCCGTGCCGCCAGCCTTCAAGGAAAGCATGGGCTACGCAGAGCAAAACCTCTACGCCCGGGCAATGCAACTGGTCGGAGACAAGGACCCTCGTCACCACGAATTCACCGCCCAACTCCGAGCCTTTGACGCATCCAAGTCCGGCGCGAAACTCGGCATGGCATCACTCATCGCGCTCTGCACGGCTCTCTTGAAGAAGAGTGTTCGCGGCGGCCTCATCATCGTGGGGGAGATTAACCTGGGCGGATCTATCGAGCCTATTCACAACCCCGTAACCATTGCTGAGATCGCAGTTGAAAAAGGTGCCTCGGCTCTCTTGATGCCGGTTTCCTGCCGTCGGCAGCTTTTTGACCTATCCGATGATATGGCGACGAAGATCGACATCCAGTTTTATTCCGATACCAGGGATACTCTCTTGAAAGCCATGGTGGAGTGACGAATATGAGTGTCCAGAGTGCAGCAATAGAGGCACTGAAGGGGGCAGGCAAGCCGCTCCATGCCGCTGAAATAGCCAAGCTGATCATCGAAGCTGGGCTCTGGAAGTCTGATGGAAAGACACCAGAGGCCACCGTTAGCGCCCGGCTCTACTCCGACATCAAGAGCAATGGGGATAAGTCGCCCTTTGTAAAGGTAGGTCCTCAAACCTTCGCTCTCCGTGATTCAACTGAAATAGAAGGTGACACGGCGTCGGCTCTTGCACCTGTCGAAAAGCCATCAAAACCTCATCCCACCAACGCGGGCTTTTCCTTCATCGATTGTGCTCAGAAGGTGCTTGAGGAGTTCGGCGGCAAAAATCCGATGCACTACAAGGAAATCACCGAGAAGGCGTTGGAAAAAGGATGGTTGGTGACGAGCGGAAAAACGCCGGAAGCCTCCATGTACGCCCAGGTGATCACCGAGATCAAACGCCAACAGAAACGGGGTGAGCGTCCTCGCTTTGTCCAACACGGCCGTGGCTATGTGGGCCTGAGCCAATGGATGGGACGCGGTCTCGCATTCCAAATCGAGCAGCACAACCACCAGGTTCGGAAGGCGCTGCGTGAGCGCCTGCTGGTTATGAATCCCGGTGAGTTCGAGGAGCTTATCTCGCAGTTGCTGGCGGAGATGGGCTTCGAGATGGTTGAGGTGACCAAGCTCAGCGGCGACGGCGGCATCGATGTCCGAGGCACCCTGGTGGTCGGTGACGTGGTCCGCATCAAGATGGCCGTCCAGGTCAAGAAATGGAAGCTCAAGAACAACATCCAGGCTCCGGTGGTTCAGCAGGTGCGCGGCAGTCTCGGAGCGCACGAGCAAGGGCTGATCATCACCACCAGTGATTTCAGTGCCGGAGCCATCAAGGAGGCAGCTCAGCCCGACAAGACTCCCATCGCCCTGATGAACGGTGAACAACTCGTGATGCTGTTGATGGAACATGGCATCGGCGTCCATCGCTCCACACCGGATCTGTTCGAGATCGATGAGGAGTTTGCTCTGGGAGGGAACGTGAAATGAAGGCTGCGAAAGGTTCTCAAAAATACGATCACAGCTCGAAATACGAGGCACAAAAATCAAAGGTGAGAGCGTAATGAGGGGAAATCTGCCAAAGCCTATCAAGAAGCAGCGCGAAGTGCTGTACATGCCTTCAGCAGGGCACACTGCCGTGCTCGGAACTGCTGGAAGCGGTAAAACGACACTCGCGCTCTATCGGGCTGCCTATCTGTCCGAGTCGTCGATGCCACATGCTGGAAGGACGCTGCTCCTGACATTTAATAAAACACTTGTCACCTATCTTAAGTATCTCAAGCCCATCGAGCTACAGAATGTCCAAGTTGAAACCTACCATACATTCGCACGTGGTTATCTCAACAACCGTGGGAAAATGAGTAGGAATTGTATTTGCGATCCTGACTACAGAAACGCGTTCATTTCCCAAGCAGTCAAAGCAGTCGAATCCGGCTACGAACCGTCAAAATTCTTTAAGAGGCCCCTCGAATTTTTCTCTGACGAAATCCAGTGGATTTTCAGCCATGGGATCACTTCTCAAGAGGAATATGTGGAAGTGGAGCGCGTTGGGCGTATCGGCACAAATCTTTCTCGCAAGCTTAGGCCAGTCATGTACGAGATTCTCAACAAGTATCTCGAGATTAGAACTGCCGCCGGAAAATTGTATGACTGGGATGACATCGCTATTGCTGTGCGAAAAGAGTTCGAAGAGGATTCCTCGGCCCGTTTTTATAAGCACATAATCGTTGATGAAGGGCAAGACTTCTCCCCAGAGATGATTCGCTCGCTGGCGGCAGCAATCCCCGAGGATGGTTCACTTTCGTTTTTCGGGGATGTTGCCCAGCAAATCTATGGACAACGGATGAGCTGGCGCTCTGCAGGACTGAACATCCCACAGCAGTGGTTCTTCAAAGAAAACTATCGAAATACAAAACAGATCGCCCAGTTGGGTTTGGCCATTTCCAGGATGCCTTTTTTTCAGGATATTCCTGATTTGGTTGAACCCACATCACCAAGGGCCGACGGTGCCTTGCCTACCGTGGTCGACTGCACTGACAAGGATCAGCAAGTTGAAATCGCACTACGGGCAGCAAGAGGCGCTGGGAAAACCCAGAGTGTTGCCATCCTCGTAAAGGATAGAGCCCAGGAGAGGATTTTCAGCTCCGCCCTGGGAGCAAACGCTACACGATTGCACCGCGACCTCCAAGTATGGAATGACGGCCCCGGCATTTACCATGGCACCTATCACGCGGCTAAGGGGCTTGAATTTGACGTCGTGATACTTCCTTTCTTGGATGCGGACAATCTTCCCGATCCAGGCTACATAGACTCTCACGGGGAAGAGGATGGTCTTACGCATGATGGAAGACTTCTTTATGTGGCGGTAACAAGAGCAAAAACGAGTTTGATCCTGCTCTACACTGGTGAGCTTACGTCACTGCTACCCGTTGACGAATCACTCTACCAGAGGGTCAAGCCATGAACTTGATTCAACAAGAGTGCGTCAACCGTGGAATCACTCGGATCTGCCATTTTACGCAGTCGAGAAACCTCGCTCATATTTTTGACGATCCTCTCGGGCTTTGTTCGAAGCGGACACTTCAGCAGTATGATATGCCGCATAATCCGACCGACCCAGACCGATATGACGGGCGGGATGATCTGATTTGCTGTTCTATCGAATATCCGAACACCTACTACTTCGCGAAAGTCCGGGAACAAGATCACTTGTTCAAGGACTGGGTAGTGTTGATGATCGATCCCAGCTACCTGTGGCACCCTGAGACTTGCTTTTGCCCGTGCAATGCCGCCCGGGCTCGGGGTGCTTATATCCAAACAGGGATAAACGGGTTTCGATCACTTTACGCGGATACATCCCCAGGAATTACTTTTTCTCGTCCTGCCAGACATCTTCCCGCTGCACCAACTGATATTCAGGCGGAAGTTCTCCTTAAAGACCCGATTCCACTTGATTCAATTATCGGTATTGCAGTTCATACAGAAGAACAGGTTCATCGGGAAATATGCAGATTGGAGCTCCAGGGAATAGCACTTGACAAACCAATTTACATCGCTCCGGACTTTTTCAATAAAGCATCGCTTTCGCGGTTGATTCAACGCGGAGTCCGAGCGACGGAAACGATATATGAAAACGGAGGTCTACATGGCCGATAACAACACAATAAGGCTAAAAACAAGCAAAGGCGTAGGAGCCATGCTTGGGGCTGCTTTTGGTGACGCACTGGGTTGGCCCAACGAGCGAATTGCCAAATCAAACGCCTCACGACAAACCCAAGGCCGTCTGCATGATTTTAAGAGATGGACTCGACGCTCCGGCGGCCGCTTTTTTCCTCATGAAGAGATTATTGAGGAAGGTGAGTACAGCGACGACACCCAACTCATACTGTGTCTCAGTCGGTCTTTGCAGAAAGGTGAAAGGTGGTGGGAACACTTCACACAGGTTGAGTTACCCTTTTGGTCCGTTTATGAACGTGGTGGTGGCGGAGCAACCAAAAGAGCTGTGGAGTCATGGCTGGATGGTGTCGTGCCATGGAGTTCTAGCCGGAAGCCGCAGGATGTGAAACGATATTACGACGCGGGCGGAAACGGTGTCGCGATGCGCGTTCTCCCTCACGTCTTGCTTCTGGGCGAAAAGGAATTCCCCAAAATAGCCACCAACATTTTCCTTGATGGTATAGCGACACATGGACACCCCCGGGCGCTGTTAGGCGCTTTGGCTTACGGTTTCGCGCTTTGGGCGGCTTTTCGCAAGGATTCGAAACTGGCTTATGGTGAATTGGTGGAAGAATTGATCAAGAACGTCGATCTCTGGTCTGCGCTTCCGGCCACACCAAGCATCCCGCCAGAATGGCGGAGCCAAGCGGAAAAAAGCCTTCAGAACTACATGAAACTTTGGGAGTCGGCCAAAGCTGAGGTCATGGAGTATCTTGAAGTCTGCCGAGCTGAACTCTCGAAAGGGGCTTTGAGTCTCGATGACGATGTACTAAGAAAACTCCAATGCTTCAACAGTAAGATAAGTGGGGCCGGAACCTTTGCCGCGATAGCCTCCGTATATCTGGCATCTCGCCACGCTGCTGATCCAATTAATGGCGTGGTAAAGGCAGCCTTTGCCATCGGTTCGGACACCGATACAATCGCCTCAATGTCGGGTGGTCTGCTCGGCTGCATTAATGGCTCCGACTGGCTATCACCTGTGAAGCAAGGCATTCAAGACGCCGCTTACATCGAGAAAAATGCATTTCGATTAGCAAACGGACATATTGATGACAAGCCTACTCATGAGGTTGTTAAGAGATCCTTGCTCAAGAATTGGATTGATGATGTTGTAATCGCTCCTGATTCGAGCGAGGTCAGCCTCCCTGATTGTAGAAAGGCCAAGGTAAATCGCGGCCGTGACTACATCGGACGCAGCGGGAAATTCAAAGTCGAATTCCGACGCTTGACCACAGAGGACGGCCAAATCATCTACCTGAACAAGATTTCAAAGGGCGATTTTGAGCCAATAGCCAGTAGCCCGAAGCAAACCAGCGTGCCTCACCAGCAGCCTATTTCTAAAAGTCGTGGATGCGGTTCCAAGATACCTGTGGCCTCATTCGAAAAAGCCATTTGGTTCTATCGTGACTGCCTCGGCTTAACTGTGAAGAAACAAAGCACGGATGTGATTGTTTTTGACCAAGGACTCGTTCTGGTTCCTTTGAGCTACACGAACAATGTTCCCCAAGGGATTCAACTTCGAGCGATGCTCTACATTCAGGCAACGGACATTGCTGAGCGCTTTCGGTGGATTAAGGAAAGCGATTTGCAGATAGTTACGGCGTTGGCTCCGTGGGGAAAATCCGGGATGCTTTTTTTCAGAAGTCTTGACCCGGATGGCAATGTCGTCGAGGTCTTTTCGGCCGATGGGCAGTGACTTGATAATTAATCGTGCCCAGGGCTGCCTCCTTGGACAGCTCACCGGTGACGCCCTTGGCAGCCTGGTCGAGTTCCAGTCGCCGGAGGAGATCCGCCGCAGCTACCCGAACGGCGTGCGGGAACTGGCCGATGGCGGCACATGGAACACCATTGCCGGTCAGCCGACGGATGACTCGGAAATGGCGCTGCTGCTGGCCCGGATGCTGACAGAACGTGGGACCTATGATCCCGATGCCGCGCTTCGGGCCTATCAGTTCTGGCTCGACTCCGATCCTTTTGACTGTGGCATGACCATTTCCGCTGGTCTTAGGGGGTGTCCAAACCCCGACAGCCAGGCCAATGGGGCCATGATGCGGATCAGCCCCTTGGGCATCTTCGGGGCCAACCACTCGTTGGAGACAGTGGGCGACTGGGCCAAACAGGACGCCGCTCTGACACATCCGAACCCGGTGTGCCTGCAGGCCAACACCCTTTTCACCATGGCGATTGCTCACGCCATTGCCTCCGGCTGCGAGGCCGGGAAGCTCTACCAGAATATCAAACAGTGGGCAGCCGACCTGGCAGCCGACTCGGCTCTCATGGACGCTATCCATGGAGCCGCCGAAGCTCCACCTGATGACTACGTCCAGCAACAGGGCTGGGTGTTGATCGCGTTCCGAAATGCCCTGTGGCAATTGCTCAATGCCCCGAGCTTTGAAGCTGGCGTTGTCGATACGGTCATGCGAGGTGGCGACACCGATACCAATGCAGCCATTTGTGGGGCGCTACTGGGCGCGGTGTACGGCTTGGACGCCATACCCGCCCAATGGGTTGAGCGGGTCCTGAACTGCCGCCCCAAGGCCGAACATCCAGGCGTCAACCGCCCGCGATCAGAGTGCTTCTGGCCGGTGGATGCTTTGGAACTGGCAACGCAACTCATTTCAACGGAAACCAAGTAAACAGGAGGCGACTATGCCAAAGAAACCAGGATCACATCATGTTGTGCCGAATGCCGATGGCGGTTGGGACGTCAAGAGAGACGGCGCTACCCGTAGCAGCGGCCACTTCGACAAGAAGCAGGATGCCGTCGACGCCGGGCGTAAGATCAGCCAGAACCAAGGCACCGAGTTCTACATCCACGGCAAGGACGGGAAGATTCAGAACAAGGACAGCCACGGGAACGATCCGTATCCGCCGAAGGGGTGATGCCCTGGGTCAATTCGAATCCCATTTTGGGAACCGAACCGGCGTCCGAAAACCGGATTTGAAGTTGTTGCGGCTCAGCGCCAGGTATCCGGTTTTACTGCAAACCTGTCACCCTCGTCCGGTGCCGGGAAATCAGGGGAGAAAATCGTTTCTCTGGTCGGGTTGTTGGGAAGTGGTTGTGCGAGGTGACTTCGGCCTTTATTATCAAGGAGTTACGATGAGCGCGGGCTTTGAGACTGTTTTGCGGTAGGTCGTCGTTCCCTCCACCACTTTCCCCCCGGCCCCGCGCCCGCGGGGATGCGCCCGGTTGGCGGGGAGCCGCTATTTTCCGGGGCGGGCGCCCAGTTTCACGCTGACGAGTTCGATGCCGTCGCCGGTCCCGAGGTTGCGCGAGTATTTTCGTTCCCGCGGATTGTTCCAGTGTTCGTGGACGCCCAGGCTGGGCAGCCGCCGGGTGGGGGTGTCGTGGTTCGGGTCGTAGAAGGTTCCCGACGGCGGGTCGGGGGCCAGCGCCGCTTCATGGAGGTAATCGTCCACGCCGTCTTTGCCCGCCAGGTCGGGCCACTCGGCGGCCAGGAAGTCGAACCCGACCGAGTCAATGGCCAGCGGGTCTTGCGAGGCCAGGAGGCTGCAGGACCATTGGCCGTTGAACGGGGGCGTGCGCATCCGCTGCGGAACCGGGTCGCGGGGATGCACGCCGGAGAACAGGCCGTCCACGAGGTAGAGGACGGTCTTGCCGCCCAGGTGGGAGTGGCCGGTCAGGTCCACCAGCGGGCGGTAGATGCGCGGGTTGCGGGAGAAGCAGTTGGGGTGGATGTCGTAGTAGCCCTTTTGCGCCGGCCAGCGGACGAGGGAGCCATAATGGTTTTTGGCGCAGAGCGTGACGCCACCGCCGGTGTGGGCCTTGAGGTTGGCGAAGTTGATGAGATATTCGGCGTCGGCGAAGCTGGCGGGCAGGTAATCCTGGGCCTTGCCCTCCGGACGGCTGCTCCAATAGAGCGGCTGCGTGGAAGTCCGGACTTTGGCCCGCTCGAATTTGCCCGCGTAATCCTCGTAGCGCACGGCCGGGAAGTCCCCGTGGAGGCGGTCGTAGTAGTCGGGGACCAGGCAGGCGAGCGTGTCGCAGATGGTGATGTGCCGCGGGGCCACCCCGGCGCGCACCAACTGGTCGAGCAGCGCGAGGATCATTTGCGGCGCGGTGTTCATGTAGTCTTGCCGGCGGATGAAGGCGTACGTATCGAGGTTGACGTTGCCTTCGTGGAAGATCATTCCCACCCAGTTGGGCTTGATGACGATTTGCTCGCCCGCCCGATACCCGACATCCCCCTTGCCCCGCGCCTGGTTCAGGTGGCGGAACAGCCGGGACCAGGCCCGGGGAACCGTGGTTTCGCCGGTCAATTCGCAGACGGCCCGCGCCAGCATGGCCTCCACGCGCTCCAGCTTCACCCGGTTGCCCTCCCACCAGTGGCCGTCGTCGGGGCCTTTCCAGGTGGTCACCTCGGGATCGTGCGCCCAGACCACGCGCCCCGGGTGGATGCCCCGGGCCACCCCCAGGGGGACGGCCTTGCCCCGGTCGAGGCCCGCGGCGATGGCGGGCAGGCCCGTGGCCAACCCGCCCACGCATGCCAGCGATTGACGGAGAAAGGCGCGGCGGTCCAGGGCGAGCCAGCCGTGGGCGCGGGGGAGGGAAACCGCCGGAGAAGTTGAACGCCGCTTTGCACTCATGGGGCAACACTACGCGGGCGGACGCAGATTTTCAAGGGGGGAGCCGGCGCCGCGCCCGGGCCGCGCGGCGTGGTGACAGCGGGTCTTAAGGCGGCAAGAGCAGGTTGCCGCGGGGGATGTCCTCATCGGACGTGTAGGGCGTCGGGCGTTTAAGGTTGTGACGGCGGATCATCAGTTCACGCGCCAGGGCCTCGGCGCTGTCGTATTTGGTGAAGCCTTTGGGGGGCAGGAAAAGTTCGCGGGGCAGGGGTTCCAGGCGGGCATTGGACAGGGTGAGCGTCAGGGGCGCGGCGGCCGCGGGGGCGATGATGCGGAGCGGCAGGCCGTTCAAGTCCGGTGCCCGCCACAGCCGGAACGGGGTGGTCGTGCCATCGTCGGCGGCCACGACGGCATGGACGCATTCGCAGAGATGGCCGTCTATGCGCTCGGCGGCGGCGGAGTCGGCGGCGGCGCGGGTTGCCAGGCTGCCGGGCCGGGAGCCGGCGGGGATTGGCGCATACGCCTGCATGGGGCCGTTGAGGAGGAAGCCGGATTGCGCCGGCACGTTCCAGATGAAGGCGCTGTCGGCCGCCGGAGCACGCCGGGCGGCCGCCCCGCCGGCGGCCGGCATGAAGAGCAGGTGGCCGCCTTGTCCCATCAATTCGCCGGCGGCTTCCGTCCGGGCGGGGGAGCCGCTTTCCAGCACCACACGGGCGCGGAACCCGTTGACGTTGGTGAACAGCAGCGCCATCGGGCCATTCAGGAAGACGGGAACCGACGGGACCTGGACGGAGGCCACCCCGTCCGCCAGCGCGCTCCGCCGCGCCGAGTGGGCGCAACCGGTGGCCAGTCCCGCGGCCAACAGGGCGGCCAGCCCGGCGAGCCGCATTCGTTTCTCGGGCGTTTTCGGCCGCTGCTCCGCCGCGCCATTTGTCAGGCTCATCATACCGCGCAGCATACCGGATCGGCGGCGGGCGGGCAAAGCCGAACTGCGAAGCCGGGAAGCGAAGTTCCCCCGGGAGGCTGAGGCGGCGGGCGGGCCGGGCGGGGGGCGGCGTCAGCGTGAGTGGCGCAAAGCCTTGCCGGCTTTGGCGCCGGTGTGCTGGCCGTTCTGGACGACGGGGATGCCGTTGACGATGACATGCGGGATGCCGTCGGGGTATTGGTGCGGGGCCGGGAAGGTGGCTCGGTCCTGCACTTTGTCGGCGTCGAACACGACGAGATCGGCCCAGGCGCCGGGCCGGAGCAGGCCGCGGTCCGGGAGGCGGAAGGTGTTGGCGGGCAGGCTGGTCATCTTGCGGATGGCATCTTCGAGGCGCAGCACTTTGAGTTCGCGGACGTAGCGGGCCAGCACGCGGGCGTTGTTGCCGTAGCCGCGGGGGTGGGGCATGCCTTCGCCGAATTTCCGCAGGCCGCTGTCGCAGGCGACCATGGTGTTGGGGTGCCGCAGGAAAACCTGGAGGTCGTCTTCGTTCATGTTGTGGAAGACGCCGCTGGCGCCGCCGCGGGCTTGAATCTCCAGCAGCGTTTCGATCTGGTCCTCGAGCGCGGCGGAGCCGCGTTTGGCCTGGGCGGCCTGGGCGAGGTTGAGCCCTTCGAGCGCGCGGTCGTGCGCGCAGGAGGCGATGACGGCGTAGGAGAAGTCGTCCCGCTTTTGGTCGCGCAGGCGGCGTTTCAGGTCGGCGATCAGGCGGGCTTTGAGGGCCGGGTCGGCCACGCGCTGGCGGAACTCGTCCCGGCCCCCCTCGAGCGCCCAGGCCGGCAGCAACTGGCTCAGGCCGGTGCTGGAGGCGGTATAGACGTATTGATCCTGCGTGATATCCAGCCCCTCGGCGCGCGCCTGTTCGAGGCGGGCCAGCACCTGGCCGGCCTGGCCCCAGGCGTTGGGCCCGGAGAGCTTGAGGTGCGACACCTCGGCGCGGATGCCCGCCGCGCGCGCGACCTGGAAGACTTCGTCCAGGGCCTGGTAGATTTGGGCGCCTTCGTGCCGCATGTGGCTGGCGTAGATGCCGCCGTAGGGCGCAATGACCTTGGCCAGCGCCACGATTTCATCGGTCTGCGCGTGCACGCCGGGCTGGTAGATCAGGCCGGTGGAAAGCCCCGCCGCGCCGTCTTTCATGGCTTGCCCGACCAGCGCCTTCATTTGGGCCAGCTCCGCCGGGGTGGGCGGGCGCGCAAAAGAGCCGCCCATCGCCTTGCGGCGGACGCTATTGTGGCCGATGAGCGTGGCGACGTTGACGGCGGCGTTGGTGCGCTCGATCCCGCGAAAGAACCGGGCGACGTCCAGCGTGGAGCTGCCGCAGTTGCCCGCGACCACGGTCGTCACCCCCATGCGCACGAAGTTTTCCGCAAGCGGTCGGGTGGCGACTTCATCGGCGTGCGTATGGACGTCAATGAATCCGGGGGCGACGATTAGCCCCGCCGCGTTGATTTCGATGCGGCCCGCGCGCTCGATGCGGCCCAGGGCGGCGATGCGCCCCTGGCGCACCGCCACGTCGGCGAAGAAGGCCGGGTTGCCCGAGCCGTCCACCACGCGGCCATGCCGGATGACCAGGTCGTAGGATTCCGCTCCCCGCGTGGGCGCCGTCAGCGCCGCCAGCAGAATCAACCACGCAAACAAACCGATTCTCATCCGCCGGGTTATATCCGAAAATCGGGCTGGCGGCCACATCAACCTGCGACCCGCGGCGCCAGTTTCCCGGCGCCGGCTCCGGGCGCGCGCGCGCGGGGAAAGCCGGTTCTTATTCGCCGCAAATAAGGCGTTGAAGCGCCAGCCGGCTTTTGATAAAGTCGGCGCATGCTCGGTGAGCGCAAAAGCCTTTTTCCCCGCCCGCGCGTGGCGTTCTGTGCGGGCGGGAGCGCGGAAAGCAAGTTCTCATCGGGTTGCGCCGGCCGGGATGAATAGCCATAAGATTTTGCCGGGACGGGGAGGGCAGGAGCCGCGCCGGAAGCTGGTTTATTTCAGCCTGGTGCTGCTGGCCGGCGTGCTGGCGGCGGCGGCGGACTCGCGTCCGAACATACTGTTTTGCCTGGCGGATGATTGGAGCTGGCCGCATGCGGGCGTCTATGGCGACCGGGTGGTGCATACGCCGAATTTTGACCGCATTGCCCGCGCGGGGGTGCGCTTCAACTACTGCTTCAGCACGGTGTCGTCGTGCTCGCCGTCGCGAGCGGCGATGCTGACCGGCCAATACCCGCATCGGCTGGAGGAGGGGAGCTGCCTGTGGGGGGTTCTGCCTCGGCGGTACCCGGTGTATCCCAAGCTGCTGGAAAAAGCCGGCTATGTCATTGGCAGCACGCGCAAAGGCTGGGGGCCGGGCGATTTCCGGGCCGGTGGCTACACGCGCAACCCGGCGGGCCAGGCGTTTCCGAGCTTTGACGCCTTTCTGCAAACCGTGCCGGCGGGAACGCCGTTCTGCTTCTGGTTCGGCAGCCATGATCCGCATCGGCCCTACGAAGCCGGTTCGGGCGCCGGCATTGGCCTCAAAACGAACAAGGTCGTCATCCCTCCTTACTGGCCGGATAATGCCGTTTCGCGCCAGGATGTGCTGGACTACTACTGGAAAGTGCAGCGCTTCGACCGCGACGTGGGCGAGGTGCTGGCGGCGCTGGACAAGGCGGGCCGGCGCGACAATACGCTGGTCATCATCAGCGGCGACAATGGCTGGCCGTTCCCGCGCTGCAAGGCCAATGTCTATGATGGCGGCAGCCGCCAGCCGCTGGCCGTCCGCTGGCCGGCCCGGGTCAAAGCCGGCCGGGTTTGCGAGGAGTTCATCAGCCTGATGGATCTCGCGCCGACCTGCCTGGAAGCGGCCGGGCTTCCGCCGCTGCCGGCGATGACCGGCCGCAGCTTTCTGGGGCTGCTGACCGGCGCGGAGAAACCCGGGACGCGCAACACCGTCTTTCTCGAGCGCGAGCGGCACGCCAACGCGCGCGCTGGCGACGCGGGTTACCCGGTGCGCGCCATTCGCACGCGCGAGTTTCTTTACGTGCGCAATCTTCGGCCCGACCGCTGGCCGGCCGGGGATCCGCAGGCGCACAAGGATCCCCTTAGCGCCTTCGGCGACTGCGACGACGGCCCGACCAAGAGCTTCATCCTGGATCACCGCGATGAGCCGGCGGTGCGGCAGTTCTACCAGCTTTGCTTCGCCCGGCGCCCGGCGGAGGAGCTCTACGATTTGCGCCGGGACCCGCACCAGATCAACAACGTGGCCGGCCAGCCCGCCTATGCCGCCGCGCAAAAACAGCTCCGCGCCCGCCTGGACCAGTGGCAAAAAGACACCGCCGACCCGCGCCTCGCCAACGACGACGATCACTGGGACCGCTATCCCTACTTTGGCCCGCGCGCCCGGATGCAACAGCGTCCCGCCCAGCCTTAGCCCGCGCGGGTTCCGCGTGGATTTACGGGCTTGCGGACAGGGGGAAAAGCTGGAGACCCGGGCGCCCGGATGCGATGCCCTGGCGCGAAAAAACCCGTTGACCCGCGGGCCGCTTTTCGGTAATGTCATGGCATGTCCAGTGAGCTTGAAACCACATCCCTGTTTTCCCCCCTGCCATACTCCGTGCCGGCGGGCCGTGGCTTCGGCTCTTTCCCGTCCCGGGAAACTCACCAAAACCTTCCGACCTGATAAAGCCCAAACTATGAAGACTCCATCAACTTCCATTCCCGTTCGCAAACGGCGGCATTCCGCCAGCGTGCTGGCCCTCTGGCTGGCCGGTGCGACGGTCTTCGCCGCGCCGGTTTCTGCCGCAAACTTTGGCGATTTCCCTGCCAGCCCCCCCCGTCTCCCTTCGGGAGCATCCGGGGCGGACGGCGGGCCGCGCGCGGCGGCCTCGCCGGCGGAGGCCTGGACGCAACTCCACCGCGATGCCGAGAACACCGGCCGGGCGGATTTCATTGTTCCAACCAACCGGATGGGGACCAATTTCTTCGCGGTGCTGCGGTGGCAGACGCCGGCTCCGGGCTCGCCCAATGAAGGCAACCTGAGCTGCAGCGCAATGGTGTTTTTTGACGGTGTGGGCCCCGACGGGGCAGACCTGGTGGTGAGCGGCTATCATTGGCCCAAAGGGGTGCAGGGCATGGACCGGCACACGGGCCAGGTTTTCTGGAGCGGCAATCCCGCTGGCGGCGAATCCATCGGCGTCAACACGCCCGCCTTTTCCCCGGATGGCGCGACGATTTATGTCATCAACGACGATACGCCGCATCCGTTGATGGCATTCGCGTCGGCCGAGGGGCCTTCGGTTTACTGGCATAACGAGGCGGATGCCGATCCGGAGCGGTTGGGCATCGCTTCGCCGAAGGTGGCGCCGGACGGCCGCATCTTCGCGCACGCCTGGAATGACCGGCCGTACGCGGGGACCGATTCGGGCACCGACATCTTAGTCACCTGGGAGGCGGAATCGGAGTTGTGCGAGTGCCTCAGCCGGCCGGCGATCTGGACCACCGCCGCGCGCACGAACGTGCTCGCCGCGGGCCGCTGCGCCGAGTTGAAAGCGTTTGACGGCGCCAGCGGCGACGAGTGGTGGAGCGTCACGGGCGGCCTGGAGACTGACGCCGACCCGACGGTGGATCCGGCGTCGGGCCGGGTCTATCTGCCCATCGGCGCGGCGAGCATCCGAATCGTCGGCGTGGACGCCGACGGGGAGCCGTTGTGGAGCCAGGTGGCGATGCCGGTGTTCGATTGGCAGGACGGGGTGAATCACCCGCAGCGCGCTCAAAGCGCCGGCTGCCTGGCGCAGGATGGGCTGACGTTCTATTTTCAAACGGTCAGCCAGGAAGGCGACGGCCGGTTGTACGCCATCAACACCGCCGATGGCTCGGTGAAATGGTCCTACGCCACCGGCAGCAAGGGTTGGGACAGCGAAGCGTCGTCGCCCATTGTGACGCCCAACGGGGTTCTGGTCGTGGGCAATAACGAGGGCGGAACTTACTTCGCCCTGCGAGACGACGGGGCGAACGCCACCTTGCTCGACACGCTGACGGTGGCGGCAAATGGCACCGCCCGGAGCACGGCCACCCTCTCGTCCGACGGCCTGCTGTACCTGCCCGCGCGGCTCGTCTGGACGCAAAGCAACGGCGATGGCCAGACGCCCTCGCAGCAGGCGGCGAATCTCTACAATGCCTTCGATCTGAACGCGGCGCCGGAAATCCACCTGCCGCCGCCCGCCGGCCAGGCGGCACGGCCGCTGAACGCCGCCATCGAGCTGCAATGGCTGCCGGTGCCCGACCCGATGGGGCATTTCTCCCACTACGCGATTTATCGCGCCCCGGAGCCGTTCACGTCGCTCGCGGGCCTGACGCCCGTCGCAACCCTCTCGAATCGGCTTGCGACGACTTACCTGGACAGCCCGCTGGTGAATGGAGCGAGCTATTACTACTTTGTCGCAACCGTCACGCTCTCCGGCGGCGAGCCGGGCACGGTCACGGCCATCGGCGGCTTCCGGCCGTATGATGAAACCGACCTCCAGGTCGTCGGCATCTCCCGCACGCCGCGCTTTCCGCGCTACGCCGCGGAATACACCGATTACGAAATCACCGAGCCCTCCGGCTACGGCCCCTACCGCTTCAGCGCGGCGACGGGCCTGGGCCATGGCCAGACGACCAACACGCCGCGCTGGCCGGCCATCAACGCCCCGGTCACGTACACCGCCACGGTCCGCAACCGGGGGAGCAATCCGTGGACCAATGCCATCGTCGGCGTCTGGCAATGGGACGGCACCAACGCCGCTTCCAACTCCGTCGCCGGGCCGCTCGCCCCGGGCGGCCGGACGACGTTCACGTTCGCGCGTCCGTGGGACGGCGCGGCGCATGACGTCCGCTTCCTCCTCACCACGTCCGACGCGCGGGCGGGCAACAATGCGGTGACCATCAACACCAAGTCCGTCGCCTTCCTGAGTTATATTGACGCGAGCTACTACGAAAGCTTCCGGTTCCAGACGACCAACTGGGCGAACGCGGTCACGGATGACTTGATTGACTGGATTCAGTATCACATGGCGCGGTTCAACCAAATGTTCGCCAGCGCCAACTGCGCCAAGCGCGTGCATTACGACGTGCTGGAGCTGCTGGCGGACACCGCGCCCGATCCGGCGGTTGACACCCTCCCGTTTGCCGTGTTCCCCTTCCGGTTCTACGCCCACGAAGCCCCCTACAGCTACCGCAACTCCGGGTGGTATAACGACGCGGACGACATTGATTACGGCTATCTTCACGAAATGGGGCATCAGCTCGGGCTCATTGACATTTACCAGCTCGACCTCAGCGGGGAGATGAACCAGGTCTCCGGCCTCGGCTACACCGGCCCCGACGATCTTATGCGCGCGTGCAGCCCCTTCTTCTCGCCGCACAGCGCGCTGGCGATGAACCACTGGCTCGACCAGGCCCACGGCTATTTCGGCCAGTATCTCTATGGCATCCCGGCGGAAGTGAAAATGCGCTTTCTCACGCGCACCGGCCAGCCGCTCCACGGCGCGGCGGTGAAGGTGTATCAGCTCGAAGAGCGCCCGGATGAGGGCCGGCTCATCACCCCGCAGGTCAAGGCCCAGGGGCTGACCGACTCCAACGGCGTCTTGGTCCTGCCGAACGTGCCGATTGACCCCGCCAAAGTCCCGCCGTTGCCGACGGGCGACGTGCTGCGCGCCAACCCGTTTGGCTACGTCGCGGTGACGGGAGCCAATGGCGTGCTGCACTTCCGCCTCGAATACGAGGGCGTGGTGGATTACGCGTGGCTCGACATCACCGAGGCCAACGTCGCCTACTACCAGGGCGAGACCAACCAGGCCACCTTCACGCGCCAGGTCACGCTCGGCGGCCCCATCCAGCGCTTTCCGCCGCGCGAACTCACCGAGACCAACGCCGCCGACTGGGTTGCCTGGGCCGAGGGAGGCGCCAGCGGCGGCAGCACCGTCACGAACGATACCTCGCGCCGGCAGGTCGGCCAGGCCTCGCTTAAGTTTGTCACCGACGGAGGATTCGATACTTGGGTCCGCTACCCCGGCACCTTCAACGCGTTGTGGGACCTCACCGAGGTCAGCACCCTGAACATCCGGTTCTATGTCGAGAATCCCAACCTGGGCTTTCAAAATGGCAGCCCGTGGATCCGGCTCAAGGATGGCGATGGCAACTACGTTCAGTATCAATATTACCAGGACGGCTGGCCCTACGAGTTGCTCAACGACGCCCGGGACGCCTGGCTGGCCTGCCAGATACCGCTGGCGGCTTCGCCCACGGAGGAAAACGGCTGGCGGCGCTCCACCTTTGGCGCCCCGGACCTGAGCCGCATCACCGCGCTGGAAATCCATGCCGATACCTGGGGCAGCGGCTTCACCCTCTGGATTGACGGCGTGAGCTTCGAGCCGCCCCGGCGCCCGAAATTGAGCGTGGCGCCGGAGGCCGGGGGGATTGCCGTCAGTTGGCCCGCCACGCATCCGGAGCCCGTGCTCGAAGCCGCCAACCATGTCCTGGGTCCCTACGCGCCGGTCGCCGTGATGCTGACGGAAGCCGGCGGGATCGCCACGGCGCAACTGCCCGCCACCGGCGGGCAACGTTACTTCCGTCTCCGGATGCCATAGCCGGTCCGGTATCGCCGTCCCGGCTCGCGCCGCGGGGCGCCGCCAGGTTCGCGGTGGGCCGCTGGGGATTCGGCCCGCGCCGCGCTTAGGCCGGGGCGAGAATGCCGCGCAGGAACCGCCCGGTATGTGAGAGCCGGCAGCGGGCCACCTGCTCCGGCGTGCCGGCGGCCACGACGCGTCCGCCGCCGTCCCCGCCTTCGGGGCCGAGGTCAATCACCCAATCGGCCTCGGCAATGAGATCGAGGTTATGCTCGATGACGATGACCGAATGGCCGGCCTCCACCAACCGTTGCAGCACGTCCACCAGCCGCCGCACATCGGCCATGTGCAGGCCGATGGTGGGTTCCTCCAGGACGAACAGGTTCCGCCGGGGCCGGCGCTCCAGCGCCTCGGGCGTCTTCAGCCCGGACAGCAGATGGCTCACCAGTTTGACGCGCTGCGCTTCGCCGCCGCTGAGGGTGGGGCTGGTCTGGCCCAGCTTGAGATAGCCCAGCCCTGTATCGCACAACGCCTGCAGCGGCCGCCGGAGGCGGGGCAGGTTGCCAAAGAATTCCCGCGCCTCTTCCACGGACATCTCCAGCACCGCGGCGATATTCCGGCCATGGTATTCGATGTCGAGCGTTTCACGGTTGAACCGCGTCCCGCCGCAGACCTCGCAGCGCACGAACGCGGGGGGCAGAAAGTTCATCTCCAGCTTGATCGTTCCCGCCCCTTCGCACTCGGGGCAGCGGCCCTGCGCGCTGTTGAAGGAAAACCGGCTCGGCGAATAACCGCGCAGCCGCGCTTCCGGCACCTGCGCAAATAACCGGCGGATGTCGTCAAAGAAGCCCACATACGTGGCAGGAATCGAGCGTGGCGTGCGCCCAATGGGCGATTGGTCCACTTCATAGACGGCATGCAGCGATTCCGCCCCGGAGAGCCGGGGACGCGCGGACGTGCGGCGCGCGGCGCGCGATGCGCGGCGGGATTGCAGCGCCGGGAGCAGGCACTCGCGCACCAGCGTGCTCTTGCCCGAGCCGCTCACACCCGTCACCACCACCAGCCTGCCCAGCGGAAACGAAACCGTCAGGTTCTTTAAGTTGTTCTTCCGGGCGCCCCGCAGCGTCAGCCAGCCGGGTTCCGGCGCCGGCCGCCGCGCCTTGCCCACCGCGCGCCGCTGCCCGCGCGCCGGGAAGCTTCGCTTCGTCCGCAGGCATTGCCCCGTGATGGATTCCGGATGCCGCCGCAATTCGGCCAGCGTGCCGGCGGCCACCACTTCCCCCCCATGCCGGCCCGGCCCGGGACCCAGGTCAATGATATAGTCCGCCCGCCGCATGGTGGCCTCGTCATGCTCCACCACCAGCACGGAGTTGCCGCGGGCCTTGAGTTGCTCCAGCGCCGCCAGTAATTGCTCGTTATCCCGCGCGTGCAGGCCAATGGTGGGCTCATCCAGGATGTAAAGCACGCCGCTCAGGTTCGAGCCCAGTTGCGCCGCCAGCCGGATGCGCTGCGCCTCGCCGCCCGACAACGTCGGCACGCCCCGCCCCAACTGCAGGTAATCCAGCCCCACCTCCCGGAGAAACTTCAGCCGTTCCCGGATTTCCGGCAGGATGTCGCGCGCAATCAACGCCGCGCGCGCCGCAAACTTGAGGCGCCGGAAGAAATGGTCCGCCTCCGCCACCGACATCCGGCCAAACGTGTCCATCGTCGGCGCGGTTTCCCACCCGGCCTCCCGCGCCCCGCACTCCGCGCATCCCAGCCGCACCGCCCGCGCCAGCGGGTTCAGCCGCGACCCGCCGCACTCGGGGCAGGTCTCCCGTTGTCCCTCCTGCCAGCCGTACCACGATTCCTCGATCGCGTCCGCCCGCGCGCCGCGATCCGCCTCGGGCAGGTAAAACAGCTCCCCGAAACCCCGGCAGCGCGGGCACCAGCCCTGCGGGGAGTTATAGCTGAAGTTCTTGGGATCCAGCACCGCGAAGGAACGGCCGCACTGCGGGCAGGCGCGCTCGGTCGAATGAAGGGTCAGGCGCTGATGTGAATCCAGCGCAAACAGGGTCCCCTGGCCCAGCTTGAGGGCTTCGTCAATCAGCCGCTGCCCTTCCAGGCGGGGAGGGCGGGCGCCCCCGGGATCCCCGTTTGCCGAAGCGGCGCGGATTCGCGGGGGCGTTCGCCCTCCCGGGGGCCGCCCGTCCGCCTTCAGCACGCCGACAACAATCTCCACGTCATGCTCGCGAAAGCGGTCCAGGCGCAGCCGCTGGCGGGTGGAATAAAACCGTCCGTCCGCGCGAACCTCCGCGTAGCCGTGGCGGGCGGCCCATTCTCCCACATCGGTGTGGAACCCCTTGCGGTTCTTCACCACCGGCGCCAGCAACCGCAGGTCGCCGCGCTGGCGCAGCTCACGCTGCAGGCGGCGGCCCAGTTCGTCGCGGGTCTGGGCCTCGACCGGCACGCGGCACTCCGGGCAGAACGGGGTGCCCAACCGCGCAAAGAGCAGGCGGATGAAGTGATGAACCTCCGTGACCGTGGCCACCGTGCTCTTGCCCCCGCCGCGGCTGATGCGCTGCTCGATGCTCACCGTGGGCGGGATGCCCGCAATCAAATCCACGTCCGGACGCGCCAACTGCTCCACGAATTGCCGCGCATAGACGTTCATCGAGTCCAGGAACCGCCGTTGTCCCTCGGCAAACAGCAGGTCAAACGCCAGCGTGCTCTTGCCGGAGCCGCTCACCCCGGTGATGACAACCAGCCGCCCGCGGGGCACCGCGAGCGACACATTCTTCAGGTTGTGCTCCCGCGCCCCGTGTATCACTATGGCGGACTCCGGCCCGCCCATCTGTCCTCGATCATCAAACATCGTTATTGCAACCGCCTGGCCCAAAAAATGGCACGCCCGTTGGGACTCGAACCCAAGACCCTCTGCTTAGAAGGC
>JAAYVL010000142.1 GCA_012517205.1 Verrucomicrobiota bacterium
AACTTGAAATGCTTCTGCGCCAGGAGGAAGACCTCAAAGTTCTGACGCAGGTCCCTCTCGACCTCCCGCCGAAAATGCTCAATCACATACGGCCGGGCCATTTCATAAGGCATTTTCCGGCTCGCCTCATAACGGTTGACCCGGATCACACAATAACCGCCAAAATCCTCATACGGCTCCAGGGCTATCTGGCCCGGCTGCAAACCCGCCACCAGCGGCTCCAGCACCGATCCCGCCTGAAACAACCGGCTCTGGCCGGTGATCAACTGCAGCCGGGCATCCTCCCCGGCCAGTTGCTCCAATGTCGCCCCCTCCCAAAACCGGGCGATCAGCTTCCGCGCCGCCGCCTGCGCCTGCTCCCGCGCCGCCGCCCGCTCCTCGGCTTCCGCATCCGCCCTCACCCCCAACGGCACCACCAACACATCGTAATCCAGCCGCGCATCCACCGTCCCCGTCCACTGATCCTGGTAATAATCCGCCAGCCGCGACTCCGCAAACTGCAACCCGGACAGATATTCGGGAATCAGAACCATCCGGGCCTGGTGACTCAGCCCCCGGGCTTGCTCATAACGCCACCGCCGCTGAAATTCCGGCCGCTGCCCCAGCCCCATATCCCGCGCCAGTTCCCCCAGCTCCAGCGCGTCCCCCAGCTCTTCCTTGAGCTGCTGCGCCAGTTGCGCAAACTCCGGCACCGCGCGGCTGCGCTGCCGCGCCCAGGCCTGAACCTCCTCCGCCGTCAGCGAAAACTTGCCGCACGCAATCACCTCTGCCGCCGCCGGGTCTCCCGCCGCCCGCGCCGCCTCCCCGCCGGGAACCAGCGCATGCGCCGCCGCCGCCACCCGGCCAAGCTCCTCCAACTGCCGGTTCGCCGCCTGGCTCGCCAGCATCTGGCGCGCATACTGCAGCGCCTCTTCCCGGCTCACCGAGTCCGCCACCCGAATCCGCACCGGGTAAACCAGCTCCCAGCCCTCCGCCGTGGACAACGGCTCACTCACCCGCCCCTCGCCCAGGTCCGCCAGCGCCAGGGCTCCCGCTTTCCCCCAGAAATCCGCCGGATAGGTGTTGGTTTGCGCCGCCGCCAACGCCAGATCCGAATACTGCCGCGCCACCTCCCCAAAATCCCGCCCGTTCCGCAGCAACGCCAGCGCCTCCTGCGCGCGTTCCCGCGCCTGCTCCCCGTGCTTCCGTGTCTGGACGCCAATCCGCCGGGCCTCAAACGCCTGAATCGTCAAAAGCCGGAACTTGTTGCTCTCGTAGTAGCGGGCAACCTCCTCGTCACTCAAAAGCACCCCCTGGAGCAACTCCGTGATCAGGGCCTCGCGCAGGAGATGCTGCTCCAGGAACTTGGCCTGCAGCCGCCATTCCGGCGCCTGGTCCAACCCCCGCCGCCGGGCCTCGTCCACGAGAATCTGCAGTGCCGCCAGGTGCCGGGCCAGCTTCTCGTCCCGGCTGATCGCATTGGTCGGCGCATACCGCTCCGCTTCCACCACAAACCGCGGTTCCTCCTCCGCTTCCGCCACCGCCCCGGCGCTGACGCGGCCGCCATCGTAGGTGGCGATGACATTCGTATCCCCTGCCGGCAGGAGCTCCGTAGTCGCCAAGG
>JAAYVL010000088.1 GCA_012517205.1 Verrucomicrobiota bacterium
CAGACCCAGCCCCCGCAGGGTGCTGTTGATCTTGACGCAAAACTGTTGCCCACTCAGATGGGCATATTGTCCCATCCAGGGCCGGCTGGGAACGTGCAGCGCCGCGGCGTTCCAGCGTTCGCGCTGCGCTTCGGTGAGCTTGAGACCCCACTCCCGCGAGGAGATCCCGAAATACGACCGCGCGGCCGCCTTGCGCTCCGAGGGTCGGTCCCGGGGAACGGTGCGCCGCCGGGCGCACACGCCAAAAGGGGACTGATAATAAGTTTCCGCGCCCAGACTGCCCGTGCGCGGAGAGGTGAGCATTTTCATAGTTAAATACCTTTCCGTTATTGCCCCGGAGGGCGACTCGGCTTCCTGCCATTCCCTGGGCTGGAAGTTCCAGCCACCACCACCCCGAGGGTTTGGGGGAAGGCTGGCGGGAGGGGAGCCTTCGCGCAAGGGCAATTTTTGGGGATTGGCGGTGGCGGGCAGGGTCTTTTGTTATCGGCGCTTAAGTTTCGGTAGATGAGAGGGAAAAGAGTTTGGGTACCGGCCGCTGCTGGCTGAGAGCTTTACCGACCCGGAGGGATACGCCGGCACCTGCTACAAGGCCAGCAACTGGGAGGCGGTGGGCTGGAGCAAGGGCTACCGCCGGCACCGGGCGGATTTTTATCTCCCTAATGAACGGCCCAAGCGCCTGTGGCTGCGGTCTCTGGAGCCGGAAGCCCGTCCGCGGTTGCGAGCCCGGGAACTGCCCGCGCCGTATCGGGCCGCGTTAGTGGCGGCCCCCTCGGGCCAGTTGCCCATCAAAGCGCCGCAAATGATCTCGCTCCTCCAGCTCTTGAGCCATGCCCCAGCCCCCCGGGATACCAATACCCACTATCGGATTGGCCCGGTATTGACCCTGATTGCGATGGCGCGGTTGGCGGGCCGGCGCGAGATTGCCGCAATCGCCCGCTTTGCCACCACCCTGACGCAACGCCAGCGTCACCGGTTGGGCTTGCCGTTGAAAAAGGGGACCCGCAACTTCCATAAGGTGCCGGGGTATGACGTGTTTTATCAGGTGCTTACGCGCATGAACCCCGAGACCTTTGCCACGTTGCTCAGCACTTGGCCTTGCCGCCAAGCGGGCCAGTTGCCGCAAGCCCTGGCGCTGGACGGCAAAATGATTCGGGATCAGATCGGGCTGCTCACCCTGGCTCAGCATGAGGACGGAGCGCCCCAGGCTGGTCACGGTTTATGACTCGAAAGAGGGCACGGACGCGTCGAAACCCGATTCCTGTATCCCTTCGCCATTGAACCCCTGCACGCCGACTTCCCCTTTGCCCGCACCTTGATCGTGCAGCGCAATCACCGCACGATCAAAAAGAGTGGCCAAACGACAATCGAATCACACGACTATCTTTCCAGCGTCCCGCCGGAGCACTATCGCCCGCTTCAATGGCTCCAACTGACTCGGGACCACTGGGCGGGGGTGGAAATCCGCAATCATTGGCGCCGGGATGCGTTGATGGGCGAGGACACCTCACGCAGTCGCAACCCCCGCCTGCTGGCGAATCTGGCCCTGTTGCGCAGCGCCCGGCTGGCCCTGATTTGCTCTCCGGTTGGCATGACCTCACCCGTGAGTGATTTCGGCTCAGCCCGTGCGAAATTCACACAGCATTCCGAGCGGGATTTAACCGGTTTGCCTGGCAAATTAAGATCAACGGCAGGCTTGCGATCTGGCAGATAAACTCAATTCAGCATCTTACTGTTCCTCGCGAACACAGAGGCCCGCTATTGACCGCATACTGGCATGGTCTATGCTATCCGTACTACTACCTATACGGTTACGAAAACTAAAGCTATGTTGACGAGACTTTCAAATTCCTTGCGGCGCCTGTTTGTTTGGTTTGTTGCATTAGTAGGGGTTGGCGCAGGGACGGGATGGGCAGTGGAGGGAATTGTGGATATTGGTATGGTGCCCCGCCTGACTATTGTGGGCAGCATCGGTGCCACCCATCAAATACAATACTGTACCAACCTGAACCAACCCCAGTGGATCGTGCTGACAAATCTGTTGGTGTCGGAAAGCCCCTGCAGGTTCGTGGATATGAGCGCTCCGGCCGCATCCAGAAGGTTTTACCGGGTGACGAAACTCTCACCGGATGGGATGGTGCTTATTCCCGCTGGCAGCTTTTCCATGGGGGATGGCTCGGACGGAAATACGCCATCCCTCCCTGTCCATACGGTGTATGTGAGTGAGTTTTTCATGGACCGCTACGAGGTGACCAAAGCACTGTGGGACACGGTGAAGGCCTACAATGGGGGCAATGGCTACAGCTATGAAAATGCCGGGGCGGGAAAAGCTGCGAACCACCCGGTGCATTCGGTCAACTGGCGGGATTGCGTGAAGTGGTGTAATGCGCGGAGCCAGCGGGAAGGGCGGACGCCTTGCTATTACAACGACGCTGGATTGACGAGCGTATATAAGTCCGGGACAAATGCTCCCTTCGTGAAATGGAATGCGAACGGCTACCGGTTGCCGACGGAGGCGGAGTGGGAAAAGGCGGCGCGGGGAGGGGCAAGCGGGCAGCGATTTCTGTGGGGCAATACCATTTCGTGGAGCCAGGCGAACTACCGCGCGTTTCCCTTGTCAGCGGGAGGCTACGTTTACGACATCAACGCCACAGCCGGCTATACCCCTGCGTTCAATGATGGGGTTGCCCCCTATACCAGTCCCGTCGGCAGCTTTGCGGCAAACGGGTATGGCTTGCATGACATGGCCGGAAACGTGTGGGAATGGTGTTGGGATTGGTACGGAAACTACGCGGCTGGCTCTCAGAACGATCCCACGGGTCCCGCGACCGGAACGTGCCGCACATTTCGCGGCGGCAGTTGGTTTAGTGACGCTCGGGATGCCCGATGTGCGCAGCGCTACGGCTTCGATCCATCCGGCAAATTTGATACTTTTGGCTTTCGAACGGTCATTTCCGCCTGCCAGCCCTGACTTGGGCCATATCTGAATTAACCGGCGCTGGCCGGAGGCCAAAGCCTGCCTAAGCGGGTTCTTTGTCCTCCTCCCGTTCCGCTTTCTCGATGCCCAGCTTCTCCATTAATTCGTAGAGGGTGGGCCGGCTGATTCCCATTTCGGCAGCGGCGGGCGCGATTCTGCCGCCATGCTTCCGCAGCGCCCGTTGAACGACTTCACGCTCGACGGCTTCCCGCGCGTCTTTGAGGTTCAGGTTAACCGTGCGGGCCGGGCTCTCCAATTCCAGGTCCGCCGCGGATATTCGCTTGCCTTCTGCCATAATGACGGCGCGCTTGATACGGTTCTCGAGTTCACGCACGTTGCCCGGCCAGGAATGGGCCAGAATGGCCCGAAGCGCATCCTGGCTGAAGCTGATTCCCTCTTTCTCATTGGCCACAGTGCTGCGTCGCAGGAATTCCTGCGCCAACAGGCGGATATCGCCTTCCCGATCGCGCAACGGGGGCAGGTGAATAACCACAACTGCCAGGCGGTAATACAGGTCTTCCCGGAACCGCTCGGTGCTGATCGCTTTTTTCAGGTCAACGTTGGTGGCCGCGACCACGCGCGTGTCAACCTGGATTTCCTGCCGCCCCCCGACCCGCTCGATGCGTTGCTCCTGGAGGAACCGGAGCAGCTTGACTTGAATTTGCTGGGGGATTTCGCCGATTTCGTCCAGGAACAGAGTGCCGCCGCTGGCCACCTCAATGCGCCCGTTGCGCTGAACATGCGCGCCGGTGAAGGAGCCTTTTTCGTGGCCAAACAGCTCGCTCTCCAGCAGGGTCTCGGGAATGGCGCTGCAGTTAATAGCAACGAAAGGGCCGTCCTTCCTCGAACTGAGTCGGTGGATAGCCTGCGCCAGCATTTCCTTACCGGTGCCGCTTTCGCCCAGAATCAGGACCGGGGCATTAGTAGCCGCGACTTTGCGCACGGAGGCGAAAACCCTTTGGATTTGCGGGCTGGTGCCGAGCAGCCCCTCAAAAGTCTCCGTCTGAAGCTGCGCTTGCAGCTTGCGATAGTCGCGCTCCAACCCGGCAACGTGAAAGGTGCGGCGGAGAATAATCTTTAACTCCTCGACGTCCACGGGCTTGGTCAGGAAATCGTAGGCCCCCGCTCCAATTGCTTGCAAGGCATTGGTCTTTTCCGCCTGGCCGGAAACGATGATGATTTTGGCGAAGCGGTCGCGGGCGATCAATTCGGAGAGCACCGCCAACCCTTCTTCGGGGGTGCCACGGTGAGGAGGAAGTCCCAAGTCCAGCAGCACCACCGGAGGACGGTGCTCCATAAACGCATCAATGGCCCGCACGCGATCTTCCGCCAGGAAAATCTGGTATTCCTTGCCCAGTGCCCATTTCATCTGGGTGCGAATCTCCTCGTCGTCGTCCACAATCAGCAATCGCGGCAGCATAATTATAAATGGCGTATTCGTCAGATTGGCAACAGCACCCGGAATCGCGTTCCCTTGCCCGGCTCGCTCTGGACTTCAATGCGCCCGCGGTGGGCTTCCACAATCATCTTGCAATGGAACATGCCGATGCCGATGCCTTTTTGTTTGGTGGTGTGAAAGGGGCGGAAGAGCGAGCGTTGGATGAATTCGGGAGTCATGCCGCAACCATTATCCGCCACGACCAGAATCACCCAGCCGTTTTCCTGGCTGGTTGCCACGCGGATTTGGCCGCTGGAAGAAACGGCATCCCGGGCGTTAAGCACGAGGTTGGTGATCACCTTCTGGATTTGCGCGGGGTCCAACCGGACTTTGGGAAGCGGGGCAAGCTCTTTAAGCAGGGAGATGTCCGCCGCTTGCTCCTGCCCCTTAAGGGTTTCCGTAATCAAATCATTCAGATCGCATTCCACGGGCTGGAGCGCCAACTCGTGGCGCAACTCGTTTAGCCGGCTGATGGTTTCATTGATGCGGGTAACGGTCTTGGAAATTCCCCGCAGCGCGTCCTCGCGAAACTGGGGATCCTGGTAATGTACCGGCAGATTTTGCAGCATCAGCGACAGGGTGGAGGCGGTGTTCTTCAAGTCATGAATGAAGAAAGCGGACATCGCCTGAAAGGCCTCCAATTGTTTGGCTTGTGAAAGCCGCTGGGATAATTGGATGTTGAGGAGATTGGCCGCGCTTTGTTCGCCAATGGACTTGAGCAGATCAAAATCCTGGACCGAGAACGGCACCGCGCCCACACGGTCGCCAAGGACCAGCACTCCGAGCATCTCACCGCCGGCAATCAACGGAACGCAAACGCGGCTGCCTCCTTTGCGGAACTCATCCGGGTGCGAACGCCGCAGCGCCGCGGCCCAGTGCGCCTTTGAAGAATCCAAATCCACCGGGTCGGGATGGGCGCTCAAGGCTGAGATGACTTCGGCCGCATCGGCGGCGTCCAACGCCAGTTGCCCGGCCTTTTGCTGGGAAAGGGAGGTCGAAGCGGCAAAGCTCAACTGATCCTTGCGTTCGTCCACCAGCCAAATAGAAACCGAGAGCGCCTGAAAGATATCAGAAACCAGTTTGACGACGGAACTGCACAGTTCATTCTGCTCAACCCGCCGGGCGGTGCTTTCGGTAAAGGTCCGCCAAACGCTGCGATAATCATAGACCGGTCGCGAGAAATGACGGCTGACGAATCGGCGGGTAAAAAGCCGCACCCGGTCCGAAAGGAGCAAAACGGCCAAAAGAACCAGAAACAGTAAAACCAGAAAGGCCTTGATCGGAAAGGCAGCGTCGCCGCCGAAATGAGTGACCACCTTGGCAAACACACCCACCACCAGCAAGTAAACCCCCGCTAGCAGAACCGTGAAGGAATGGTGCAGTAATGAATGAGACGGATAAATGCTCACGTCGGAGTGGCCGGCGCGGAGGAGTCCCCGCAGTATCAGGAGGCTGGCGAGCAGAAGCGCCCCGGCATTGACTGCCGGCAGGGAAAGATCGCCGCCGCGATACAATAGTGCCTGGCTGCTGGTGTAGGCGCGGACCGTAAAGAGCACGCCCAGGCCCAGGATGACAAACTTGATGCGCCAGCGCATGGTCCCCACGGCAGCACGAAAGGTGCGCTCAAGATTCATCAGCACCAGAATGGTGCCGAGCAAAAATATCAAATTCAGCGCCGACCCGGCGAAGCCCAGACGAAGCAACCGCTGGCTGCGATCGGAGGGTTGTCCAATGGCGCTAATGATTTCGTCCGGGCAAAGCAATACCAGGATCAGCGGAACAATGAAGGCGCAGGCGACCACGACTGACCAGCGGGAGAGGAACTCGCCCGAGTTGCCGCGGGCATAGGTAAGGCTAAAGAGCAGCCAAAGTCCCGGCAGAAAAGCCATCGCCACGAAAGCCAGGTTTTGCCAGCGCTCCACCGCTTCGAGCGGGACGGCTCGGGCGGCGAGGCCAGCAAAGAGGCTTTCGGCCGCAAAGGCCAGCATTCCAGCCGAAAAGGCCCAACGCGGGAAAGAACGGAACTGCCGCGTAAAGATCGTGAGCGCCAGTAATCCGGCGGAGAACACGCTGGCAAAATTCAGTGCGGCTCCGGTGGTCATTCGCCGTTAAAATAGCTGGAACAACCTTTGATAGAAATAAAAAACAGGCAGGAACCTGCGTTCCTGCCTGCGTAGAACAGAAGAACTTTCAACAAGGCGCCGCCTGCTTAGGCAAGCTTCCGGCGGAGCAGCGCCAGCCCCGAGAGGGCCGCGCCGAGGAGCATGGCGGTCATCCCACCATCCGGCACCACCGCATTCTGAGAGTTGGCAAACGTGAAGTCAAAGTTTGCGTGCTGCCCGCCGCCGGCATTGGGAATGGTGAAGGACCAAGTCCCCACCGTATCCTCAAAACCGGTTATCTTCAGCGTCCCCAAGCCAATCAGGTTCAGGAAGGAATTATCCTGTTGCGCCACACTGAGGCTCAGCAGGTCAAAGCTGTAGGTCAGCGGCCCAGAGGTGAACGTCCAAAGCGGAATAACCGGCGTGCTCGGCGGAGTCCAGGAGAATGTGCTCCAGCTCACACTGGCACCAGCGGTTCCGGCAAAATCACCTGTCGGAGCAACGCCCACCACTACCGGCCCAAACCCAGTCACCCCATTGGCAGTCCCTAACCAGGAGCTGTCCAAAGTAACCGAACCGGCCATGTTAATCTCACCAGTGATCTTGACCGCATGCGCGCTTATCGCCAAGCCGAACGCCGCCACCGCCACTGCGAAGTATTTCACGATATTACTCTTCATTCTCTTAGTTCTTTCTATTGTTGTCGTTGTTTAATCTGCTCTACTACGCCCAGCAAATAGCAACTAACGGGCCAACTAAACACAGGCAAAGTATTGAATGATATAAATTATCCATTATCAGCATGTTACATCAAAATAAAAACGCAATGTAGTTGAAACAGCCTAAGAAATCTCGGCGGAAATAGTAAAGCTTACCGACGGTTTTGATACCCAAAAATGGCCGATACAGACCAGATTGTATGCAAAGTGCTGTAAAATAAGCAGTTGAGCAGATTTCTTCTCTAAAACCATCTACTGTAAAAGATTCCGACATTCCGTAAGATATTGTAAATCAATTACTTAAAGATAAAACGCCCCGGCATTTACTCTCAGGACTCCTCGTTCTGCTCCAGCCAGAATACCCTTTTCGAAACCCGCGTTAAGATGCTTTTCTTACCGGAAAAGTCAGGGTTCGCGACAAATAAACGGCCTCCCCCCAACCGTCGCCAGTTCAATCCTGAATCGAAGATCATGCAGCCCATCGGGGCGGCAAAAGTTGCCGCAAACAACGGTGTTAATGCCCCCAACTGGCTCCTGGCAGGGCGGGGCATGCTTGATGGCCCTGAAAATCACTTTTCCCTCACCTGCCCCGCGCATATTACAGGCGGACGCTGAAAAGCCATTTCCTCTCCGTTGTGAGGGATCGTATCACTGGGTGAAGTTGGAGATCAGGAAGGAACCGTCATCGCGATTGAGCGCGACGTGGGCGCGGCCCTGAAACAGCAGTATCAGCGCCCGGCGTGCGGCCAAACATTAATCGCCTGCCAGGGTCGGCTTACTCACCCACATAAGCTGGTTAAGCTCAGAACTCATAACCGGGCCAACCGCGTCCATTCTGCCCAATCCGCTCCGGCCAGTGAACGCGGCTCCGGCTTGGCACGCATGAAATCCGGGATCGCGCGCAGGCATGTCTGTCCACCTCAGCGATGATGGGCGGAACGGGCGAACGGAAATGCCCCCGCCCCTTCCCGTCGACACCGGACTTCTGGAGCCAGCCGTAAATGTTGGTCCCGGCTGTAAAGAAATTGGCTTGGCCCGAGGCTAAAAATTGCTGGTTTCTGGATTGAATTAAGCGCGCCCTTCCGTGACCTTAATTGCCGGCCATGCACCTCGCGCAAAACAGGCTCCGCACGATCTTAATCGGCGTGATGCTGGGCGGTATCACGCTGGCCGCGTTCTGGCCGGTAATCCATAACGATTTCATCATCTACGACGATGCCGCCTACGTGACCGAGAATCCCCAGGTGCTGGCCGGGTTGACGTGGCGGCAGGCGGGCTTGGCCTTCCGAACGAGCTGCGCCGGGAACTGGCATCCGCTAACCGTGCTCTCCCACATGCTGGACGTGCAACTTTTCGGGCTGAACCCGGCAGGCCATCATCTGACCAGCCTGCTGCTGCACGCCGCCAACGCGGTGCTGCTGTTTTTAGTGCTCCGACGAGCCACGCAACCCTCCAACCCCCAACTTCCAACCTCCCGCCTCGAATCTCGCCCCCCACCGGCCCTCGACCCTTTCTGGCTCTGCGCAATGGTGGCCGGGCTCTTTGCCCTGCACCCATTGCGCGTGGAATCGGTCGCGTGGGTTGCCGAGCGAAAAGACGTGCTCAGCGCTTTCTTCTTCCTGTTGACGCTTTGGGCCTACGTGCGGAATGCGGAGGGCCAGACCCCGGAGTCCACAACCCGCGCCCCACTCTACGCAACCCGCTTCTACGTTCTCGCGCTGGTCTTCTTCGCGCTTGCGCTCATGAGCAAGGCAATGGTGGTCACGCTCCCGTTTATCCTGCTTTTGCTCGATTATTGGCCCTTGCGGCGGCTCCAGTTCTCATCCCCTTGCTGGCTTTCGACTCTCCGTCGCTTGCTCCTGGAGAAGCTCCCTTTCTTTGCGCTGACAGCCCTCTTCACCGGAGTGGCGTTTCTCCTGCTGCGGCAGGCGGGCGCCACGCAGGAGCTGCCGGGCGTTGGATGGGGGCACCGCCTGGCCCGCATCTTTGTCGGCTACGAACAGTATCTCGCCAAAACGATCTGGCCCGTTGACCTTGCGCTTCCCTACCCGCGCCTGGCCGAAGTGTCCCTGGGATTGGCGCTGGCCGGGGCGGCCGCGGTCATCAGCCTGTCTTTTATAGCCATTTGGCACGGACGGCGGCGCCTCTATGCGCCGGTCGGCTGGTTTTGGTTCCTGGGCATGCTAATCCCGGTGATCGGGCTTGTTGGCGTTGGCGCGCAAACCATCGCGGACCGTTATACCTACCTTCCTTCCATAGGGCTTTCCATCGTGGCCGCCTGGGGCCTGGGCGAAATCGCCGGACGCCCCCGGTTGAGGCTTCCGATGATTGGGGCCTCCGTTCTGGCGCTGGCGGCGTTGCTGCTGGCCACCCGCCACCAGTTGCGCTATTGGCAAAACAGCGAAGCGCTCTTCCGTCACGCCCTGGCGGTCACCGACGTCAATCCGCTTGCGCATTCCCTGCTTGCATCCGTCCTGGCGGAAGCCGGAGAACTGGAGAAAGCCGAAACCCATTGCCGCGAAGCCCGGCGGCTCATGCCGAATTGCGCGGAGACAGAGATTCTGTATGCCCGGGTGCTGGCTCGCAGAAACAAGTTCGAGGAAGCTATCGCGGTCCTCTCGCAGCTCTTGCGGCACAGTTCCGTGGCCCCCGAAGCCCATTTCAACCTGGGCGCTATCTTTGGCGAGCAAGGGGCTGCGTCCCAGGCCATGAACAGCTACCGCCAAGCCCTGGCGTTGAAGCCGGATTTCCCCGAGGCATACTTCGGCCTCGCCGCCCTCTTTACCCAGCAGGGTGACACCGCCGCCGCGATTGAGGAATACTACCAGGGCCTGCGCAGGCAACCGGACGCCCCCGAGGCTCTCAACAACCTTGCCTGGATCCGTGCCGCCAGCGCCAATGCCGCCTTCCGCAACGGCGAAGAAGCCGTTCGCCTCGCCTCGCGTGCCTGTGAGCTAAGCGGGCGGCAAAATCCCGTCATGCTTGGCACCCTGGCCGCTGCCTATGCCGAAGCCGGGCGCTTTGACGACGCGGTCGCGACCGCGCAAGAGGCCTGCAACATCGCCTTGGCCAAAGGACAGGGCGACCTAGCGAAAAAGAACCAGGCCCTCCTGGAACTCTATCAATCCCGCCGCCCGTATCATGAGTCCCTCGAACCGTTTCCGGCCTCGCCGTCGCACCTTTAGCCCTGAAGAAGGCTATTCGCATCCGATGCCTGGCCAGGGCTTTTCTCGCGCCTGACTTATCCGACGACGTTTCAACCTCCAAGGGAGCGATAGATAGCGCACGGTTGGACTACCCAACTGCAACGTTTCAGACAAGGCATTCATGAAGCCAGATGGCATCTGGATACTCGTTCTCCCTTGAAAAACTGCCTCCCGCCAACTTCATATTCACAACCAACTGTTTTTCAATAGTTTACAACCCATCCCACCGCGCCATCTCGTCGTTTCGGCCCATCCCGGCATCCGCTGCCATTACCCAGATGCCTTGGATATACCCTACCCCCAGGTCGTGTACAAGGGGTGTACAAGGGATGCTCATCGGGGGTCCATGGGTTTTTAGCTGGTACATCCGATGAGCATCCCTTGTACACCCCTTGTACACGGCTTGAAGGCAGGGGGCGTCTATGGAGTGCCGAAGTCGGCAGGATTCGGATTCCTCCTCCATTTTACCCCTCTCCGCTTGCGTAAGCCGTTGATTTTACAAGCGAACGGCGTTTAGGATTCAGCGGCGATGCCGCTGATTTCGCTAAACAGGGGAACGGCGGGGCTATGGTCGGGGCGGTCAGGGCTGTCCTGGCTTGGATGGTATGCAGGCGGGCAGGCGAACCACCCCATTGAATCGTTTTGGGTTAGGGAGGCGAGTATTCGTCAGCCAAGGCGCCGATGCTCCCCTACCCCACCCGGCAAAGAGGCACGCATCTGTTGTCCGGTGCCTTTTCGACGGCTCGGGGGTGATTTCAGCGCTGCTCCCCGCTGAAGATTTCCCCCTGTGCCCTGCGGAGTTTCTCCTTTTGCCTCCAGTCCGCTCCCCGGCCAACTCAGGCGTTTAAAGCCCTTTTTATCCTGGCCGGCCATGCTCCAGCCCGGTGCAAATCCACAGAAGTCGAACCGCCTGCCGCCCCTGCCCCGATAATGGCCTGGAAAGGGGAACTCCTCCCAGCCCAGGTCCCGCCAGGGAATATACCCGGCGGCATAAACGTATCTGCCGAGTTTAAGCAAGGCCCACTCGGAGGGCTTGGGATTCCGGCCCGACTACTTTAGTTCCCCCAGGACACGTTTGGCTTCGGCGGCCAACTGGGGAGCAAGATTCAAGTTGAGGGCGCGATTGAGCGACTGTTTGCTTTCAGCGGAGGATTTCAACCGATATTGAGCCATCCCGAGATAGTAAAAGAGTTCGGCGTCATTGCTGCGGGCCTGGAGGCTCTGTTTGAGAAAGCGGGCGGCGTTTGAATAATCTTCACGGCGATAGGCGAGGATGCCCAACACGCGGGCCAGATTTGGATCATCAGGAAACGCTTCGCGAGCTTTCATGGCAAGTTCGGATGCCTTGGGCTCGTCCGGAAAATGATCGAAGCAGAGGATGGCAAGATCCCGTGCGGCTGGAACAAACAACGGGTTTATGGCCAGAACGTGATCAAGGGTCTTCCTGGCTGCCTGAAAGTCCCCTTTTCCTTGCAGGAGCAACTGGTTGACCATTAAAGCCGGAATGTAATTCGGATCGGCTTTAAGAACCTCCGGAAGCTGGGCCGCGACGGTTGCCCGCTGGGCTGGGTCGCGATAAGCCTGAAGCAGCGACCGGAAGCGTTTGGCCTCGTCGGCCTGGTCAAACGTCGCGGTGCCCTTCAAGGCATTCTGCAGGGCCGTCTCGGCGGCGGACAATTGTCCCAGGCCATAGCTGGCACGGGCCAAATCATAAAAGAGAGCCGGCTGGTCGGGAAGTTTCAACGCCGCATCCTTCAGCAGGCTGGCCGCCCATTTGTAATCTCCGGCTTCACAGGCGAGGTGGCCGAGTAATTGCGAAATCCCGGCATCTTCGGGGGCGGCGGCGTGCGCGTCTTTGGCGTATCCCAGGGCCTTTTCGGAATTTTTCAAGCTGCCGGGGGCGGCGAGCAGACGCGCGAGGCTGGCCAGAACGAAGGCGTTCTTTGGATTTACCGCAAGCGCTTGCTCGTAGGTCTTGAGGGCCTTCTCCGGCGCGCCGTTTCGGATATGGATGCCCGCCAGGCGAACCAGTGCGATGGAATCATTGGGATCTTCGGCCAGGCGTTTTTCAAGCTGGGTCTGTGCCGCGGGATCAGAAGCTTTCGGATCAATCGCCAGGATGGCCAGATTCTGCCGCGCTTTCTCTTTGCCCGAAAAGTTTTTGTCGCTTTTGACGGCCATTTCCAGGGCGCTGCGCGCGGCTCCTTCCTGGCCAAGCGCATAGCGAACCATTCCCAGGTGATATTGAATCTCAGGCTCATTCGGAGCGGCCGTGGCGGCTTCGGCGAGCAAAGTCAGCGCCTTGGGAAAGTCGCCTTTGCGGTAGAAAACCCAGCCCAGGGTATCGGCTATGGAGGGGTCCGCCGGATACAACTGCCGAGCGCGTTCGGCCAGCCCCCGGGCCTTGTCGACCTGGTCCAGGTTTTCACAGTAGAGGTAGGCGAGGTTGTTGAGGGCCGGGCCAAATTTGGGGTTGGCCGCCAGCGCTTTTTCGTAAGCCTCGCGCGCCGCCGGATAGTTTTTGAGGCTGTCCTGAATGATGCCGATCTGCAACTGCGTTGGCGCGTCGTTCGTCCGGGCGACATAGCTGTTGAGTTTATCCAGGGCTTGCTGCGTCTTGCCGGAGGAAAGGTAGATCCGGGCCAGGAGCATGTACGGGGTCTGGAGCTGGGGGGCCAGCTCGATAATCTTAAGCAGGGTCGTTTCGGCCTGCGCGAGATCCTCCTGCCGGAGATAGATCTTGGCCAGCAGCAGTTGCAACTCGGGCACCTTGGGGCGCCGCTCGATCTGTTCCTGGACGCGCCTGAGCGCGGCTTGCGGCTGCTTGTCGTCCAGGTCAAGGTCCACCAGGAGCTCCAGCGGCGGCAGGAAGCCTGGCGCGAGCTCGAGCGCCTGATTGCAGGCTTTCCGCGCGTCGCTCATCTGTTTCTGCTGGACCAGGATGCCGGCCATCAGAAACGGCACCTGCGGATTCCGGGGAAAGCGCGCTTGCATCTGGCGATAAACCGCCAGAGCCGGATCGAATTTCTTTTGGCCGGCATAAGCAGCCGCAAGCAGCATGTGGGCCTGGGGCAGCTCCGGGTCGTGTTTCAGCAGTTGCTCCAACGACCGGGCGGCGGCGGCAAAATCCCCCTTCTTCATGGACAGCTCCGCGAGCGCCAGGACGGCTTCCGGGAAATTCGGATCCAATGCCAGCGCATCTTTGAGCGAGGCTTCGGCCTTGGCGTCTTCGCCGTTGAGCAGATAACAGCGCGCAAGTAATTGCTGAATTCCGGGAGAGTGGGAAAACATCTTGGAAAGACGCAGGAGTTCCTCGGTTGCCTGTGAGACTTCCCCTTTCTGGAGCTTGACATTGGCTCCCAGCAGTATCGCCTGAATGTTATAGGGGTCCCGGACGATGACTTTCTGCAGGAAGGCCGAGCATTCCTCAAGCCGGTTCTGGGTGAAGGCAAACTGGGCGAGGTAGATCCAGGGCGGCAAATAATCCGGCGCCTTGTGCGTGAGCTCTTCGAGAATCTTCACCGCCTCATTGGTGGCGCCGGTTTTCAGCTTGAATTCGGCGTATTTCAGCCGCCGGGGGGAGCGGGGCGGGGAAAGTTCGGCCCCGGTTTTAAAGGCCGCGTCGGCGCGAGCCAGATCGTTGCTCAGCCAATACAAGGTCCCCAAAGCGGTGTGCGTCGCGGGAAACTTGGGATCGAGTGCCAGCGCCTGGTTTAATTCGGGCGCGACCTCGGCGATTTGCCCCTGGCGGAGATAAAGGGTGGCGAGGGCCAGGTGATAGCCGGGGCGATCTTTGTCTTGCTGCCGCAGGGCTTTGATTTGCCGGGCCGTCTCTTGCGCCTCCTTCAAGCTCGTGGTGGTCTCGGCGAGGGCGACAAGCGCATCGGCTTGGCCGGGTTGCTTTTGCAGCACGCGCTCCGCGTCCGCGCGGGCTTCCTGACGCGCCCCCAGGGCGAGTTTGGTCAGGCACAGTTTTAGTTGAAACTCGGAATCATCGGGGGCCAATTCCGTCGCCTTGCGCAAGTAGGCAAGCGCCTGCGGCAGCCGCCCCTGTTCCTGGCAAATAATGCCCAAATAACCTATGGCGGTTGAATTCTCTGGTGCTATCTGGAGAGCCTTGCGGTAATGGATTTCGGCCTGCTCGTACCGGCTGGCGGCAAAGTCCGCATTCGCCCGGGAGAGATACCGGTTTTTTCTGGCTTCCTTGGAGCAGCCGGTGGCGAAAAGGAGCAGGAGCAGGAGGGAGATGGAAATTCCGGGGCCCGTGAAGGCGAAACCGCGGAATATCCTGAATGGCTTCATGGGTGAAACTGAAAAGCGAGGCGTGGCGGCATCCAGCTTTTCGCGCCCCGGAGCCGGGCCGCCCAAGGCCGGAAGTGAAGGCTCTGACATTCGGGTGTGAGTATAATTTTTAGACATCGTTAGCTTGAGGCTTTCGCACATCCGTCTTGTGCAAATAGTAGAGTAATAGCAGGAAAGGGGCCAGTGAAATAACAAAGAAAACCGGGCCGCCGCGGCGGTGTATGGCCGAGTCAATGAAACCGGGGTCAATATGGATGCAGAGTTCTCCGATAGTCACAATGCGCAGGGCATTGCGGAAAATGCCCAGCGGGATCACCAGAAAGGCAAAGAGGGCGCGTTTCCAGGGCGTGCGCAGGAAAAGATAGCCCGCCACCAGGCTGCTGATGAACAGCACCAGGGTGGATCGGATGCCGCTGCATTCAGGAGCCACCTGTAATCGGAACCCCGGCAGTTGGAAGTCAACGTCATTTCTCAGCAGCGGGGTGCCCACCAGGCCAAACAGCAACTCCGCGGCGTCCGCCGAGCGATATTGCAGAAAAGTTTCAATGGCGTCTTTGACCAGCACCGGGAAAGGGACGCAGAAGATGAGGAACGCCAGCGGAAAGGCCAGCACCCGAAGGGTGGATTTCCCAAGGCAAAAAAGAACGGCCGCCAGAAATAGAAAAACAAAAGATAATGTCGTCCAGGCAAGCGAATCCACCCGGGCGAGTTTCAGCCCCCAATGAGGCGCAAAATAATAGCCCGCCAAAAGCAACAGGCCTATGCCCAGGGGGAGGACGGCAAGCCGGCGATCCGGCTCCGAAGCGAGCGGCAGTTTGTGCCGGTTAAGCCAGGCCAAATAGAGGCTGACAACCGGGATCAGCAGGATATGGGAGTAGAGTTCGCTGTGGAGAGTAAAGCGGGCGAGCTCAAACAACGGCCTGGCGAAACAGACCGCCAGCACGGCTGTGCAAATGGCCAACTGACGGAACTGCCTCCGGAGCAACGGCGAGAGCATTGCGGCCTGGGCGGCAACCGGAGGTTTATGGGCTTCAGGATGAGGTTTCAAAAGATGGGGGAATGGAACGGGTGGAGATGAGGCAACAAAACGGAAATAATGACAGCCATCGGCAGGCCATGGTTTCGGGCGCCCTGGCGACCTCTGTTTTCGGCCCGAAATGCTTAACTTCTAATACCGGCAGCTGAGTTGCAGGCCGACCGACGTCGTGGTGTAGTCGTAATCCGCGGCGCCGGAAGCGTTGCGATTTACCGAGTAAAAGACGGCCGCAAACCCTCGTTTCAGAAATGGAGTGGAGAGACTGGCACTGAACGAGGTGGTGTCGTAGTCACGATGCGAGGCGACCGGGGTGGCCGCGGAAGCGTGGTAGGCACTGTTGCCGTAGCCACCGCTTAAATCGAGGTAAAGCTTGCCCAGGAGCCGCTGATGCAGCCCCGCGCTAACAAAGGTGTTTTCGGTTACCTGGTCTTGATAGTAAGAGGGTTGAACGGCTTGGTAAGCCGTGATGAAAAAGGTGGTCGTCTCATACGGGGCATATTGAACCGAAAGCGAGAAGATCGGGCTGGCTAAATCGGACGCACCCGAGCTGAGGAACTGCATGTTGTTAACACCGCCACTCGCCACAAACTCGAGCTTCTTGCTTACGGCCCAGGTAATTCGCCCCTGGATTTGCTCTGAAGTGATGTCCGAACTGGAAGTGCAGTCAATATACTCGAATCCAGCGCCCACCGCTGCCTTAATGCCGGGGGAAACCTTGTAATTCAGCCAACTCGAGGCCGACCAACTGTTAAAATTATTGAGAGCCGCGCCTTTGGAAGAGCGTTCAATCAAGCGGAGGTTTTGCCCAAGCCCCAATTCCAGGGAAGTTTTGGAATTGATTTGGTAATCGGCACTGAGGCGCGTGGAAAGTGTTTGCTGATCGGTTTGGCGGCTGGTCTCAATAAGTGGTTCGGAAGAAGACATATAGGATTGAGAAAATCCCAACGTCCAGTCCTCATAGGTAGTACCGCCGCTCAGAGTCACAGAATGATCAACGGTATTCCGGAAGGCACTGCTGGAATAAAATCTCAGGGTGGGGGTATAATCAAGAGCCCAGTGAGAGCCCCATTGAGCCAGAAACCCCGGCGCCAATTCGTTAATCACGCTTTTGGCTTTTCGGCCAGGCATGGACCGAAGCCCATTCCCATAAGAAACACGATAAAGCGCATGCGTTTGAAGCGTCAGCGGCCCATAACGGAACAACGGTGGGAGAGTCGAGAGAGGAACAGCAGCGGGCGTGTACATCTGGCGCGTTCCCCCCAGTGGCGGAGCGGGCGCGGCTTCCGGAACATATACCGGCATTGGCACAGGAGGCAGATTGGTCTCCAAAGCCTGCGAATAAACGGATGGACTTGTATATTGAGGAAGTGGCGCGTTCGTCTCCTGAGCGTGTCCCTGGGGCAATGCGGCGACGACGCTTAGGACAACGGCCAGATTCCAAAATTGAAAGCGACGCACCTGCCGCGGTCTCGGCAGACGGAAGGTTGGTCGCGGTAGCGTTTGATAGGGCAATCGAATCATTTTATTCTCTTGGGCGTGAGGCTAAGGGCCATCTGGCACTAGTTTCAAGGGTATTTCCACCAAAGTGCTGCTTGAGTGAGAGAGCGGCAGAAGCTGGGTCTGATTATCTTCTTTCGTCCGCCTTGCAACCGTCCACTATCGTTGTAGCTCTAATCTCGCCAGAGGTGCCCTATGGGTTAGAGGGAAGCCGACGGCAAGGAGAAGCAGGTCTGAAGGTTTCCTTTCCTCCCATTTTTGACCCGCCCCCGGCCATCTCTGGGCCGTGCCCCACCGTTTGCCAGCAGGGATACCGGTGCCTACCGCGCCCCTATAAAGGCCTGAAAGGGACCGACTCCCCAACCAAAGTCCCTTTGGGGAAGGCACGCCACAGCGTGGAGCGCGTCTGCGGGGTTAAGCAAGGCGTCACTCGCGGAAGGCTTGGGGCGGGTGTCTCCAATTGCATCAAGGTGGTTGGGAGCTGGAAAAGAGGCCAAAGCCAGAAATCCCGCAATAACGTATTCTTAGGCTTTGTCTCCTGACCCCGCTTTTAAGGTGTTATTAACTTCTCTCACAAAGTTGATGCTGGAAAATGGTTTCAATAGCCTCGCGGTGAGTCTCACATTGGATGAGATTACGAACCCCAAGCAGCGGGCGCTTGCCGTACAGGAGACGAAAAAGCAGGCCGTTTCGGTTCAGCTTATGCATAACGCGATTGAACCCAAGCAGGCTGCCGATATACCCATGCTTGTTTTCTTCGCAAAACTTGACCCATTCCGCTTCTACAAATCTCTTGTCGAGAATCATACGAGATCGCTCTGCCAAACACTCATAAAAAGCCTGCTCGCGCTCTGGGACCATCCGCCTTGCTCCCGGTTCCGGATCGGACTGGGTGAAAGGGATAAGGGTTAGCTGAGAGCTGGGAGAATTCTGCGATTTTTGGAAGCCGGCAGTAGTGAGTTGAGCGTTGAGGGTGAGCTTCACGAGAAAACCTTCATGGAATGACTTCCGATTCCGGTAGATATCCTCGTCCATGAGCAGGGCTCCCTGTCCATAAACAATATGCCCGCCCAGGTAGTTTTCATATCCGCCCAGGATGTGCGGGTGCTGGACAATGACCACATCCGCTCCCATCTCAATCATGAAGCGGCAGGTATTTTGGATGCGTGGAGTGGGAGCGAAAAATTCGGCGGCCCCATGAAGAAGCACCACCAAAAAATCAAAGCTCGCACGATGCTCCCGAATATTCCGGACGAAAGTGATGAGGTCCAGCGGGTTGGCGCCCGGGCTATTTTCCCCCGCGATCGAAAATTCGTGTTCCGCCGCCGCCAGCAGGCCCACTCGCACCCCGCCGCAATCCCGCACTACAATTCTCCCGGCTGCGGCGAGATTTTTCCCCGCCCCAACCGTCTCCACTCCCTCCTGCGCACAAACTTTAAGCGTGTTTATTAGTCCCGCACCTCCATGATCCAGAATATGGTTGTTGGCCAGGCATAATACTCCGATCCCGGCGTTCTTGATCGCTTTGATACAGTCGCCCGGCGCGCCGAAAATGGGGCCGGTTTTCATGATGGGCGACGGCTCCCCGATCAGCGGACACTCCAAATTGGCGACCATCAAATCGGCCCGCTCAAATTCGGGCAACAAGTCGTTCAGCAGCCCCCGGGCATCACCGGCCATGAAAAGCGGACGATTATTGCCTATCGGACAAATATCCGCAGCGATGAGAAGAGAGGACATGTTCAGTGGAGGAATGATAAGGGGAGGCGATCCGTATAGAATCTAACGCGGCTCTTGCTTCGTGATTTTTGTCACCTCGGTTAAAATCCAGGATGGCTGCTGTTTAGCGCCAGGTTGTCGTCGAGGCCGGAGTGTTCTTCCCGTGAGCGTCCGCCCCCAAGTGGTTTCGGTGCGCATCCCACATTTCGCGCACAAACTTTGGCCCCCACACATACCCTTGCCGCTGGAAATTCCCAAAAGCCACGCGGGTTAAATCCTTGAACCCGGCTTCTTTGATCTGTTTTACAAACGACGTATCATCCTCCGTCATCCAGCGGTCCACGTAAGCAAAAAAGGCATCGTGATTCCACACGGGTTCGGCGTGCATCATCCGTGCCGCCAATGCCTCCGCCACCCACGCCCCACTAGTATTCGCCCGGCGATAATCTTCGCTCGCTGGCAAATCATTGGGGTTTTTCTTCGGCCATTCAGTGGGCGGAAACAGGTCCACGGCACCCCATCCGCTCTCCCATTTTCCGCGATCACCCCCCGTGCCGGCCAACGAATGCCCAGTAAAAATCGCCCTCGCCCCGGTCCAGCCGGCAGCGTGCGTTTTCCCTCGATATTCGTAGGGACAGAAGGCCGTCTGATCATCTTCGCCAAAATGAAGTTCCGGGTGATTTTTCGTCGGGGACTGCATTGCGGAGTCCCCGAGCATCAAGCCGCTAAAGATAATGGGCCATTTGCGCCCGCTGTGCAGCCCGCCATGAGCCGGCCAGGACATGCCAGCACGGGCGGCCCCCCAAAGATCAATTCCCACCTGCACGAGATTTACCAATAGTCGTTCTTTCTCCGGCCCGGGATAATCCATCAACAGCAATAAAGTGGCTTCGCCGACTGCCTGGGCCATGTGTTGCCCATAATGCGGGAGATTCTCCACGGGGGCCGCAAACCCGAACTCCACCGTGTCGAGCCAGGGTTTCTGAAACGCTTTGATATATGAATCCAGCAGAGGAGGCGCGCTGGGGGGGCGCGGCACTTTCAACAGCAACTCACGCCGCAGGTCTCGGGCGCGGAAAGGAGGGCTGTTTGCCGAATCACAGTAAGACGGCCGAAACGCATCTGCGGGTGGCGGTTCGGCCACGCACGAGAGCACGGCGGCCACCCGCAAAGGGTCCACATGTTGGCCGCCGAATTTCGTAATCTCATCGTTCCGGCGGCTGATCGTTGATACCAGCGAATCGCCCGGCTTCATGCGAATCGGCAAATGCGCAAACAGGGTTGGATCATACCGGCCACTGGGAATCCGGCTGTCGTAACCGCCCTCTCGCTTTCTCGCCGGAGGATTGAGCACGGACCCATTCCGAGCCTGTTTGCCAGGGTAGTTGCTTTCGCGCACCTGGCCGCGGTCTATCAGTTCCCCCACGGCCTTGCCCCACAAGGGCGCTGGCTCAATCGCGGCCACGACCACCGGGGCAACCACATACCAGTCCCCATTCACAAACTGGCCCACACGTCCTGGCTCCGCAAACGTCCATGTGATCCCATACTGGCTCACACTGGACCGGAGGGAGGCGTCCTGCGCTATGCCAGTCAGCGCCATAAAACCCAAAAAGCCTGTCCAGGCAAGAATGAGAATCCGGCCAACGCAAAACCGCCTGGATAACGATTCAATCAACGGTGATTTCACGGAAGACGGGTGCTTTGATCGCAGTTTCGTGCCTCAATTCAACGATTCGTCCCTGGAGCTAAACAGCTCTTGAAAAGTCCGGTAAAGTGTGGCTTGGGCTTCCCGCACTTTCTCCGCCAGCGGCTCGCGCAATGCTTCCCGACGCCGGTAAATTTCCATCGCCTTCGCCACTCCCTGCTCGGCTGTCAATTCCCGTCCGTCCACGACCCAACCAGCCGCGCCTACCGAGTCAAACACCCCCGCGAATTTTTTGCTGTAGGCCACTCCCACTGCGGGAATCCCCTGGGACAAGGCCGCGATGCAGGAATGCATTCGCGACCCAACAAAAAAACCGCACTGCCCGATCACCCATTTAATCTCGCTCTGATCATATTCACCCTCCACCAAATGCACCCGCGGCTGGAGTTCCGGGGATAACCGGCCGCGCACCTTTCGGCATGCCTCCGGATCACTTTCGACGCTATGCGCCGGCGCGAAAGTATGCGGCACCAAAAGAACGCGGACCGCCGGGTCGCCCAGCAATGCCTGCATGAGTTGTGCGAGAAACTCGGCGTAATCCAGCTTCAGGCTAAACATGTTCTTTCGGGTATAGCCACCGTTGAACATGAGACCGTTAACATTTAACCCTACGAGGGTCGTTGAAGGTGAAGCGTCGGAGGTGGAGAGGTTCAGTGGAGGAATGGTAAGAAACTGCTTCGGCGGCCGGGCTTCCAGGGCAAAGGCCACGTCTGGACAAAAACGGCAGCGGCTTGTTTCCCCAATCAGATCCTTGACGGTTGCCAGACTCTCGCAGTCACGGGACAGGATCACCGAAGCACGACGAAGAATGAAGCGAGCCAAAGTACGGGCCAGCGACGTTTTGTACGGACCATAAGTTTGGGGAAAAAGCGCAATTGTTCCTCGCACTAAAATGACGGGAAGCACTTCCAGCGATCCTTGCAGAAAGTTCTTCAGCCCGTAGATGTCGCTGAAGCTATCGCCGCCGCGAATGTCTCCCACCATGACCGCTTCAGTGCTTGCGTGGATAAGCGGGTGCTTGCGGCTAAGGAAGTTCCGAACCCATCCCACCGGCACGACCCGATACAGGACGGAAAACAGGAACCACCAAACGAGCTGTTCGGACATGCGGGCCCGGGGCGACAGGCGAAAGTTGGCGATGGGAATTCGCAGCTTCCGGTCGCCCAGGAACAAGTCGAAGGGCTGGTTGGTGCGGGAGCCGATCAGCAAGGCAGGTTCTGCCACCGGCGCGGACAAACGAACCAGCTTGACCAGCGATGCGCCCAGGGCGGAGACCCCTCGATTGCCAGTCCCCAGGGACGCCCCCATCAGATAAACGGTGCGGCGAACTGGCAATCCCGCTCCCGCATTCGGGGTTGCCCTTATAGCTTTGGCTTCAGCGGCTTGGACGACCATAGAAAACTGGGAAAGCGTTTTTACCCGAAGATAGCCTAAAGAACATATAAACGGCTAAGACGGCGCAGTGACACTGCGCGCCTCTTCCTACGGTTGCTTCTGTAATACATGCACGGATTAATTACCGCTGACGACCGCCCGGTAAAAGCGGATCGGAGTATTTGTGGGATCTTCAATGACCATAGGATTGTCCGTGCAAAGTAGGTTCGTAAGTGGATTCCACAACGACAAATCCGGAGAAAAATCAATTTGGTAACGAATCCCAAGCTGACCAACGAGCAGGAGTTTGGGAGATTGGCCGCCTTTCAGCGGTGCCATGGTGAGCCTTGGCGCGGAATATCCAATATTACGATTTACGAAAGCTCCCATGTCAATCCCGCTTCCTGGCAATAAGAGATTTCCGTTCGCGTCGGTAATGGGGGTGCCGTCGAGATCGTGTAGCGAGGGGATACCCTGGAGCACCGCAGGATCGCCCGCGCAAACGCAGGGTGAGTCCGCCCGAAGATGGTAGTCCGCATGGTGACCGAGGTCGTAGCGCTTGAGGCTGCGGCCATCGGCGCTCAGAACGCCTCTACTGCGCAAATAAGCCAGGGCATCGGAGAGAGTCATCACCTTTAGATTCCCCGAGTAATCGGCAAGGGCGTCCAGAAAAATACGAAGGATTTCCCGCGGAATACCGCTCTCATTATGAGAAACGGTGCACATCATGCCCCCAAATTGACACAGCATATCCGCCAAGCCTTGCGTCTTATAATATGTGCCATTGGAAACAACGACATCATCCATTAGACCGTTATAAAAGTTGCCGAGTTGCCCATCATCCGGGTTGGCCGCGCAACCGATGTAAACCTGCCCGGTCGCAGCCGGAAGGCGCAGGGTGTTTGTGGTGGTGGCGACCACCACATCGTTTACCCGGATAAACCAACGATCGAACAATTGCTGCACCGAAATCTTTTGGTACTGGCCGGGGCTCACTGCTGCGGGCGGAGTCGAAAGGCGGAAAATCTCTGCGGCGTTTGAACGAACGACGAAATTCACCGCCAATTGATCGTTGACTTCAATCCTCGCTGCGGTGGCCGCGTTCGTAAAAGAGAAAAGCGTGCCGGCGCCAGTCTGCCCCCGCAGCCAAAAGCGGCCTGAAAAATGCCAGTCCCGCCGGACAAAATTGAAATCCGCATTGGCGTCTCGAAAGACGCAGGTGTTAGTGCCGTTAAAATCCCCAGCTCGCGAATGGCCATAGGCATTCGGGGAATATGCCAGGTTGGCGCCTGTAAAACCATTGGATTGGGGAGAAGTATCCTCGGTATTGCGCTCAAACCGCAGCATGAGAACGTAGCCGTAAGTTGTTCCCTGCGGAACGGGGATGTGATACAAATCCATGTTTTCCATGTGCGAGAATACCGGGGATGTCTCATCCGCCCGCGCCCCAAGATAGCCGGCGGCAATCACCTGCGACACCACCGCATCGTCAAAAGCGCCTCCAGGATAGAAGAAGCTCCGGCAGGAATAGGGCCCGCCATTTTCAGCGGTAAACGCAGATTGGATGTCTTCCTTCGAAAGCCAGATTTCATTCGTCCAGAAGGCGGGGACATTGTACGGCAGGAGCTGTTCCGCGAGTGCGATATCCAAATCAGTCACCGTCTCCAACAAGCGGGATGGCACCGCGTGGCTATAAATGGTGGCGAGCCGGCAGGTATAGGCGGGCGGGGCATCGAGGGTTGAGACCAGCTCGGATGTCGTGTCCACGTTTCCTTGAAGGAGATTAATATCCAAGTTTTCGCCACCATTGCCCCCGGAAACGATTGTTTTGAGGCGGTTGCCTTGAATCGTAAGAAGGCAATTCGATCCCGTTCCGACGTACTTTAAATAACAACCCAATGCTGTGGTCAGAAAAGCGTGTGAGCGGGAATGGGATGCAATTTCGTGCCCTTGATCGATCATGGCTTGCATTTTTGTTTTATCGGAAGGCTTTAGGGTGTCCGTTTTTGAAAGTGCCAGCACGGCCCGCCACCCCTTGGCCTTGGCCAGGTTTGCAAAAACAATCCAGTCGTCGAGGTTCTCGTAATCATCCGTTGCCAGGGACAAGATTGACTCGCGGTTCACCGATACATAGCGGGGGTCCTGGTAAAGGTTTCGGCCAATTTCCGTGACATTCACCATGTGTTTCGAAGGATTGTACCCGTTCGGGAGAATGAGACTATTTTGGACCAGAATCGGGCTGCCGGTGCTCTTGATCGGGTCGGAACCGCTGGTGTTGGTCTGGATGGCATGGCCGGTTAGAATGCAATTCGCGAGACTAACGGCCCCCGTAGCAGCGCTAGAAACCGAGGTTCCCGAAACCGAGACGAAATTACAGTTTGCGACCAAGACGGAGGCGGCTGAAAGAATCTGAAGCGCAGCCGGTACAAACTGGTTGGCGAAAAGGCAAAAGACAAACGACGCGGAGGTTTGAGGCCCCTCGATCAGGGCCATCTGGTTTCCATAGCTACCCTCAAACCGGCAGGCTCGAAACGCGATATTCACGGACCGATTTAGGTTTAGTTGGCTGCCACACTCAAGCCATTCAGTATCGTCAAATTGAATATCGTTTGCATCCGTTACGCTGGCAGCGTAGCTGCTGGTTTTGGTGAAGATCAGATTTGAAACGATAAGCGAACCAACCGTATTAAGGCGCAAAGCATTGGGGCGAACCGCGCCTGTCACTGAAAGCGTTAGGGTGTCAGGGTTGCCCGCGTCATAACGCAGGTAAAGTTGCCCGCTTTCCCACACCCACGCGCCATCGCTCAATGTCCCGGCAGAAGTTCCCTTGGTTAGATACTGGTTCTCCAGCCACAGGTAGAATACACGATTGGGGGCGGCCAATCTCCAGGTAGCCCCACCCCCAAATCCGGCGAGGCTCCAGCCGGTGAAAACGGCCTCGCCAGAGATTATTGGCTTTGCCCCCGCCCCGTAATCCTGCAGACGGATGGGGTGCGCCGCAGTGCCCGAAGCGGAAAACGTGAAGTTTTCACGAAACACACTCCCGCGTTTCAACTGCAAATGGACATCATCGCCGGCATTCACCCATGCCTGTATCGCAGGAAAACTTACCGCAGATAGGGTGCGGAACGGGTTGTCCAAAGATCCGTCGCCCGATCCCGCCGCCTGGGAATCAAAATACACATTGCGAATGGCCCCGCTCGCCGAAAACGCGAGCCACACAAAAAGAAGGATGCGTTCAAACTTCATATCTTAGGCAGGAGGGGGCCGTGTTGATCGTTTTTGTGGACCCAAAATCATTGCGGAATCCTCTCATTTGGGGATGCCACCAAGAACCAAGGCGCGTTGTCAGTCTGCGGTCGAAATACAACAGAAACGGGATTATAGCCTTGTTGATGAGGATTCGGTTCCGCCCAAACGAGATTCCTATAAAAGCAGGCAGGCCAGGAGTGTTCTGTTTAGCCGGAACGATTCAGATTTCAACTTTAGTTCGACCTCACAGAACGTGTAAGTCCCTGATTTTATGGGCGAACGTCATTCAGAATCCAGTAGCCATGCCATTGAATCCGCCAATCAAACGGTTCGTTGAGGCTTTCCGCTGGCCTGTCATGTCTGTTTCGACTCTAATGGAGCTAGGGCGCACGGTTGGACTATGCAACGTCAACGTTTCAGATAACGCATTCGTGAAGCTAAAAGCCATTCGGGCCCCCGCCCACCCTTGAAAAACTCCCTCCCGCCAGCCCCAGACTTATAACTAACTGTTTTTACTGAGCTTATTAGTCGCCACCCCGCCCTCTCCCATCGTTTCGGTCTTTCCAGGCATCCGGCCCTATTACCCGGCTACCGTAGAAATACCCTGCCTCTACGCCGTGTACAAGGGGTGTACAACGGATGCTCATCAGGAGTTTATGGGGTTTTGGCTGGTACACCCGATGGGCATCCCTTGTACACCCCTTGTACACGGCCTGATGGCAGGGTAAATCCAAGGCAGGGCTATAGTCCGCCGAAGGCGGCATAATTCAGGCTCTGCGTCTATTTTACCCATCTCTACACCTAAACCATTGATTTTACCGGCGAAAGATCCGGAATTCAGCAGCCACGCCCTTGAATTTGCGAAATAAAGTGTTCGCCAAAGCTACAACTTGAGCGGTCAGGCTCGCTCAAGCTCCGATGAAGCAAGGGCAGACGGTAGAACTGCCCAACTGAATCGTTACGATTTAGGGGAAATATCTACCCGTCAGAATTATCGAAAGGTGTCGCCCTTGCGCGATGCGATTAAGGAACTTGCCGGAGCCGGAAAAAGGTCGCCGGATTTGTGTGGCCAAAAGTCGCAACAAACGATCTCCCTTCGATTGTTGGTGCCACTTCCACCGCAGACCAGGGGCTGGTCAGCGTCAATGCGGATTGCAGCTCAAAGGTATTAGCCGAGGTTGGCCAGGAAAGCTGGATATTGGTGGGGGGCGACAGTGCGATAGACAATCGCGGCAGTGGGGGCCGGGTATTGTAGGCCCCCAAATCAACCAGGCCGGCTCCTTTCCCAACTAACTTGGAATCAGCCCGCAATCGCAAACCGTCATCAGCCGTGAACGGCACGCCATCGGGGCCAAGCGGATCATCCAGGTTTACGAATCCCGGATCTCCTCCATTGAGTGTTGGGTCTGGCTCCGGGAACCCGGTTTTTGCGTCATAGTTTGGAGCGCTCCCCGCGACGAAATTATTCTCCAGGGTCACGGTATTCGTCGGGCCGAGGAAACGGTACCATCCGACTTGATCGGGAGTAGTAGGGCCGGTGGCTTGCCCGCAATCCACAAAGATGTTGTTCCGAATCACCGCGTTAGTGGCGTAGTCTCCAAGGTCAAAAATCAGCGGATGTTTTTCGACCTGGACAAGAGCGTTTGCCTGGCGGGCTACGCGCAGAAGGGTGTTATTCTCGAACGTGGTGTTTGGCATACGAATAGACAGCCAGCCCACGTCAACAAACACGTTATTTTTGATCCAAAAAGGACCGCTGACAGTTTTGTTATATTTTTGGGCGTTAATAACGCCCATCATGTTAATGACAAAATTATTGCTGAATGTGATTCGCTCATATTTAACCGGCCAACAATCAAAGACATCGGGAGAAGGGATGAAGGTTCCCCAACCGTTATTTTGAAAGAGATTACGAACGAATTTGTGGTCCGCGCCCATGAAAAAGATCAGGTCCCAGCCATTGTTGTGCTCGAGGATATTAGCCTCAAAAAGATGGTTGCTGCCCTGCACAAACCAATACCGATAAGAGAGGTTGCTAAACCGATTGCTCCGAAACAGGCAATTGTCCGTTCCGTCGGCAAGGTACAGGCCATAGATCGCCGAACCCGTGAGGTAGGTGGGTTTGGGTCCGTCGGCTGCTATGGCGGAGGTCGCAAACACCAACGAAGTATCCGTTACCGAGCTGACCAAAAAGGACTTCTCGCCGTTGGCAAGAGCCACATTGGTTGCGCGGTAAAATTGCACGGTCATGCCCGGAACAAAACCAGCGGCCAGGAACCCGCCCGTAGAAGAGCTGATCTTATTCGGCGGCTCAAAGACCATGTCGTTGCGGACGGCCTGAATGCCATCTCGAACAGTGCAGTTGAGCAGTTCGAACCAATCCCCGGTCTTGGAAACGGCGACGTAAGCATCGGAGTTACTAGCGGAGGTAGCCCCGGTGATGTCAAAGCCGTCTACTGTTATAAATGGATGTTGAACCGTAAAACCTTTCATCGTCACCGTTCCAATGGCACGAAAGGTAATGCGGTTTTCCGGCGCGGTCCCCCCCCGAACAGTGGTGACTCGCTCGTCAAAGTGGCCAGATTGGACATAAACCGTGTCTCCCGCACTCATCGTATTGGCGGCCTTTTGGATCGTGCGCCACGGTTGAGCCTCATTGCCAGGAGAGTTATCCCCTCCGTTTGTAGATACGTAAAACGTGGCCGCGGGACCTTGCGGGGCCGAAACCACAACTAGTGCCGTTGCTAGAATTAAACGCGTCAACATGCCTGTTTTGTAACTGAAGCGTATGTAGTTAAAAAAGCGTCCAGAACCTTGTTCTTCTCCGTCACCGCATTAAAAATCGAATTGCAACCAAAGCCTCCATTGGGGACGCCAGAAAGCGGGAGGCAGTCGCGGAGCGATCCGCCGATACCAAAGCTTGTGATAACCGAATTCCATCGCCTTTCGGAAAAGGATAAAAATCGCCAGCTTTAATCCAACCTGGGCACCACAGCGGCGTACGCGGAAGGTAAAGGTACCATACTCTCTAGCCCCAAGCCGGATTTTGTAGTCGTAATGCGCCAGTCCGCCTTCCAAATAGCGTTTACCCTCCTCAATTCCTCTTTCGATCAGGGTGACTAACCCCGTCGGGCCTAGACTAAATCGGTCCCATTTCGGAGCGATCGCCCGTGCGGGCAGTTCCCAGTAGTAGCGGTCGCCAAAGGCATAGGTGTATTGATTGGCAATCACTTCTTCATTCGCCACGATGCGAACGAATCTTACCCGGTTCAAGGCTGCTTGTGCCCGGACGAGTGCCCGGTTGAACTCCAAAGCTTTCGGCCAGGCCCCGAAATGCCCCGTCTTCCCTTCCGCTGCCCATTGGGCTGCATGCTGTTGCGCAAAGCATTCAAACTCGGATTCCGCCTTTGAAAGCTCAGTAATGACTTCAACCCGGGTTTCGTATTCCTTTTTCAACAGGCGCAACTCATACTTTCGGCGGTTTTTACGTTCGTTCTTGCTCAGCGCCCCGTAATACGCCTCCATGTTCGCAGGCAACTCAAAGACACTATGCACTCCCCGCAAGCTCTCAAGGTTGCGAGTCAAGTCATGTCGAAGTTTACACGCTCTTTGTAGTGGTTCGGCCAGATTTAGGCGCTCCGAAATGGGTCCCAGGCTGACAAGATCGCAACCGTCTTCCGCCAGTAATCTTTTGAAGAGTTGCTCGAATATCGTCTCCGTAAAGGCCGGGTCGAGCGGCGGATCAAACACTTTCGGAGGTATGTTGGCACCCACCAGGCGCGCGACTTTGAGTCGTAATAGTCCAAGACGAACGGTCTCAATATAGATCGGGAGCAGTCCCACAATCCGTTCATTCACGCGCCAGACAAAGAGCCGCAACGCCTTTCGCTCCCCATAGAATTGCCACCAGATCCGACACCAATCGAAAGTCATGTAAATGCTGCCTCCCAACCTGGCAGCACTGTCATCCCATTGCGGCTGCAAATGCCGGACATCTTCAAAGCTGCAGAAAATCTCCCAGGACAAAGCACTGCCCTCGGCACATGCCTCGATGGACCGATCGTTAAGAAGTACGGTATTCAACAGGTTGGCTCAAATACCGGGGCGATTCCGGCCGTGCTCCATCGAGGGACGGCGGGACTGGCTGGAGAGGCGTCGCGCCGGCACTCTAGGGATGAACGACTATACCCTTAAAACTCGGAGGCAATACTACTCGGTTTTCGGAAGCAACGAATTGCATTGCGCCAATGTCCCAATTCCCAGAAACGGGACGAGCATTCCCGGTATGATCCCTGGAAAAATAGTTGCTCAAATTGACTCCCTTGTTTCGCAAAGGAGCATCCTGACGGAGCCGAAAGTCATGTTGTCGAATATCTTGGAAGCAATCACTTCCACCGTTAATCCCGTGGGGCTCATACCATCGCTGGTTAGTTTGAGGCAACCCGGCTCTTTTGGGACTACCGTCCAAGGCGGCCACATAATTAAAATCCACCTTCCACGTATTCGTTACGATACTGGAGCCATCACCAACCGAATACCAACCGCTTTGGTCATTCTTTCCGCACCCAAGGAAGACATTGTTCAGAATCTGAGCATTCGTCGCATTGTTGCGGCCACTTTCGGCCCAGTTAATGATGATTGCTCCGCCTGACGCATTCGTCCAGATTTGGTAAAACACATTGTTGTGCCACCGTACTGATGGAATCCCGCACTCTCCTTTTAATAATCCAAAAAAGATATTGTTGCGAATATCCCAATTGTGAATCTCATGATTCAGATTTTGTTCCAGTTGACAAATTTGCGCTATATCGACGTCCGTCGGGTTGTAATTGTAACCGAATACGTTTTCCTCGATAATCATGTGTTTCGATGCATGGCCGTTTAGTCCAAATGTTTGGAAACAGTCCATGTGGTTTCCGCTGTTGGGGGTATCCTCGAAGCCGATGCAAATATTCCCCCGCACTGTGTTTGAGACTCCAAATACATGGAAGTAATCCGCATCCCGAATATCCCGCATGCGGTTGTTTACGACCAAATTATTCGTCCCCATCAAGATAATACAAACGGTGTTGTAAATGTGGGCAATGGAATTGTTCGTAATAGTTACCCTGCTCGCCACATTGGGATCAATCGGAGTCTGGGACCCGAAATCCCAATTAACAGCCCGGACTGAATCTGCGTACGCAGTGTCAATTTGGTTTCCCTCAATATAGGCCCCGTGAGCGCCCCTTCGCAGGTCAATCGCGCCCGTAAATTTAGTAGTTAGTCCGGTAAGTATAAAGTTTCGTATCCGGACATTTGGCGATGCTATTTGGAACTGGGCGTTCGTTGCTACCCCCTGGCCGTCAAACGTTACGCAGGCCCCTGCTGATACCTTATGGCAGATTTTGACGCACTCCCCGTAGTTGCCTGAACCTATCAAAACCGTATCTCCTGCTCCAGCGACATCGGCTGCTTTTTGAATGGTTCGCCAGGGAGCCGTCTGCGCCCCAGAGTTGGCGTCATTTCCGGAAAGAGCCACGTAGTAGGTGGCGGCCTCTACCAGGGGATTTCCCCAGAGCATCAGCCCCCCAAAAACGAGCGGGAAGAGGGCTCGCTTCAAGTCCGTATATAATATTATAATCCCGCAGGATCGAAAACTTAAGCACATCACGCGCATAGCCACAGGGTATTACAGCATGTTCTGTTCCGAAAAAACCCGATCCGTTTTTGTTCGCGGATGATAAGCCCCGGGTGATTCGTGGAAAATCCTGTAGGGTTTTTTGTCAACATTGTCTGCTATTTCGACAGGGCAGTAAGTTTACACTGCGGGCAATCCACATCGGACAGCGACGGCTCCACATCATTGCCGCTTTCATGCTCCGGCATCGGCGCCGCAGAAGGTGATCGGGAAAACTCAGCGCGGGACGACAAGACGAACCCCGAGGCCACAAGGGTCCAGAACAGGTAATCCAGTTGTTTGGCAAAAACCAGCACATTGGTCATCATCCAGACCTGGACGAAGGCTGCGGCAAAGAGACAGGCCTGCAATTCACGATTGGGATTCCCGGGATTGCGGGCTGCAATCAACATCGGAACCAAGGCCTTCAGGTAAAGCACCAGGGTCGCTAACAGCCCCACATATCCGGATTGAAACAAAGCATAAGCGAAATGATTATCCCAGCTCTCAATCTTCTGGTAACGGCCCCGGTAGGAAAGTTCTCGCTCGATCTCCATCACGCTGCCAGCTCCCGGCCCATAGCCAAACAGCATTGTCCAGGCAGATTTGGAAACTTCGCTGGCGGCCACACGCCATAGTTCCAACCGGTATTGAAACGTGCCTCCTTTGAACGAATCAGTGTCAGCCGTGTCTTTGGCAAAACCACCGATGGTTTCCAGCACTCCCGGGCGGACGACTAAAATCAAGCCGGCGATTACGCCGATAATCGCGAGCCGCGACCGAATTTTTGTGGAGCCCAGGAAAGCCAGGATGACGAATGCAAGCGCCAGTCCAAGCCACGGACCGCGGCTGAAAGAAAAATAACACCCAGCAACCAAGAGACTCAGCGTTCCCCAAAAAACCGCACCTCCTTCGTCCACTCGCTTCCGGGAACGCAGCGGCAGAAAGCTTAACGGCACGCCCATGGCCAGCGCAGTTCCCAGCAGGATCCGATGCTGAAATGTTGATAAGATATCGCGGAATTGAACATCTTCCCGGGCATAACCGGGGATATAGCGGTCCACTGGATTAAACCCGGTATAGCGTTCAATAACCGCAAACACCGCAACTACGAGCAGGCCCAGCCAGGCAGCGCGCAAAACCCGGAGCACGTCTTCGCGGGTCTTCAGGCTTGTTGCCGTTATGATGTAGGCAGCAAATACTTCGAGCACGAAGTCCAACACCCGCTTCAAGCTAATGACAAAATCAATTTGGGTCCCGGCAAGGGACACCAGGTTAGCCATGGCCCAAAAAGCAAAATAGCCGAGCAACGGCACCGACGCTAATTTGGCCATCCCTCCCTTGCGAATCCAGGCAATCAGGACCAAAATCAGGAGCAGGCGGTGAATCGTGAGTTCTGGTAATGAGCCGGGCAGATCAATCCGCAGGAATGTGGTCATCGAAACCCAGATGAACATCGCGCAACTTAATCCCCGGATAAAGTCCCGCTGGAGTTGAAGCCAGACTACGGCAGCCAGCAGCAAAATGAATACGATTATGCCGATTGAAGACACAACTCAGAAAAGCTTGGAAACCTATTGAACCACGGTTGTTTTTCTTTGTCCGTGTTCCGTTAGTTTTTTCCGGGGAACCGCCCCGTGCCCGTGAAAATCTTTCTCAAGTATTTCATTTAGGCGTCAGCAAATGCATGCTGGTTTTCGGATCTACGGGGCTTGCCATTTCCTCGAAGACCCCTTGGAAGCTCTCGACGGGCCGGGTCCACCACTGGCTGCGAATCACGGCAGTTTGAATCTCCTCGCTAAAGCGAAATCGGATCAATCTAGCGGGACTTCCGGCAACAATTGCGAAGTTTGGCACATCCTTGGTCACCACGGCTCCGGCACCAATAACCGCCCCGATGCCAATCCGAGTGCATCCAGGCAGAATGAAGGCACGCTCTCCCACCCAGGCATCGTGCTCAATTGTAAGATCGGCAATAGGCAGATTGTCGCGAGGAATCCATTTGAGTTTGCTATTAAAGAAAAATGGATGCGTAGAAATCCCGCTCACGGGATGATTCCGGCGAACCACTGAAATACCACTTGCTAAAGACACGTAGCGCCCGATCACAGTCTTCCCGGGGAAGGTGCCGGGAACAAAACAGCAGCCATAACTATACGCGCCAATCGTCACCCCGTAGCGGCGTCGCATAATTTCGCGCGCAGTCTCAGAGTAAAACTGGCCTCGTTCCAGCCGCAGGCCAGCCATGAGACACAGCCGACGAACCTTCGGCACCTTTGACAAGAGGACCAGTAACCCGCTCAACGAGCACCGGTTCAATTCGTGAGCGCAACGAGGCGCATTTTTGTGGGAATGGTTCATGGGACTATTAGTTTGCCGGGTGTGCAAATCGCCAGAGGTATCTCCTCACAGAAGGTTGCCGATACGCGGAAAAAGCGAACGTGCCAAGGACCACGCCGGTGGCAACGCCCAGCCAAACCAATTCTACCAACGGCCGAATACCCTGGAAAAAAAACCTCATCACCAGCCATAATCCAACAAATGGAGCTGCGACCAACAACCCACGCAGCCAGAGAGCGAGGTATGTCTTGATTTCCAGCCCGGTTACGGTTCGCAACTGCGCCAGTTGGAGCCCGTAGGCCAGCAACATCGCAGCCACGGGAGTGCTCGCTGCCCCGGTCAACCCACCGAACCGAATGGCGGGCCATAGCAGCGCGACTACCAGGAATGCTCGCAAAAGCGAAAAGCGGCGGAGCAGGGCGGGTTTGCCTACCGCCAGATATACCGTTGCAATAGGTACGCTGCTGACCAATAGCACCTCGTTGGCAAATAACAGAGCCAGAGCCAACCCTCCCGCAGCATACCTGGGGCCGTAGAGCGCCTCCATCACCTGGCTGCCAAATAAAGCCATGAAGGCGCTTGCCGGGACCCCTGCCAGCGCCAGAAAAGTGGTCACTTTCAATATGCCTTGGTTCACTCGCCCGGGATCTTTTTGAATTTCGGAAAAAGCGGGCATCAACAGGTCCACCATTTGATTACTGAACATGGAGGCCATACGGGCAAGACCGAGGGCCATGGCAAATATTCCCAAATCAGCTTTGGAACCCAGTTTACCCAAGGCAAACGTGCTGCCCTCGGTATAGACTAACATGAGCGCCGGCAAGCCGAACATTCCTCCCGCAAAACGCAAGAGCGCCCGGCGGTTTTCCGGATCAAACTGCAGGCCAGGCCGGAAGGGACAAACCAAGTAGGAAATCAGGCACCGGGCGGTACCTTCTACGGCAAAGCCGAGGACCAAGGCCCACACACCGCGCAGGTAAAACCCCAAGGTGATGGCAGTAAGCACTCCAATCACACCGCCCCCCTGCTGAATGAGAACCCACTTGGAATAGCGCATCTGCTTGACTGCTACGAACGCCCCCGCACTAAGGGCAGCTTGTGCCAGGACACTGAGGAAAGCCACGCGGAGCAGGCGCTCCAACTCGGGAGCCTCGTAGAAGCGCGCAATCCAGGGCGCCGAGACGAACGCCAGCAAGTATAGCCCAAGCCCGCGCGCGACCGATAGCCACCAAGCGCCATTAAGGAATGTGCGCTCAGCCCCACGCGGATTTTGCACCACTGACTCCTTGATCCCGATTCCGGTGAGAACTTGGAACAGGGAGCAGACGGAGAGGACGATGGCCATCAACCCGAAGGCTTCCGGCGCGAGGAGTCGGGCCAGAATGATATTGCGGAGAAACCGCAGGCCTTGGTCGGCGACGGTGCCAATTGCCAGCCAGGCGCCTCCTCGAAAGAGGCGATGGCGCAGCCCATCTCCAACTTGCAAGCCCCTAAGAAACTTCTTCATCGCGTCATGCCGCATTTATGCCGCGATCTGCGCCCGCTTCACTCCAAGCGCCCACCCAATCAACGTGCGGTACTTGAAGAACGCCGCATCCAGTTCTCCGTGTGCCGGCCGCCGCGCTGCCAATCGCGCAACGCTCATCAGGGTTAATATGAGCAACCGCACTATCGCCGCTATCAACGTCCCGACACGATATAAAAGCGCCCCCAACCCACCTTGATACTTCCGGATTAGTTTCGCAATGGATTCGGACTTCATCAGGATCGAGAATCCGCTGGGGGCTTTCTCGCTGGCGCCGCCACACACATGAACAATCTTCGCCTCGCTCAAATAGTAGAGCTTCCAGCCGACGTCCCGGATCGCCCGGCAAAGATCTACGTCCTCGGCATACATAAAGTACCGCTCATCGAACCAGCCAACCCGTTCGAGCGCTTGCTTGCGACACAGGAGGCACCCGCCATAAAGTTTGATGGCGTAGCCGCTGTGGTTGGGATCATGGTAAGGCAGCCACCGTTTGAGCCACTGCCGGGTCCCCGTGGACATGAACAGGGAATGGAGAAACTCTTTCCAGGGCGTCGGAAAATACTGCAAGCCCAATTCCTGCACTTCGCCGTTCGGGTACAGCATTTTACAGCCGAGTGCGCCAACATTGGGATTGCGGCGAAGAAACTCAACCATCCGCTCGAGCGCATTTTCGCATAGAACCGTGTCCGGGTTTAAGAACAGGACGAAGTCGGACTTGACTAGCGACCGGGCCAGGTTGTTGGCCTTGCCGAAACCAAGATTGGTCCCGGAATTGATGACCTGAAACTGTGGGAAAGCGCGTTCGGCCATTTCCCGGCTGCCATCCCGCGAGGCGTTATCAATTACGATGACCTGCAGATTCAGTCCCCCGCCGTGAGCGACGATGGAGGCAAGGCAGTCGTTCAACAACTTTCCGCCATTCCAGTTGACGATAACGATTGATAAATCGGCCGACGGAAGCGTGGGCGTTGTCATTTCGTCGCGTTGAGGAGCGCAGGTTTCCGCCGGTGACGCCATGCCTCGATGGCACCGCTGAGGCGTTCTGGCAACATCACACAGGCGCTGCTAATCCAACTCCCGCTAAGTTCCCGCCGGGAACACTGGCGGCTTTCTACGCCGCCTAACCCGGCCTTGAAATGGTAAACCCCCGGGTTCGTTTCCGGGTTGATGCCCCCCAAATCATACCAGCGGCAACCGCGTTCTTTCAATCGCTTGATCATCTGCCACTGCAGGAGGTAAGCTCCTTTGCTTTTCATCCCCGCTTCACTGGTAGCCCCGAGCAGGTAAATGCCTGTGTCGCCAACGCTCGTGCTGACTAAGCCGGCTTGATCCTTCCCGTCCTTTTCGCACAGGAGAATATGCATCTTCAGATCGGCCGGGAGGCTCCGCTGCAATCGCCCAAACTGCCTGGCATCCACAGTCGTCTCAAATCGTTTCCGACCCATCATCTCATCATAAATGGTCAGAAACCGGGCATACAGCTCGTCGCTCTGCCCTTCCTCGATGCTTAGCCCGTTCCGTTCCGACGCATTCAATTGATTACGCCATTTCTGGTCCAGCCGCTTGCGGATTTGCTCGAGTGTTTCTTCCAGGCTGACAAGAAGGGTTCGGTAGGAAGGGTGCGCCTCGTCCGCGGCGAAGCCGGCCTCCTGGCAGATCCTGGCAAAATCGGCTGCGCAAGTGCTGCCCTGAAAAATATTGGGCAGGATACGAACCATCAACCCACGGCGGTTTGCGTACTCTTCCCGGATTGCCTCCATCAGAGCAACCAACGCTTCGCCGTGGGAGATTGAGCCACGCAGACGATAGAGCGGCCCCCAGCGAATATACGCGATCCCGCTGCCAATGAGCGGGACGCGGATCACCCGAACCTGCGCCATGCCAACCACGGCGGCGTTCTTCCGCAAGACTAAGTGGCTAAGCTGTTTCTCTCCCCAGCGGACCGCGCCGTAGGCCCAGGTTTGATAAATACTGGCATCGTCAAACAACGGGAGCAGCGCGTTCCACTCGTCCTCAGGCGTTTCGTCCACACTGACGCGGTAGCCGTTCAAAGCGGTGCTCGATGCCTTGCTGGCTGTTTCCGGGGTCATTATGATTGCACGCAAACGCCGAGTTCGGGTTCCGGCGCGGGCAGTCTTGTTTTGGCACGCTGGTCGAACCATAGCTTCAGCGTGAATAATTGCAGAAACACCCAGACCTCCCTGCCACGGTAATCACCCACGTTCCGGTGGAAGCGATTCTTCCCCAGAACAGACACAAAAACATCCATCGCCACGGGGTTCGGCTCCGACCACAACTCCTGTATTTTCCGGCTCTGCAGAATGTAGGAGTTCCAATTGAGCCACGACCCCATTGTAGAATGTGTGGGTATCACCTTGCGCGCAAACCTGCCAAGGCGGTCCAAGTGGCAACTGAACACTTCCCGCAACAACGAAGCTGTTACGGGCACCCCGGTGTTCGCGTCGGGGACTTGCAGGATGCCCGACGGACAGATTTTCCGCATCATCCGCCCAAACAGGGTGCGGTTCAATTTCATGGCGGTATCCATCGCCAGGTGGACCTGCATAAGTTCGTTTTCAGCCACGGGAGGATACCAGCCCATTACGCGCTGCGGAATCACCCGCTCCGCGTTGTCTTCTTCATAAGCCAGCGGAAAGATCCGGCGTTGCTCCACTTCCCGCACCGCCGACTCGGTGTTATAACGCCGCAAAGGAGCCGGAATGGAGGCCTCAAGCCGCTCCCGCACCGCGCCGGCCAATTCCGTGTCGGCCGGCGTATGGCCCGCATAAAATGAAAAGCCGAACGGTCCCAGAGATTCACACGTCGTCCAGCGGTTAACTTGTTTGTTGAGCGCCAGCCCTTTGAAGATGTAATCGCAGTAGCAGCCCGTCAGAAGGTTATCTCCTCCCATCTCCCGCAACTGGTCGCGGAATCCCAGAAAATGGTTGCTGGCGATGCAGCCCATGCCTGCCGAAATCCTCACCCCCGCCGCGGCGTGGTCCGCATAATAATCAAAATGCCGCTTGAGCGGGACAAAGGCAACCCCGGCCCGGCGGGCGATCTCGCGCGCGATTCTGAATTCGCGGTTCTCCTCGTCGTAACAGGTGAAAGCCACCAAACCCGCCCGATCGGGCGCTGCGCAAAGCACGGTCCGGGAGTCCAATCCTCCGCTCAAGGCAATCGCGGTACGTCCGAGTAATGGCAGCGTCCGCTTGGTTACAGAGTCACGAAAAGCGGCGGCAAATCGCTCGGCCACCTCCTCCACACTGGCGCTGACAACCCCAGCCTTGCCGGGTTGAAAATAGCATCGCGTTCGCGCCTCGGATCCGCCATTTTCTCCAAATGTCAGCGTCGTGGTGATCCCCACAGGCAGGGCTTTAATGTGCCGGTAATAGGTGTAGGGGGCCGTCAATCGGCCAGTGAGAATAAACTCCGCAAAGGAAACCTGATCCCAGTTTTGTCCTTCCCCGGCGGCGTCGGCCAGCACGTCCGGATGCGACGAGAAAATCCTGCCCGCCAACTCTCCTTCGAGCCTGAATGCGGGCAATAAACCCCAGCGATCGGTGACCAGGTGAAGTTCCCGGCGTGGGCGGTCGAACAGCAGGATCACAAAATTGCCGTTCAGGTTTTCAATCCCGCGGATGCCTTCCGCGGCATAGCTTTGGCAAATATGCTTGCAGGCGAGCCCGCCCGATCCCTCAACCGTTGCCGCCTTGTCCCATTGCTTCTGATCCAGCGCTATGCGCCCGCACAATGCTCCCATCAAGGCGCCATCAGGCGATTGATAAGCGGACCAAAGCCCGGGCTTGTCGGCCGAGGTCAGCACCAGGCCGAACTCAGGATAGTCCAGCCGTTCCACCCGCATATCGGGATAGAACTTGAGGAAATCCGCGGCCGGGCCGAGTTCGCGTTCGGCCTGCGGCCGCAAATCGAGCAAAAAATTACCCATGGACCGGAGTTGGCCCTCCTTCCTGTATCCATGTCATCCAGCGGTAGGCGCCCAACAGCTTCAATCGAAACTCCACGGGCCAGTCGCTGGGACAGACCAGGACGCGCCCTACAACATAACTTGCCCTCTCCCCTTGAGCAGGTTCCGGCGCAATCGAGAAAACCCGCCGGTAGCCGACGGCTTTGGCCAATTCAAGGCTGGCGGCGGAGTACTTCCCATGCGGAAAGCTAAACAAATCCACAGCGCATCCCATAAGCGTTTCCAGCTCGGTTTTGCTCTCTTTCAACTCTCGCTCCGCCTGCGCCGGTTCAAGCGCTTGGAAGTTCGGATGCGAGACCGAGTGCGCTCCAACGGTAATCCCCTCGTAGTGCCGTAATGAACGCACCTGGTCGGCCGTCATCACGGTCTCATTCCAGGCCGGAGAAGCAGGATTCTTTACCCAGGCCGGGCGCTGGCCCAGGCTCCCGGTGGGGATGAAAATTGTGGCCGGGATGCGGCGCTGCAGCAGCACGGGAAATGCATTCTCCAGGGTGCTGACAAAGCCGTCGTCGAATGTGACGGCGAAATAACGCCGGCCTGGAGCCAACCCGCCGTTGAAACCCGCGGCGACCGGTTCCGCCAGCCGTGCCGCTTCGTCCATCTGCCGAATAAACGCCTGCTTCAGGCTTGAAGCGATGCCATGATAATACAGAACCACGCATCGCGGTTCGCTTGCTCGCCCGAGTATCCGCTTCACCCCCAACTGCAAGACATCCCATCCCCGCACAAGCAGGCTGATTCCCAGTTTGACCAGGCGCTTAACCACGTCCAATGCCTCGTTTGGATTAATGCCCGGCGCGGGCGCCGGCAGGGGATGGCAAGGCGGCGGCCGCGCGGCCAGGTCCGCGCGGTTTCCACAAGCTGTCGCGGAACAACAGGCAGTTCATTTGCTGCCGGCGAATGTAGTGGACGAGCTGCGTATCCAGCCCGGCAGGTTTGCCCTTCAAATAACCGCCGAAGAAGCCAGCCAGCAGGCCGGGAGCGGCAAGGCTGAACGGGCGGCTGATAAACCGCCGCAAACATTTGGCGAGCATGAATAAGGGGTGATAGCCGGTGTTGTAGTTCGCCAGCCCGTTCTTGACCCAATTCTTCCAGGCGCCATCGGCGGCACCGGTGAACTTGAGCTGGAGCAGCTTGATCTCTCGAAACGTATAGGTTTGCCAGCCCAGCATGTTTGCCTTCAGCTCATCCAGCGTATCCCAGCCGGGAGCGGATACCAAGCCGCCCAAGGCTTCCCAACAGGCTCGCCGGTAGATTTTAGTGGCCCCGCGGACGTGAAACGGAGGGTCGCCCGGAGAATCTTCCACCCAATCGCCGTTCTGCTGCCGGCACACCATGCCGCCGCCGATACCCAGTTTGGAATCATCCGCAAACCGTTCCAGGCACCGCGCGAAGTAGTCCGGGGGAAGCTGGAGATCGCCGTCCAGTTTAACCAGAAAACTCCAGGGAGGCGTGGAAGCGGAATGCGGAGGGGTGTCAGCCCCTACGGTTTGGGGCTTAGTGAACAGGCTTGAAAGCAGGGCATAGCCATCATTAAAGGCTTCAATGACCCCGCCGCCTTGCTTGCGGCGGCCACGGTCAGGGCGATGGACAACCCGGATCCAGCCATGCTGGCCGGCTGCGGCCTCGGCGAGTCGAGGAGTGGCATCCGTCGAGCCGTCATTCACAATGACCCAGGCAAGCGGCCGTACGGTCTGGGCGCAAACGGAATTGAGGGTGTGCGGAAAGTGGTCCTCCTCATTGCGCACCGGCGTGATGATGGCGTAAGCGGACATGCGAGTGGTTGACCGAGCCTCCCGGCCAAAGATCAGGAGTCCGAATTCGCAGCCTCAGCCTCAGCCAGCGTGGGAGCGGCAGCTTTTGGCGGCGCTTCCCTGTGGGGCCTTTGCCGCCGACGAAGCTTTTTGCTCAACGTTTGAATTGTGCCGAGCCAATCATAGGCCCCGTCGAGTTTGGCCGCAAAGAAGGCGGGATCATCCTGAGAGTTCGCCGGCAACCGTTTTAAGAAGTAAGCGCGGTCTCCCGCCTTCCAACGGCCGAGCTGCGTCGTCGCGCAGCAGCGGTAGCCGGTGTCGCGCAGCAACCCGGCAAGCCTTTGCACGAAGGGGCTATTATTCTGTGGGAACGCGAAGGGATAGCAGAACGCGGTCACCGTTTCGCCCAAATGCCGCTCAATCTCGGCCTTGGAATCGACGATTTCAGATCTAATCTCCGCCCAACCCAATTCCACGAGCCGGGGGTGCGTCACGGTGTGGGAGCCGAATGTGATGCCGGCCGAGTGAAGCTCGCGGACTTCGGCCCAGGTGAGACATTCTTTGCCCCTTGAGAGTTGCGCATTCCGGCTTGCCGAACGGAATTGGCGGCGTTCATCGCCAATGCAGGCGGTGGGCAGAAAAACGGTTGCGGTAAAACCAAACTCCCGAAGGACCGGAAAGGCCTCCGTATAGAAATCGCGAAATCCGTCGTCGAACGTCAAAACGACCGCGCGGGCCGACGTGGCGGTTGAACCCGGCGGCGGAGTCTGGGGGAGTTGGGGGGCGGGCGCGCCAATCGCCGGATGCGCCGCCGCGTCCGCGAGCTGATCCAGCGTAATCGTGCGGTAGTGATTATCGGCCAGGAATTGCATGTGCTGCCGAAAAACCCCGGGATGCGTGTTGACCTGGTAATAGGAATGAACGCCCGGCTCGGAATCGGCGCTGATGCTGTGATACATCAGAATGGGAATCGAACTGCCCGCCGCGAGGCCTGGCCGGTCCGCAGCCGTGGCGGCGCCCGAAGGAGGAGCCGCTTTAAACAGCCGCTGCCAAGGGCGAATGACGTTCAAGGTTATCGAACGATCCCAGCGCATGGAAAAACAACCATCAGCGGGGGGCAAGGCAGCAGTGCCGCTCGGGAACGATTCAATGGGAACGAAGCGAGCTTTACTTTAGCGCCAATTCCCGAGCGGGACTCCGGGCCTCCTCGGTTTGCGGAAGCGGGTGCTGGTCAAAGGGGTCGGGCGGAACCACCTGGGCCGGAGGTTGGCCGGAAATCAGGGCATCTACGAGCGCCAGGTAGGCTTCCCGGCGGGACTCCCAGTTATGGCGCGCGACGTATTCCAAACCGTTGGCAATAAAGCGGCGGCGGCGCTCGGGATCCTGGATGACTTCCAGCAGCGCCTCGGTGAGTGCCTCAACATTCCCGGACTCAAAAAAGCGCACGGTTGAGTCCGGGAAATAGAGCCGGTCTATCCGGGTGCGGGAAACGACCACGGGAACCCCCAGCGACATGAATTCCATTATCTTGGTGCTGTAGGCTTCATTGCCAAAGGAATCGGCCCGCTTGGGAACAACCCCAAGATCCGCGTTCGCCATGATTTCCGCAATTTGGCGAATCGGCAGCGGATCAAAGAAGCGCACGGCGTCATGGAGCTCGAGCTCGGCGGCAAGCTGCACCAGGCGGTTCTTCATGTTGCCATCGCCGTAGATATGCAGCTCGGCGTTGGGGATTTGGCTGCGGACCTGGCGAAAGGCCCGGATGGCCAGGTCCAATCCCTGGTGCCACTGGAGGCCGCCGGGGAAGATCACGACGATTTTGCCATCATGGCGCGTCCGCGGGCGCAGATAGAAAACCCGCGAATCCACGTTATTGATGAAAACCGAGCAGGCGCCGCTCAAATGGTTGCGCGCGACATAGGTATCGCGCCAGCAATGATTGGAGATGATGATGTGGTTCGCAAAGGCGGCGGAAACCCGTTCAATGATCTTGAGCAGGCGGACTGCGGGGGCGCCCGGGCGGGTGCCGAATTTACTGGCGTAGAATTCCGGGACAATATCGTGGATATCCAGGATCACCTTGGCCCCCGTCAACCGGGGATACCAGGCCGCAAACACGAGGAAGTCCGGAACATTATGGATATGCAGCAAATCGTAGGGGCGGCGCCGGTGCTCGCGCAGGAGCCAGAACGATGAGCTCGCCAGAAACCGAAGCACGGGGAAAAGGTGGGACAGCGGAGATTTCTCCGTCTTGCCGTAGCGGGGCTGGAGGTGGATCAGGCGAATATTGCCCAGGGTTTCGTGCGTGGGAACTTCCCTGGAACGCCGGAGCGCCAGCACATCCACCTGGTCGCCCCGCTGGGCGAGCGCCTCCGCGTAACGCAACACGCGCGCATCCGACAGGATGTGGGAATGGGTAACCATGGCGATGCGGCGCGGCGCGCGGCGCATCGGGATGCGCTGGCGGGCCACGAATGCGGCCAGCTCGCGGGGCAGGGGCTGCCAGAACGTGTCTTTGTATTTCTGGCGCGCGTAATCGAGAAACTGCCGGTAGCAATCCGCCGGATAGGTATGCGGGGTGTCGCGCTCGTCCGGGAAACGCATGTAGTCCGGATGCACATTCACCAGGGCCATGCCGCCATGCCGCGCAATCCAATCGAGCTTTTGATACCAGATATCGGGATGCCGCTCCTTTAAAAGCAGGAACAGGGTCGAGTCTTGCGGCAGCGTGTAGGGAAGCTCGGCGTAGCCGGGGCGCGGCCCGGTCGAAGATTCCGGAGCCCGGGCGGAAGCCGCCGGGGCAACTCCCGCGCGCGGTTTCCCATTTCGCGACACCCAAAAGGGAAAGATGGTATTCTGGCCGTGGGGCTGCGGCTCGAAGGGATCGGTGTCGAACGTCGAAGCGTCGTAGGCGACCTGAAGATCGTGAATCCAGTCGAGGTTGTGCAGCATGAAGCCGGAACGAAAACCGGTCACCGCCCAATCCTTGAGATGATGGTTGATCCGAACTGCGCGCCGGCTGAACTGGCTCCGGGTAAGAAATAATTTGCCGTCGTGGTACAGGTCGTGAATGCCCACTTCAAACCCGGCGGCTTCAATTTGCACGCGCAACTCGCGGGAAACACGATACGACCCCTCCGGAATCAAATTGAACGCGGACCGAAACCCCAATTGGATTTCGAGCTCCATCAACCGCGTGATCTTGTCCAACCCGCCTTGCCCCTCGACGTCATGGGTAAGAACCAGGGCAAATCGTTTGCCTTCCGGCCAGCCAGGCCAATCCTGGGGCTGCAGCTCCGAGCCGGGCATAATCGGCCAAATGTCTCCGACCGCGCGAAGCTTTCGCAGCGCAAACCACTGCCGGATCGCAAACCGGAGCGGCAGCGGCACGAGCGGCTTGACGGAGTAATACAGGCGGTTGCGCAGCATTTTAACAGTGCCGACAGCGCCCGGCAGCCCGATCCCGGATCAAATCGGCGCGCGCAAGGACCATTGCCGGCAAACCCAAATCGTTTACGCTAAAAACCACCGGCCGGGAGCAGGGAAGACGGAGGGCCGCTCAAACCTCCTGCTGAAACCGTTGCGGAACATAGCTCCGGTTTTTATTCAGCACCGCGTTAACGTTCGCTTTGGATTCAGCGAGCATGGCGGCGGCGCGCCGGGCCGCCTCACTTTGAGTCTTCTCGGACTCGAGCACCAGCAGCACCGTATCCATGAACCCCGCCAGCCGCGGGGTCACGCTAACCTGGCTGACCGGAGGCATGTCGAAAATGATGTAGTCGTAGTCGCTGGCCTTGAGCTTGGGCACCAGGCTGCCAAAGCGCCGCGGCAAAACGCGCGGCAGCAGGCCGCTTTTTCCGCCTTCCGCGACCGCGTAGAGATTCTCCTGCACCATTGTATTATCGCGCGTCTCATTGCCCAGCGCCTCGGCGAGGCCCAGCCCGGGTTTGCCCTTGAAGAAGGGGTGGGCCGCCCCCTGTCCGGCGGTCATATCCACCAGCAGCACGTTCCCATCCCCGGTTTCGGATAAGCTGGCCGCCAGACCCGCGGCAATCGTTGTGACCCCCACGCCTTTCGCACAACCCGTGACCGCAATCATCTTGGGCTTGTGCGTAAGATTGCGCACCTCGAAGAAGGTCACCAGCCGGTCGCGCAGGGCCTCGTAGTAGGAAACCAGGCCGTTCGCCTGGTAAGGCACCACTCCGGCTTTCTGGTCAACTGCCGCTTTTTCGTCCGCCCCGCCGCTTTCCGGCGAGCCGGCGGCCGGCGCCGGCGACGGCAGCAACGGCTGGCGGCTATTTCGCCGCATCTTAGGAATCGTCAGGAAGAGCGGAAGCCGCAGGCGCGTTTCCACTTCAATGGGACGGCGGACGGTCCGATCCAGGACCAGCTCGATCAGGAACGCCAGCGCAAACCCGGCAACCACGCCGCCGAGGGCGATCAGGCCGAGCATCTGAACCAACTGCCGCGATTCCCGAAACGCCGGGCTGGGCGCCTGCGCCACGCCGATGTTCGACATGCGGCCGGCACTCAAAGTCTCGTCAAACCGCGCCTGCTCCAGGCTGGTGGAGAAGTGGCGATACTTGGCTTCCTCCAGCTCCTTTTTTCGCTGCAACTCGACGATGCCGGGCTCGAGTTCGTTCACCGCCTTGGCTTCGGCGGTCAACTGGTCCATTTGCGAATTGAGCACCTTGATCTTGGTCTGCAGCGCCGCAATCGAGATGCGCGCCCGTTCCTCCAGGAAATCGCCAACCGCCTCGCCGGGCTTGGCGGAGGGCGGCTGCAGCCGCGCCAGCCGCGGATAATCCGCTTCCAGCTTCTGCCGCGTCTGTTCCAGCGCGGCGATTTGCTCGCGGATGCCCCGCACCATCGCGTTCTCTTCCGTGTACTGGGTCAGCAGCCCCTGCTCCTGTTTGCGAAACGAATCCAGGCGCGCGACGATGTTCCGATACGACTCCAGCTTTTCGGGCGGAACTTCGGCGTCGGGCGCCGCGGCGGAGGCTTCCGGCTTTTTCGGCAGCAGCTTCTGGTGCTCCTCGAGCACCGCCTGCTGCTGGGCCAATTCGGCCTGGGTGTTGAACAGTTCCTGCCGGATTTTTGCGAGCGACTCGCTATAGGCCTTCTTCATCTCCTCGAGCGGCACCACGCCAATGTTGGTCCTGGCTTTGCGCAAGTCCTGCTCGGTTTGGGCCAGTTGTGAGCGCAACGCGTCGGTCTGCTGGGTCAACACATCATCAAAACCGCCCATGCTCCGGTGGATTTGAACGTGCTTGCGAAGGTAGGCCTCGATGATCTGCGTCAGCACCGGTTGCACAACCTCCCGGTTGGGATTCTGAAAGACAATCCGCAGGACGTTGCTGCGGCGGGGAACCTCAACCTTCAGATTCTGCTGCAGCAAAACGGCGGCCTGGTACTTGTTCGTGTTGGCCGGGCCGGCCCCGAGGATTTTCCCCGCCCCAATGATGTCCACCACTTGCGTCGCCAGGTCCAGGCTTTGGAGCACCTCAACCTCCGAATTGATGATGTTGTCCCCCCGCGGATCGGGGTTCTTGATCTGGGGATCCCCCGCTATCCCGCTGGGCATGCTGGACTCGACCACGTAGCGGATGAGCAGCTTGGCTTCCGAAACATACATGGGCGGCGAGGTGACATAAACCACCGCGGCCACCGCGAGTCCCAGCACGGAAAAGCTGAGGATCTTCCACTTATGCCGAAAGATGATGTAGTAAATATCCGCCAGGGTTAGCCCGGTCGAATGCTGCAGCCGTTCGTGCGTTTGCATAAATTATCGTCGTTCTATTCGGGCGCTTCGTCAGGTAATTCGTCTTTCCCGGCGGGCCCATACGCCCGGAAAGTTGGACGGTCAGGCGACATGGCGATATAACAGCGCCCCCAGCAGCCGCGACAGGCTCAACGGCAGCGCGCCAAAAACCCGGTTATGCCACCCCACCGTCTCGTCATGCCCCGGCACAAACGCGTTCTTCCGCAGATCGTACCGGTAGTAAGGAATCGGGTATTCCCGCGCCCCCCAGCCCCGCTTGAAGCGGAGCAACCCTTCGTTGGCCGGCGAAGTCCGGCCCATATACAGCTTCCGGCAGCCCCGGGCGGCATAATGCCGGATGCCCTCCCAGATCACCAAATCATTGCCGCGCAGCCGGAGCGTCCGCTCATCGGAAGCCCCAAACTTGTAGAGCGCCGTTGCCCCCTTCTGAAAAAAGACGGCGCCGGCAATGTAGCGCGCGCCGGCGCGCGCCAGCACCACAATGCCATCCCCGTGATCCAGGATGCGCTCCTGCACCTGCAGGAAGAACCGCAGCGGCTGAGGCGGCAAACCATGCTTGCGCCGCGTCCGGCAGTGCAGCGCGTAAAATTGCCGGATTCCCCGGACGTCACTCCGAAACTCAACCGTGACGCCCTCGTGTTGCGCCTTGCGCACCGCGCGCCGCGTCGCTGACTTCAGGGCCGCAAACAACTCCGGCTCCTCCCCGGCCAGGGAAAGCTCGTGCCCATAATACTGCTGCGCCGGCGGAGCCGCGGCCAGAAACGGCTGCCCGCCCCGCAATTCCAAATACTTCCAGCGCCGGCTCCGGCCATGCGCCACGGCCGCGTCAAACAGTTGCCGAAAAGCCGCCGCATCGGCCGCCAGCGGATCGCAATAATCGGTAAAGGGCAGCGAAATGCCCCGGCGTCCCGTCAGCCAGCTATCCACCTCCATCACCGGCAGCAGCGCCTCGAGCCTGCCCCCGGTTTGCTCCGCAAAATACTCCGGCGCGTAGCCGTAGGTCTGCGCCAGCACCAGCGCCCAGCCCTTGCCCGGAAAGAAAGCGTCCGGAGCCACGGCGGCCAGCTTGTCATTCCACCGCTCATCCCGAATGGGATTCAGCCGTTGCACCACTCTACCGTGGGCCAGCAAGGCCCCCCGGGCAAGTATTTCCACCGGCGCCGGCGATTCAAAAGGGAAGACAGACCGGCCCGGCGCGCTCACCTGGCTAAAACTCGCGCTCATCGGGCCGCCGTACCCCCGGTTGCACCGCCCGCCGGAATGCGGGCAAAGCTCCGCACTTGGTGTTTCGCAGACTCTCTGCGCCACCTTCCAGCCGGCTCCCGGAGTCCTCCGGAAGCTTGCTTTAATCTTTTCACGATTACCGATCGGCAGGCGACCCTTCGCCTGCGGGCCCCCGGAGCGTCCACCGCGAGCTCCAACATCCGCAAACACCAGGCCAATTATGCCCGGGCCAGCTCCGGCAGCCACTCCGCCACCGAGTCCCGCGGCAGGCTCACCTGGCGGCGGTCCATTTCCACCGGCGTGGGCCGCCCCAGAATCTCCAGCAGGATTTGCACCCGGCGCCGGGCGGGCCAGCTTTGCAGCACCAGGGCCTGCATTCCCATAAAAGCGCCGCGCGTCACCGTCACCTCGTCGCCCGGCCGCGGGTCCTTCCGCAACGGCAGAAGCTCCTCGGCGCCAAAACACCGCCGCAAATCCTCCAGCACCTCGGCCGGCACTTGCGGAATGCGCCCGCCGAAGCTCACCAGCCCGCTAATCCCCGAAATGTGGCGAATCTGCCCGATATGCTCATCCAGGAAACACCGCACAAAAACATAGCCGGGAAAAACCGGTTCCGTAATCCGCTTGACCACCCCGCGAATCGTCGTCTGCTCCGAGCGCAACCTGGGGCTGAAAACCTCCAATCCCAGGCGGTGGCGCAGCCCGGCCGCCGCAATATGATCCTGTTTGGGCTTGGTTTTGGCACAATACCACCCCCATCCCCCTCCCCACGGCGCGCCCGCCGCGCCCGGCCCCCACCCCGGAGCCACGGCGCCAGCCGACACCCGGTGGGCACTGAAACTCTGTTCGGCTTTAATGATCATGCCTCAACCACTATTTTGACTGATAACCATTTTCCCACTGCGCTGTTGAGGGGTCAACCATCCATGCCGGGAACCTTCACGGACAGCCTGACCGTAGATATACGGAAAACGCTGCAAAACACGATATCCCCGACAATTTCAAGGATATCCGCCGCGTCAGCCGCAAACCGTTCCCCGGCCCGCGTCGCTCAAGACCGCGCCAACGAAACCGATCCCAACCGGAAGAAAGAAGCATGACAACGGGGTAGCAGGCGGGATGCCACCCCGCGGCTCAGAACCACGTAAACCGTTCCCGCACAAAGACAATATCGGACGGCTGCAGGTAAAACGACTCGCCACCCTGTCCCTGCAAATGCCGCTTCAAATTCAAATGATATTGCTCCTCGCGCTCGCCCTGGCGCCGAATTACGGTCACGTCTTTCAGATTCGCCTTCGCGTAATCCACCCCCGCATCAATCACGGCCTCCAGGACCGTCACCGGGCGGTCAAACGCGATCCGACCGGGACGCGCCACCGCGCCCGTCACAAACACGAAATAGGCGGAGGACTCCAATGCCACATTCACCTCTTTGGTCACCAACTGCGGCGCATAGAGTTTGACCAGTTCCTTCTCCAAATCGGTCGGGCTCATCCCGGCGGCCTTGCACTCGCCCACCAGTGGCAGCGACAGCTTGCCGTCGCGCCGAATCTGTTGAATCGTATTCAGGTTGGGAGACCCCGGAAAGGTGATCCGCACCGTGTCCCCCTCCCGCAGCATCAACGACTCCGCCGTGGGAGACGCCGAGGGCGAAGCCGGAGACGCCGCCACGGCGCCCGACGGCGAAATCTCCGCAAAATTAGCCGATTGCTTCGCTCCCGGCCCCTGGCAACCCGCCAGCAAAACCACCAGCAACAGGCTCAAACCGCCAACCCACATCCGGCCCGCGATTCCATCCCAAACTGACTCGTTAAGCTTTTTCATAGGAAGTTCCACCTTTTCAGGGATTGTTGCACACATGTACGACCATTATTCGTTTTCTTTAATTCACCGCTCAGCAGGAAAAATACCGCGTCCCCGCGAAAAGACAAGCTGAACCTGCCTTTTTCCTGAACACGCCCGCACGGCCTCCGGCCAACGAAAGCTACTCTCCCGCATCGGCCGGCCCGACGCGCAATTCCACTGATTACGGCAGTTTTTGCGAGCAATTCCAACGCCAAGCCTCTCACGCAGCCGCGCCTTTGCCCGGGGCTGGATGACTTCAAGTCCGGAAACTGCGTTTGGAGAACTATCGCGCGGCGACTGGCGGACGGAAAATCGAGGCCAAGGCACCGGAGCGGAGCCAGTGAGCCGGGCGAGGGAGGGAAAACCCGAAAGACGCGAAATAGCGCGATCGCCTCATCCATTCCGTTCAACTTCACCCACCAAACGCTTCATTGGGGCCACGTCCCGGACGGCCATGCCCGCCCCGATGCCGATGGTACGATGGCCCTTGCGCGGCCTGCCCAACGGAACCCCTCCAAATAAGCCAGCCGCGACGCCAAAAGCCCCCCAAACGCTTACCTTTCCTTGAAAAACCACTCCCGTCCAGCCTTGGATTTATAACTAACTGTTTTTACGCAACTTATCCTTTTCCCCACCGTTCCGCCTCATCGTCTCGGCCTTTCCAAGCCCCTCTTCCCATTATCCAGATACCGTGGATATACCCTGTCCATAGGCCGTGTACAAGGGGTGTACAAGGGATGCCCATCGGGTGTACCAGCTAAAATCCTATGGACTCCCGGTGAGCATCCCTTGTACACCCCTTGTACACGGCCCGAAGGCAGGGTAAATCCAAGGGATGTTTCGGATGCGCCGAAGGCGGCAGGGTTCAGGTTTTGGCCTTATTTTGCCCCTCTTTATGCCTAAATCCTTGATTTTACCAGCGAAAGGCTCGGGATTCAGCAGCCATACTCTCGGATTCGCTAAACCAAGGGTTCGTCGAGGCTGCCGCTTGGGCGATCAAGCCCGCCCAGGATACGATGAAACGAGGGCGGACGGTTGAACTCCCCAACTAAACCGTTCTGCCCCCGGGATGTGGCTGCGCGAACCCAGTCCCCCTGCAAAACCTCTGAAGCGGCAAACTCTTATCCCGTCCCGAAAAACACCTCCCCCCGCTCTTTCCCGGGACAATGAGTGCCTCAATTCGGGACAACCTTGAGGCGTGCCGAAGCCGGGGCCGGGCCTTTTTTGGTTTGGGCAAGGCGGACGCGGGCTGATATGGTGACGGCATGTCGCGGGATGATTTGTTTTCCACCGCGCCCGGGGCGGCCCCGGCGGACGCGGGCGCGCCGGAATCCGGCGCCGAACGGCATCAACCGCTGGCGGCCCGGATGCGCCCCCGCGACCTGGGCGAGTTCGTCGGCCAGGCGCACATCCTGGGGCCGGGGCAACTGCTGCGCCGCGCCATTGAGGCGGATCGCATCCAATCGCTGATCTTCTACGGCCCGCCGGGCACCGGCAAGACGTCTTTGGCGCAGATTATCGCCCGCCAGACCCGCAATAAGTTCGAGCGGTTGAGCGGGGTTGAATCCAACGTCGCCGATATGCGCCGCGTGCTGGCCGCCGCCGCCAACCGGCTCGCCAACAAACACCAGTCCACGATCCTGTTCATTGATGAAATCCATCGCTTCAACAAGGCGCAACAGGATGTGCTCCTGCCGGATGTCGAGACCGGCGTCGTGCGGTTGATCGGCGCCACGACGCATAACCCCTTCTTTTTCGTCAACTCCCCGCTGGTCTCCCGCTCCCAGATCTTTGAGCTGCGGCCGCTGGCCGAAGCGGAGTTGCTGGAGCTGCTCCAGCGGGCCCTGGCGGACCCGGAACGCGGGCTGGGCTACCTTAAAGTCCAGGCGGAGGAAGCGGCGCTGCGCCATCTGGCGAAGCTGTCCGACGGGGACGCGCGCAAGGCGTTGAACGCGCTAGAAATCGCCGTCCTCACCACGGCGCCGGAGGCGGACGGCGTCATCCGCCTCGACCTCGCGGTGGCGGAGCAAAGCATTCAGAAAAAGGCGGTGGTCTATGATGACGAGGATGCGCACTACGACACGATTTCGGCGTTCATCAAGTCCATGCGCGGGAGCGACCCCGACGCCACGCTGTACTGGCTGGCGAAGATGATTCACGCCGGCGAGGACCCGCGCTTTATCGCGCGGCGGATCGTGATCCATGCCGCGGAGGATGTGGGGCTGGCGGACCCAATGGCGCTGGTGCTGGCCAATGCCGCGTTTCAGGCGGCCGAGTTCATCGGCTGGCCGGAGGCGCGGATTCCGCTGGCCGAGGCGGCCATCTACATCGCCACGGCCCATAAGAGCAACCGCGCCCTCCTGGCGATTGACGCGGCGCTGGAAGACGTCGCCACCGGCCGCACGCTGGCGGTTCCCGAGCACTTGCGCGAGGCCGGCTACCGGGGCGCCCAGCGGCTGGGCCGCGGGGAGGGCTACCAGTACGCCCATGATCATCCAGGGCATTTCGTGGCGCAGGACTATCTCGGGGCGCATAAACGCTACTACGAACCGACCGAGCAGGGAGTGGAAAAAAAGATCAAAGACCGGCTGGCCCACTGGCGGGCGCTGCAGGTCCAGGCGCAAGCCCGGGACCCGGAGGCAAAGGGCTGACCCGGCGGTGAACTCCGCGCAGGCAATCCAGGAGGCGAAACAGGCGCTGCGGCGGCAAGTGCGCGCCGCGCTTGCCCGGCTTGGCCCGGAGGAACGCGCGGCGGGAGCGGCCCAGGCGCGCGCCCGCCTGGCGGCGCAGCCGCGGTGGCAAGCGGCCCAGTGGGTGCTCTTCTTCGCGCCCCTGCCGCAGGAGCTGGACGTGTGGCCGCTGCTGCCGGAGGCGCTGGCCGCCGGCAAAAACGTCGCCCTGCCCCGCTTCGCCGCCGCAACCCAAACCTACGAAGTCTGCGGGATTCAGGATGCCGCGGCGGACCTGATCGTGGGCCGCTTTGGCATTCGCGAGCCGGGCCCCCGCTGCGCCCGGCTGGCGGCGCGCCGGCTGGACCTGATCCTGGTCCCCGGGATTGCCTTTGACGTGCGCGGCGCGCGGCTGGGCCGGGGCAAGGGATACTACGACCGCCTGCTAAAGGAATGGCCCGGAACGACCTGCGGGGTGGGGTTTGATCTTCAACTGCGGAACGAAATCCCGTGCGAGCCGCACGACGCCCGCCTGGATTGCCTGCTCACGCCCACGCGCTGGATCGAACGGCCGCCGCTTTCGCCCGCGTAGCGAACTCCCGGCGGCGGGGCGCCGGCACGGAGTTATCGGGGGTAAGGATTGTACATGCCGCCGGGCAGGCCGGTCTCCCAGCCTTGCGGGCGGTTCCACGGCGTCTCGGCGGCGTTTTCCGATTCCGTGGTGGCGCAGCCGCCGCCCACGACCGCCGCAAGGACAGCCAGCAGCAGCAGGCCCCAGCGCAAACGCAAAATCGCGGCTTTCACGACGAGGGGTGGGCGGGGATGACGACGTCCCCTTCCATCACCTGTCCCAGTTCCCAGCCGGGCAGGACGTTGGCGATGCAGCGGTCCTTTTGCACGCTGCGCACGACCACCTTGGCCACGAGCTGGCCGTTGCGGTTGACCAGCAGTTCGCCGCGTTCCAGGACGCCCTGGTCTTCGCCGATATTGAGCACCACGAAGTTCCATTTCGGGTCCGCGACCAGCACTTTGCCCTTCAGCGCCGCCGGCAGCGACACGAAGAAGTTGGGGTCGCGGTAAACGGAGAGCTCCGTATCGAGCTTCTTGATCTTCTGGTTCAGCAGCTTGTTCTCGGCTTCCGCCACCTGCAGGTTGTCCTGGAGGGACTTGAACTGCTTGTTCATGGCCAGAATCTGCTGGGGCGTGACCCCGGTCACCTTGTAAGCCGCCAGCTCCGCCTGGGCGTCGTTGCGCTCCTGGCGAGTCTTGTTCAGGTCTTCGGTTAATTTATCGGCGCGCTTGGTTTGCGCCTGCAGGTCGGCCTCGGCCTTGTCCCGGGCCGCCACCGTCGTGGCCAGCTCGTCCTTGGTGTTCTTCAGCTCTTTGGAGCAGACGTCCAGCTCCTTCCGGGTGGTCTGGTATTTGCCCTCGAACTCGTGATGGAGCGCGGTCTCCCGCTCGAGGTCAGCCTGCAGGACGGTGATCTTCTCTTTGACCTGGAGGAAGTTCAGGACGCCCACCGCCAAGCCGGCGAGGACAGCCACAATTAAGCAGATTCGGACCAACATGTGTGGTGCTTGATTTAGTTGTTGGGGCGAGCTTAGGCATTTGCGCCCGGCGTGTCAACGGCCAAAGCGAACGAAAAACACGCCGGCGGATCAGCCTATTTGCCCAGCTCCTCGCCGATGGCCACGCGCACCCGGACCCAGTCATCCACGTTATGGTTGAAGTCCATGGGGTTGGTCACGAGCTGGGAGACGAACTTCTCGGTGGCGGCCCGGCCGATTTTCTGCTCCAGCTTCACGAGATACTCGTAGTCCTGCAGCCCTTCGCGCAGCAGTTCGAGGCGGATGGAGCTGACCGGGCCGTCCACCCCGACCTTTTTGCCGGGGTAGAGCAGCGAACCGTCGCCATACATGTTCTTGTTAATCCCCTTGACGGTCGCCATATCCGTCCAGGGATCCTCGGTTCCATTCTTGCCCTCGTCCCACCAGGTCGTATTCCAGTAAAGCAGCCCCTGGCAGCGATACTTCCAGCCCATCCAGGGCAGGACACGGTGGCTGGGGCCGTCCAGGTTCAAAAAGTAGTTCGGATACGGCGGGGCCGGATCGCAGCACACATACCACCAGAACTCCTCGCCCTTTGCCAGCTTCGCGAACAGGCGCTCCTTGTTCTCATTGAAATACCAGATGTTGGGGCACCAGATGTTGATGAGGCCGTCGGCCAGTTCGTGCAGCGTCTTGCCGCCGGTATCGAAACTGGGGTCGCGATAGTAGGGAATCGTGATGCGCAGCTTGGGATCAATGGAATGGATTTTCGTGCAGACCTCGACCAGGCGCTTGTAATGCGGCTCGGTGTAGGGTTCATCCACGGGATAAAAATAGGCCTTATCCAGCAGGCCGCGGCGGCGCAGCGATTGGACCGATTTGCGCATCTCCTCCACATCATCGTTGTAAGGAATCAAAAACCCCGTCACGCGCGGATCCCGGATATAGCGCTCCGCCTCCGGCGCGGTGACCGCGGGGGGCAGCCAGTACGCGGATATCCAGCGATCGAGCAGGAAGTTGTAATACCTGGCGTAGAGTTGCTCCGCCGCTTCGCTGCCCTTCAAAACACCGTGCTGCCGTGGCAGCAGATTCCGGCTGATGCCAAACGCCGTTTTGTGGCTCGGCGTTTCCGGCAGGGTGAAGTTCCACACTTTGAGGCGGATCGGGATGCGCTGCTTCGCCGCGTTGGCGGGTTTGACCACCAGCTTGCCGGAATAAACCCCCGGCCGCGTGTCCCGGGGGATGATGAGGGTGATCCAGATCGGCTGATTCGAGTGCGCCGCCACCTCAAAGGGCGTCGCCGGCGGCAGCGCATCCGGGACGATCTTCTTGAGGTTGGGCAGGTTGATATAAACCACCTTGCTCAGTTCTATTTGGGTGATGGCCCCGCCGGGGCCGGTGAGCGGCTCCAGGCTGACGCGCACGTCCTTGAGCGGCTCGCTGCCGGCCGAAATCACGACCTGCCCGGCCTCGCTTTCCCCTTTGGCGGCATACAGGGCGACGCGGTCCCATGCGTTCGTGGGCCGGGCTTGATCTTGCAGAACCTTGGTCAGCGGGCTGACCGCCCAAAGCTGGTAGGACGGCTTCCGGGCCAGGGCGCTGGGCGCCAGGCCGATGACCGCCGCCCCGGCGAGGAACACCAGGGCTTTCCACAAACTGCGCTTTCGTTCGCTTCGATAGTTGATCCAGTCGTGCATATTAAAATGGCTGTCCCGGCGGCTTTAGCTTCCCGCATTCCGGGCGCAACTCCGTTGCCGCCGGAACGCTCACTTCGCCGGCCGCGGGGCCCGGGCGGTTTCCGGTTGCCCAATCATTGAGCCGGACGATGCGCGCGACCCCGGGCGCGCAGGGGCCTGCGCTCCCCGGCCGGCGGCCGGGCGGAGCGGGGCAAGCGCTCCCGGGTCACTCGTTGCGCTTTAAGACCACCAGCCAGGCGGTGGCGTTGGGGGAATTGCCGCCCAGGACCAGCAAGTCTCCTTTCGGGAGGGCTTGCCGCCGCTTCATCACTTCTTTGCCCTGGCCGATGAGCAGAACCTCCACCTCGGCGGAGGCAAGCTGACGGAGCTTGACCTGGCATTTGTCGCTCAGCGTGACCTCCCGGGACGCGCCCGGCGCCACCTGGAAGTCCACCCGCTTGACTTCATACCAATGCGCCCACTTGAGCGGCAGGGATTTGAGCTTTTGCCGGATGTCGGGATTGACCGGCTGGTAATTCCTGTCCGCCGGCGGGTTGCGGTCATTGGTGCCCCAGAGAAGATAGGCCTGCAGTTTCATGTCGGCGGGCGGCGCGCCAAACCCGGCGCTGGCCAGCAGCGCCAGCGCCAGCGAAACCCAAACCCAGGGAGCCACGATCATCGGTCTTGCTCGCATTAACTGCGGAATTGTAGCCATCTCCTCGCGCGGCGCAATCTAGTTGTCGGCGGGATACGAAAACCACACCAGCGTGGTGCCGGCGGAATAATCGCAGTAGGTGAACGCCCCGGCGTCGGCCAGCGCCATCTCGACCTCCGCCCCGCCCCCCCGCGTCGGCGCCCCGCCCGGGCGGATCAGCACCGCGCCAGCCAGAACCAGCAAAGCCGCCGCGGTGGCGGGAATCAGGAACCGGCGAAGCCCGGCCAGGATCGCGGCCCCCCGCGGAGCGGACGCCGGCGCCGGCGCCGCGCGCCGGGCAATCTCCCGCTCAATCTTCGACCAGAAAAACTCGCGCGATTCCGGCAGCCGCAGGTCCGCCTCGAAGCCGGCCAGGGCGCGGCGGGTTTGGCGCAATTCCTCGGCCAGCGCCGACGCTTCCGGCTCCCGGGCCACCCAATCCGCCACCGCGCGCGCCTCGGCTTCGGGCAGCTCGCCGTCCAGCCAGGCTTGCAATTTCAGTTGTGCCGCCAGGTCCATCAGGTTGTATCCGGTTTCTTCAAATCCGTCAGCAGCGCGGCCAGTTTTCGGCGTGCGTAAAACAGCCGCGACATGACCGTGCCGATCGAGCAGCCCATCGTCCGCGCGATCTCTTTATAGTCCATTTCTTCAAATTCATTCAATATCAGCACCGTGCGATGCTCGTGCGACAACTGGCCCAGCGCCTGGTCAATTCGCTGGCGCAGCTCGGCGCGCTCCAGCCCGGCGGTGGGATTGGGCGCCACCACCGGCATCTGCCGCTCAACCCCGCCCGACTCTTCCGCGAGCGCCTCGAGCGACTCGACCCGCTGCCGCTTTTGCCGCCGCAGCGCATCCAGGCAAAGGTTGATGACGATCCGGGTCAGCCAGGTGCCAAACCCCGCATCGCCCTGGAACTGGCCCAACCGCTGCCAGCCCTTGACCCACGCTTCTTGCGCCAAATCCAGCGCTTCCTGTTCATGGCGCATCATGCTGTAGGCGCGCGCGTAAATCTTGTCGCGGTGCCGCGCCACCAATTCCTCGAACGCCGCCAGGTCGCCCTGCTGCGCCATCCGCACCAGCGCCCGCTCTTCGGCGGAGGAATAGTCTTTGACAGTCATGCATTCGACGCCCGGGAGGCGCCCCGTATTCAACCCGCGCTACAATTTTCCCTTGGTGGTGGGCAACTGCCCCGCCATCCGCGGGTCCCGCCGGCAGGCCGCGTCCACCGCCTTGGCGAAGGCCTTGAACAGGGCCTCGACGATGTGGTGCGGCTCATCGCCGTAAAGCAGCTCCAGGTGCAGGTTGCAGCGGGCTTCGTTGGTGAAGCCCTGGAAAAACTCGCGCGCCAGGCCGAACCGGAACGCGCTGGACATGTCCTGCTCCCGCTCCGCCCGGGTGACGCGCTTGTAGGCCAGGGCCGCCATTCCCCGCCAGACCAGGCAGGGCCGCCCGCCAAAATCAATCACGCACCGCGCCAGGCACTCGTCCATCGGGATATACGCCTCGCCGGTAAACGGATTGCGCGGATCGAACCCGGTCCCGTAGCGGCGAATGCCCTTCTTGTCCCCCAGGGCCAGGACAAACGCCTGCCCCAGCGCCAGGCCGCAATCCTCCACCGTATGATGCGCGTCCACCTCCAGGTCCCCCTGCCCGCGCAGCTTCAAGTCCACCACCGCATGCCGGGCGAACAACGTCAGCATGTGGTCGAAAAACGGTATGCCGGTGTGGATGACGGACCGTCCGGTTCCGTCAATATTCAACTCGATGGCAATCCGCGTCTCGTTCGTGGCGCGGCGGATATGGGCCCGTCGGGATTTCATCTGGGCCTCATTTAACCAAAAGCCGCCCGCCCATACCAAGCCCAAACCGCCGGCGCGCGCCGCCGGGCGCCGCCGCTCATCCCCGGCCCGGCCCGCCGCGCCCCCGCTCAAGCCGTCTGCAATTCGCGGACGAGGAATGGCGCAAACTCATCATGCAGGTGCGGCGGGATGCGGGCTTTAAAGCGGGCGGTCTGGCCGTTGTAATCCCGCTCGACCACCTGCCCCACCTCATGCAGCCGCGCAATGACGCCCGCCTGCTCGTGCGGCACGGAAAGCTCCATGAACTCGCGGAGCGGGCGCAACTGGCTGCTCAACTCCGCCAGCAGGGCGGGAATCCCCTCGCCCGTCACCGCCGAAATGGCCGCCGCGTGCGGATACCGCTCCTGGAAACCGGCCAGCACCTCCGGGCGCTCCGCGAGCTGGTCCAGCTTGTTCAGCGCCATCACCGTCGGCTTGCCGTCGGCGCCGATTTCCCGCAGCACCGCGTTCACCGCCTGGATCTGCGCCTCGGCGTCCGGGTGGCTGGCATCCACCACATGCAGCAGCAAGTCCGCCTGGACCACCTCCTCGAGCGTCGCCTTGAAGGCCGCCACCAGCCCGTGCGGCAGCTTGCGAATGAACCCGACCGTATCCGTCACCAGCACGTTCTGATTCGTCGGCAGCCGCAGCCGCCGCGTGGTGGGATCCAGCGTGGCGAACAACTTGTCCTCCGTCAGCACCGTCGCGCCGGTCAGGGCGTTGAGCAGGGTGGACTTGCCCGCGTTGGTATAGCCCACAATCGAGGCCAGCGCCCAATGGTTGCGCTGGCGCTGGTTGCGCTGGAGCGAACGCTGGCGGCGCACCACTTCCAGCTCGCGCGCCAGCCGGGCGATGCGGTCCTGCACCCGCCGGCGGTCGGTCTCCAACTGCGTCTCGCCCTCGCCGCCGCGCATGCCGATGCCGCCCTTCTGCCGCGACAAGTGACCCCAAAACCGCGTCAGCCGCGGCAGCAAATGCCGCAGTTGCGCCAGCTCGATCTGGAGCTTGCCCTCGCGCGTGCGCGCGCGCGCGGCAAAGATATCCAGGATGAGCGCCGTGCGATCCAGAATCTTGCAGCCAAAGACCCGCTCCAAATTGCGGCTTTGCGCCGGGGTCAGCTCATCGTCGAAAATAACGGTATCCACCTCCGCCTGCTGGCAGTAGCGGGCGAACTCCTCCGCCTTGCCCTTGCCGATATACGTCGCCGCGCACGGAGCCGCCACCTTTTGCAAACCATCCCCCACCACGCTGCCCCCGGCGGTGGCAGCCAGCTCGGCCAGCTCCTTGAGCGAATCGTCCACCTCGGCCCCTCGCCGCGATTTCAGCTCCACCCCGATGAGGAAAACTCTTTCCGTCCGGTGGTTCCTGTTCTCGACCAGTGCTTTCAACTCAGCGCGTCTGCCGCATTCGCTCGCTTTCCATCTGTTATCGGGGGAAACATACCACGTCCGGGCGCGGTAGCAAAGCACCAAAGAGCGGCAAATCCCGCCCATTCCCCCATTCCGGCCCAGACTCGCATCCAAACCCGTCCCACCCGCCCCGGCCAGCCTGACGCTCCTATTAGGCCGTGTACAACGGGTGTACAACGGAGGCTCAAAGGGAGCTCATGCTTGTTTTCCGTGTTCTCCTGCCGCGCTCCCGATGTACTCCCCTTGTACATGGCTTGAAAGGATGGGGAAGGAACGGCCTCGCGGGCGGTGGTGGAAGCTGGGGCGGTGGCGGGCTTCAATTTTTTAACCGCTGCCGTTTCAGCGGTTTGCTGAGATTTCAAGGTTGGCGGTGGCGGAACGATGGCGTTGTGAACCCGGCTTTGGCCTTTCCAGGCGTTCCGGGGCTGACCCACGGCGATAAACACCTTCCGCCCCGGGACGCTGATCGTCTTCGACCGCTTTCACGTGATGAAGCTGATGTTGGAGAAAGCCCTGGAAATGAATATGGGTGAGGCCAGGGCATAGGGGATGGCATTTTTACTGCTGTCAGGACTTGTCGCGACGTATGTGTCCTGATAGGCTATCCGTAATTCGCAGTAGATGAGTGACCGGGCTTTCTTTCGCCGGCAGTTCTGGCTGGTGGCTGTTCTTCTGGCTGGCACGGGCTTGCAGCCGGTCTCCGGAACCCATGCCCCGCGCGGCGAATACGCGGAGACGCATCTGCTGGTGAAACTCAAAGCGGAGAAACTCCCACTCCTGTCCACTCAATCTGAGACGGAGGCGCTGACCACACTGGCGGCCGGGCTTGGGCTGCCGTCGGAGGCGCGGCTGGAGGAACCGCCCGTGAGACGGCTCTTGCGTTCGCGTTCGCGCCGCGGCGCGGGCCCCGGGGCGGAGGCGCCCGTGGATGTGAGCCGCTTTCTCCGGCTGCATTTGCCACCGGGGATGCGGGTCACCAACGCGCTGCAGCAGTTGAGCCGGCATGGCTGGGTCGAGTATGCGGAGCCGGATGGCATCGGAACGGGAGGGGTCATCCCGAGCGACCCGGATATTCTGCGGCAGTGGCATCATACCAACAGCGTGAAACCAACGGCCAATATCCACACCTGGCAGGCCTGGAACATTACGCAAGGCTCGCCCGCAGTGATTGTGGCCATGCTGGACACGGGGTTAAACGGCGATCAACCCGAGTTTGCCGGCCGGGTGGTTCCCGGTTATCGCTTCACCAACCCGGCTTGCAATACCGACACGGCGGATGATCACGGCCACGGAACCATGGCGGCGGGGATTCTGTGCGCCAGCGCCAACAACGGGGCGCTGGGGGCGGGGGTGGATTGGCATTGCCGGGTGATGCCCATCAAGGTGCTCGACCGGAATAACAGTGGTTATTACTCCGATTGGGCCCAGGGAATTGATTACGCGGTGGCGCAGGGCGCGAAGGTGATCAACCTCTCCGCCGGCGGCGCCAGCAGCAGCATAACCCTGTCGAACGCCATCGCCAGGGCCATCGCGCAGGGAGTCATCTTTGTCACCATCGCCCACAATGACGGGACGAATGCCATCCGTTTTCCGGGCAACCTGCCGATCTGCATCACGGTCGGCGCCACGGATCGGAACGATGTGCGGGCCGGCTTCAGCAACTATGGGCCGGAAATAGACCTGGTCGCGCCGGGGGTGAGCATCACCTCGGTGAGCCGCAGCGGGACCCTGGCCACCTGGTCGGGCACTTCGTTTGCCGCGCCCCAGGTGGCGGGCGTCTGCTCGCTGCTGGCGGCGGTGCGGCCGGGCCTGACGCAGAGCGAGGCGCGCGCCCTGCTGCGCGCCGGGGCCGACGACCAGGTTGGCGACGCGGCGGACACGCCGGGTTTTGACCCGTATTACGGCTGGGGACGGCTTAATGCGGGGAACACGCTGCTGCTGGCCCAGACGCGGATTGATTCGATCTGGCGCCTGCCGAATGGCCAGGTTGTCCTTTCCTGGCCCAGCCCGCCCAACGCCGGCAGCCGCCAGCCTTATCGCATTCGCGCCAAGTCCTCCCTCACCGGCGCCTGGATGCAGCAGACCTCGCCGTTTGGCTTTGGTTACTCTACGAACCGGACTTACTGGACGAATACCAATACGAAGGCCAGCGTCGGGTTCTTTGAGGTGAAGGTCAATTTCCCCTGAGGCGGCGTTTGCCGCGGCGCGCGCGGGAATCGCCGGAAGCCTCTGCCCGGGCGCCGCGTCCGGACCCCGCGGCGGGAGCGCCCGGGCGGTTCCCCGGCGGCCGCGGCGGGGCGTGCCCTTGACACCCCTTTGCCACCTGTTAGAGTGGCGCGCGTGGGTGAACCGAACAGTGCATTTTCGGCCCGCCTCGCCGCGGCGAGGAAGGGCGCCCCATCCCCACAGCCAGTGCGATGAACCGGAAAATAGCTATTGGCGCGGATCACGGCGGGTTTGAACTGAAAGCCCGGCTCCTGGCCTGGCTGCGCGACCGCGGCTACGAAACCCAGGATTGCGGAACGCACAGCAAGGACGCCGCGGACTACCCGCGCATCGCCTACACCGTGGCGCGGCTGGTGGCGGCCGGCCAATGCGACCGCGGCATTATGATTGACGGCGCGGGCATCGGCTCGGCGATGACCGCCAACAAGGTGCCCGGCGTGCGGGCGGCCGCCTGTTATAACGTCGCCCTCGCCCGAAACAGCCGCGAGCATAACGACGCCAACGTGCTGACGCTGGGGGCGGGCCAGACGGATTTCGAGCAGGCCCAGGCCATCGTCGAAGCGTTCCTGTCGGCGGAATGCGTGGAAGAGCGGCACCGCCGGCGGGTCGAGCTCATCAATGCCGTCCCGGCCGGCGCGCTGGAAGTGGGGCCGCACCAGGCGGCGCTGCTGGCCGGAGTCGGCGCGCCCCGCCCGGCGCCCGCGGCGGCGGACGTGGAAAAGCTCGCCCAGCGCGTCCGGGAACTGCTGTCCGCCCGGGGCGAGCCCGCCGCCGCGCCCCCCGCCCCGCCGCCGCTGAATATCCCGCCGCTGATTGACCACACCATCCTGCGGCCGGATACCACCCGGGCCGACATCGAGCAGCTCTGCCGCGAGGCGCGCCAATACCAGTTCTACTCGGTTTGCGTCAACCCCACCTGGGTCGCGCTCGCCCGCCAGCTCCTGGACGGCTCGGGTGTAAAGGTTTGCTGCGTGGTTGGCTTTCCGCTGGGCGCGCAGCCGCCGGAGACCAAGGCGATGGAAGCCCGCGCCGCCATCCGGCAGGGCGCCCGGGAGATTGACATGGTCCTCAACGTCGGCGCGCTCAAGAGCGGCGACGACGCGCTGGTGCTCCGCGACATCCGCGCCGTGGTGGAAGCCTGCCGGGACGGCAGCGCCCGGTGCAAAGTGATCCTGGAAACGGCGCTGCTGAACCACCCGGAAAAGGTGCGCGCCTGCGAGCTGGCCATCCAGGCCCGGGCGGACTTTGTGAAGACCTCGACCGGGTTCAGCTCCGGCGGGGCGACGGTGGAGGACGTGGCGTTGATGAGCCGGATCGTGCGCGCCAAAGGGCTGGGGGTGAAAGCCTCCGGGGGAATCCGCACGCTGGCGGATTTGCGCCGCATGGTGCAGGCCGGCGCCACCCGCATCGGCACCAGCAGCGGCCTCAAAATCCTGCAGGAGGCCGCCGGCGAAGCCGTCCCGGGCGGGGGAGAAACCTACTAGGCAGGAAAGGACAACCTCTCATTATGGCCGACCTTCGTTCTTACATTTTTCTGGACCGCCTCCAACCGCAGGTGGCGTCGTTTTTGGCGACCGTCTCGCAGGGGTTCCTGCCCATTGCCGGGCAGGCCTCGCTGCTGGTCGAGATTTCCCCCGGCATGGAAATCAACTTCGTCACCGACGTGGCGCTCAAGTGCACGAAGGTCACGCCCGGCATGCAGATCATCGAGCGCCTCTACGGCCTGCTGGAAATCCATTCCGAGTCGCAGGCGGACGTCCGCTCCGCCGGCGCGGCCATCCTGGCGGCGCTCGGGCTGAAGGAGGAGGACCGCTATAAACCGGCCATCTACAGCCGCAGCACCATCCGCCAGATAGACGATCACCACACGATGCTCATCAACCGCACCCGGCACGGCAACATGATCCTGCCGGGGCAGAGCCTCTTCACGATGGAGGTCGCCCCCGCGGCCTATGCCGCCTTTGCCGCCAACGAGGCCGAGAAAACCGCCGAGATCAACATCCTGGAGATTCGCCCCTTCGGCAGCTTCGGCCGGCTTTACCTGGGCGGCGAGGAGAAGGACATTGACGTGGCGGCCCAGGCCGCCGAGGCCGCCATCCACAGCCTTGCCGGCCGGCCGATGACGGGCGGCGGCGGCGCCTGATTCACTTTGCGAAACCCTCACTCATAACCAGACAACATAAGGAGACTCATATATGGCAGAAGCATTAGGCTTGCTGGAAACACGGTCCTTCGCCGCCATGGTGGAAGGCGCGGACGCAATGGTCAAAGCCGCCAAGGTTGACCTCGTCAGCTTCGAGAAAACCGGCGGGGGCTACGTCACCGCCGTCATCCGCGGCGATGTGGCCGCCGTCAAGGCCGCCACCGACGCCGGGCGCCTCGCCGCCAGCCGCGTTGGCGAAATGGTGGCCGTGCACGTCATCCCGCGCCCGCACGCGAATGTGGACGAGGTGCTGCCGCTGGGCCGCGGCGCCAAGGCGATCAAAAAGTAACCCGCCTTCCGGGCCGGACCGGGCCGCGGCCCGCGCCGGCCGGAAGCGCCGCCCCGCCGCCCGGGCGGGGCCCGGACTGAAACTATGACGCTTGGAAAAGTAGTCGGCACGGTCGTTGCCACCCGCAAAGAAGCCACCCTGGACGGCCTGAAGTTCATGGTCGTCCGGGCGGTGGATCCCGAAGGCCGGGAAACCGGCGGCCATGTCGTGGCGGCGGATGCCGTGGGCGCCGGCCCCGGCGAGATGGTTTTGATTGCGACCGGCAGTTCGGCGCGCCAGACCGTGGCGACGCAGAACCGCCCCTGCGACGCCGTCATCATGGCCATTGTGGATAGCTGGGAGATCGGCGGGGTGGACAAGTACCGAAAGGACTAGCGCCCGTGGGCGGCCTCAGCGACCAGGAAATCGAGGCCATTGCCCGGCAGATCGTCGCCGGACTCGCCGGCGACGGCCCGCCCCGGCCGGACCGCCCCGCCCGCCCTTCCGTGGCGGGGGAGCTGGGCGTCTTTGACCATCTCGACGCGGCGGTGCGCGCGGCCCGGGATGCGTTTATCCAGTTGAGCGGCCTGGGCCTGCAAAAGCGCAATGTTCTGCTCGCCGCCATGCGCGACGCGATGCGCGAGCATGGCCGCGCGCTGGCCCGCGAGGCGCACGAGGAAACCGGGCTGGGCCGCTACGAAGACAAGGTGCTCAAGAACCAGCTCGTCACCGAAAAGACCCCGGGCACCGAGGATCTTCAGCCGCAGACCGTCACCGGCGACCACGGCCTCACCCTCACCGAGCCGGCCCCCTACGGCGTCATTGGCGCCATCACCCCGACCACCAACCCCACCTCCACCATCATCAACAACGCCCTGGGGATGATTGCGGCGGGCAACGCCGTTGTGTTCAACGTCCACCCCAATGCGCGGCGCGTCTCCTGCCACACCGTCGCGCTGCTCAACAAGGCCATCCTCGCCGCGGGCGGGCCGCGCCATCTCATCACCTGCCTGGCCACTCCGACCCTCGAGAGCGCGCAAGCCCTGATGCGGCACCCCGGCATCCGGCTGGTGGTGGTGACCGGCGGCGGCGGCGTGGTCAAAGCGGCGATGGAATCGGGCAAGCGCGCCATCTGCGCCGGGCCGGGCAACCCGCCGGTCGTGGTGGATGAAACCGCCAACCTCGACCAGGCGGCGCGCGACATCGTCTTCGGCGCCTCGTTTGACAACAACATCATCTGCGCCGACGAAAAGGCGTGCCTGGTGGCCGCCCCGGTGGCCGACAAACTCATCCAGGGACTGATTTACCACGGCGCGGCCCTGGTCTGGAAAGACCAGTTGCCGGCACTGGAAAAGGTCATCTTCCGGAAGACGCGGGGCCCGCGCGCCGAAGCCGAGATGGAGCGCGCGCTGGTGGGCCAGGACGCCAGCGTGATCCTGCGGAAGGCCGGCATTGCGTGCGCCGACACGGTGCGGCTGGGCATCGTCGAGGTGGGGCCCGATCACCCGCTGCTGTGGACGGAGCAGATGATGCCGATCCTGCCCCTCACGCGCGTGCGCGACGCCGACGAGGGGATTGACCTGGCCATCGCCCTGGAGCATCCGCGCCGCCATACCTTCGTCATGCACTCCGACAACCTCTCGCACCTCAGCCGCATGGCGCGCGAGTGCGACGCCAGCATCTTCGTCAAGAACGGCCCCGCCCTGGCCGGGCTGGGCTGGCAGGGCGAAGGCCATACCTCGTTCACCATCGCCAGCCCCACCGGCGAAGGCATGACCAGCCCGCGCAGTTTCTCGCGCTGGCGCCGCTGCGCGCTGGTGGGCGCCTTCCGGATCGTCTGATGAAGAAGCATCCCGCCCTCGCCCTCATCGAGTTCAGCAGCCTGGCCGACGGCCTCTATTGCACCGACGCCGTGCTGAAAAAGGCGCCCATTGCCATGCTCAAATCCGGCACCGTCAGCCGCGGGCGCTACCTCGTCATCCTGGGCGGCTCGACCGCCGCGGTCGAGGAGTCGCTCCACGCCGCGCTCGCCGCCGCCCCGGCCAGCCTGCTGGACCACGCCTTCCTGCCGGATGCGCACGACCAGGTGCATGACGCCCTCCTCGGCCTGCGCCAGCCCGTCATCCCGGACGCGCTGGCCATGCTCGAAACGGACACCGTGGCGGCAAACGTCCGCGCCGCCGAACAGGCGCTCAAGGGCGCCCGGGTGCGGCTGACGGAACTGCGCCTCGCCGAATACGAGATGTCCGGCAAGGCCCTCAGCCTCTTCAACGGCGCCTTGCATGAAATCGAGGCCGCCATGGAGCTGGCCGGCGCCTTCCTGCGCGGACGGAAGGAATATATCCGGCACCGCATCGTCGCCCGCCCGCACGAGGCGCTGCTGCGGCAGCTTGACCGCGGCACCCGGTTCGCCGAAGCCCAACCGCTGGCGCTCGAGGGCGAGGAGGTCTCCTGATGCTGCTGGGCAGGGTCATCGGCACGCTCACCCCGGGCGTCGTTTACCCGGGCCTCGCCGGCGTGCCCCTGCTGTGGGTCCAGCCGCTCGACCCGCACGGCCGCCCCCGGGGGGAGCCGCTCGTCGCCTGCGACGCCACCCGCGCCGCCGGCCCCGGCGAGCTGATCTACTACGAAGGCGGCCGCGAAGCCGCCCTGGCGCTCGAAATATCATTCGTCCCCGTGGATCACACCATTGTGGGCATCGTGGACGACCTCCATCTTCCGGCATGATCATCGGCACCGTCAGGGGAGAAATCGTCTCGACGATCAACCACCCGTTCTACACCGGCCGGAAACTGCTGGTGGTCGAGAAGGAAGACCCGGCCGGCCGGCCCGGCGGCTACCTCATCGCCATTGACGGCGGCGTCAGCGCCGGGGTCGGCGAACGCGTGCTGGTGATTGATGAAGGCGGCTCCGCCCGCCAGATCCTCGGCGATTCCGAGGCCCCCCTCCGCTCGATCATTGTCGGCGTCATTGACCGCATAGACCTGGCGGCAGACTCCCATGCAAGCCCTCCGCCGCGCGGTCATTGACGTCGGCACCAACTCCGTAAAGCTTCTGGTGGCCGACCTGGCGGGCCCGGAGATTCGGCGGGTTTGCGAGGAGAGCCGGCAAACCCGCCTGGGGCGCGGCTTTTACGCGACGCACCGCCTGCGGGCCGACGCCATCGCCGCCACCACCGCCGCCGTGGCCGCGTTCGCGGCCCGGGCCCGGAAAGCGGGGGCGGCTTCAATTCGCGTGATTGCCACCAGCGCCGCGCGCGAGGCGGTCAACCGCGCGGAACTCCTGGCGGCCATCGCGCAAGCCACCGGGCTGCGGGTGGAAGTCATCTCGGGCGACCAGGAGGCGGATTGGGGGTTTGCGGGAGTGAGCACGGATCCGCAGCTTGGCTCGGCGCCCGTGCTCATCCTGGATGTCGGCGGGGGCAGCGCTCAATTCATCTTCGGGGCGGGGGGAAAACGGTTTTACCGCCAGAGCTTCGCGCTGGGGGCGGTGCGGCTGCGGGAGACGCTGCCGTGCCACGAACCGCCCCGGGCGGAGGAACTGGCGGCCACCCGCCGGTGGCTCCAGCGCTTTTTGCAGGCCGAAGTGATGCCCCCGCTGGCCGCCGCCCGGGCGGCGCGGCGGGATGAAACCGCCGGCGCGGTGCAATTAGTGGGGGTCGGCGGAACGGCGAGCGTGCTGGGAGGAATGGAGGCGGAACTGGCCACGTTTGATCCCGCGCGGCTGGAGGCGACGCGCCTGAGCGCCGCGCGGGTGACCTGGCACGTGGAGCGCCTCTGGGGGCTGCCGCTGCCGCAACGCCGCCAAATCATCGGCCTGCCGCCGAACCGCGCCGACATCATCCTGATGGGCGCGGCCATTTTCGAGGCGGTCATGCAGGCGGGCGGCTTCGGCGAACTGCGCCTCAGCACCCGCAGCCTGCGCTTCGCCGCGCTGCGCCCGGACCCCGCGCCGGCGGCTTGAGCGGCCAACGCCCGGCGGCGGCGCGGGGGCGCGCGTTACTTCGACTCGATGCCGAGCTTCCGCAGGAACGGCGCGAGGGAGGGTTTGCGGCCCAGGAACTTCTCGATGGACACGTTCACATCCCGGGAGTTGCCCGGCTCATAGATTTCCGTGCGCAGGCGGCGTCCGGCGGTGGTATCGAAGTAGCCCTTGGGCGCGTGCTCGAAGACCGTCGCCATATCCGCCGCGATGGCATCCGCCCAGGCGTAGCCATAATACCCGGCGTCATAGCCCATGAGATGCCCGAAGTAGGCCACAAATGCGGTGTCCGGCATCATGGGCAGAAAGACATCGCTCAGCACCTGGTTGGCCAGCGTCAGGGTTTGCGCGGCGTTGCCGGCGCGGATTTGCGTGTGCAGGGTCAGGTCGGTCAAACCGAACGAAAGCTGGCGGCGGTAGCGGGTGGCCTCGGTGGCGAGCTTGGCTTCCCGGAGCTTGGCCAGGATGTCCGCCGGTATTTTTTTCTCCGGGTCGCGGTAGTCGGCCGCGAAGCTATCCAGCACTTTTTTGTCCCAGACCCAGTTTTCCAGCATTTGCGACGGGGCCTCGACGAAGTCGCCGGGCACGCTGGTCCCCGCGAAGCGGCTATACTGGGCGCGGGTCAGGATCGAGTGCATGGCATGGCCGAACTCGTGGAAAATGGTCTCCACATCACTGTGGGACAGCAGCGAGGGCTTGTCCGGGGCCGGCGACGGAAAATTGCAAATCAGCGCCACGGTGGGCCGCTGGTATTTCCCCGACGCCAGCCGTTTTCCGCCCACGAGATGGAACTGGGCGAAGTGATGGTATTTGCCTTCGCGGGGGAACATGTCCAGGTAGAATAACCCCAGCGGTTCGCCGCTTTGGGCGTCCGCGACGGCGTAAAGCTGCAGGTCGCCAATCCATTTTTGCGGCGGCTCGACCGGCTCGAACCGCAGGCCAAAGATGCTCTGGTAGATGCGGAACATGCCGTCCAGCACCCGCTGGTAAGGGAAATAAACGCGCAGTTGCTCGGCGTCCACGTTATACTTTTCCTTCTTGAGCTGGTTGCTGAGGTAGCGCCAGTCCCAGAGGTTGACGCGCGCGTTGGGGTCGCCGGTTTCCTTGATCTTGAGGCGGCGGAACTCCGCCAGCTCCGCGTCGAACTTGGGCTGCAGACCGGCCTTGAGTTTCTCCAGAAAGTCCATGGCCGTGGCCGCGTTGGTGGCCATTTTGACTTCAATCCGGTAATCCGCCCAGGACGGGTAGCCGAGCTGGCGGGCGATGTTATCCCGCAGCGGCAGGATCTTTTCCAGCAGCGGCAGGTTGCTCTCGCGGGCGAGATTATCGCGCTCGAACTGGAGCCGTTTGCGGGTTTCCTCACGGCGGGCGTTGTCCATCACGCTCAGGAGGTGCCAGGTGACGTTGGCCTTGACGGTGTATTCATCCGCGCCGGTTTTGGCTTGCGCCAGAAAGCTTTCCGGAACGCCCTCCAGCTCGGCCCGGGTGAACTTCACGTCCTTCTGCGCCCGGGTGATGTTGGACTCGTAGTCGGTCATCAGGCGCGTCAGCTCTTTGCGCAGCCGTTCCACCTCGTCGCGCTGGGGCTTGGGCAGGTCCAGGCCGGCGCGGCGGTAATCGCGCATCGTCTCGAACAGCAGCTTGGCCGCCTCGCCCTCCAGCTTCGGCTGGCGATGGGCGTAAGCCTTGATCGCCTGATAGACATCCTCGCGATAATCCAGCCCGACGGCCCACTCCTGCAATTCCTTGAGCGCGTCGGTGGCGGCTTCGCGCAGGGCGGCGTTGGTGCTGGTTTCCTTGATCAATCCAAACCGGTCGCCGGTGAGGTTGATCTCGTAGCCGATATCGTCCAGGGCGCGCACGGTGTTTTCAAAGGTGACCTCGCCGGGCTTCAGGCGGCCAAGCTGGTCCAGGGCGGCGTTGCCGCGGGCGATGGTTTCCCGCAGGTTCAGGCGGATTTGATCGGGCGTCGTCTCGAATTGCGGCAGGGTGATGACCGCGTTAAAGGCCGCGGCGCGCTCGCGAAACTCCTTCAACCGATCCGCCGGTGGGGTCGGCTCGGCCATGCCAACGCATACAATCAGCAGGCCGGGCAACAGCAGCAACGAAAGCATTTGATAAGGCATACGGCGCGCAACCTAATGCCAGAACGCGCAGATGCAAGTGGAAACCGGCGCCGCCCGAACCCGAACCTTGGGCCTATTGGCATCAGCGCTTGAGTTCCTGCGGTTGAGGGAGAAACGATGTTGCCAAACCCAAGCCGCTTTTCGGGCTCAGGAGGCGGGGATAAAAGCGTCTATCGCTTCAAGACGGCCGCCCGGCCTTGCGGACAACGCAAGCCGTCGCCTTGCAGCGACCTCCGCCCAGGAGGGGAAATATCCCTGCCAGCCGTGGCTCCCTCCCGCCTAAAAACCAAGGCACGCGACAACACCCAGCCGCTCGTCCCGGCTTTGCCGAACGTTCGCGTCCACTCCCTCCCGCCTTGGAACCTCGTTTTACATCATCCGCAGGTCGTCCATCCCTCCTTTCCGGCTCAGGCCCGCGCCCAAACCCGCCCCATCCGCCCCAGCCAGCCTAATGCTCCCATTAGGCCGTGTACAACGGGTGTACAAAGGAGGCTCAAAGGGGACTCATGCTTATTTTCCGTGTACTCCTGCCGGGCTTCCGATGTACTCCCCTTGTACATAGCTTGAAAGGACGGAGAAGGAACGGCCTTGTGGGCGGCGGTGGATGCCGGGGTGGCGGCGGGCTTCGATTTCTTAACCTTTGCCGTTTCAGCCGCTTGCTGAGATTTCAACATCGGCGGCGGCGGAACGATGGCGTTGTGAACCCGGCTTTGGCCTTTCCAGCCGTTCCGGGTCTGAAC
>JAAYVL010000046.1 GCA_012517205.1 Verrucomicrobiota bacterium
GCCCCCGGCCCCGGTGGTCTTCAGCCCCAATCTGGTCACCGGGTTGGAGATCGTGCAAGACCCGGAAGCCGGGCTGCGGCTGCGGTTGAACGTCGGGGTGGCCACGGAAGACATCATGGTCTTTGGGCAGGCGCCGTGCAGCCCGGGCCGGATGAAGCACCGTCGAGTCTACTATCTGGGTCTGTTGAGCCCGAGTCAGAACGGGCAGAGCGACATCACCGAGCTTTACACCGCCCGGTTTGGGCAACCGTCGCCGGGGCAGAAGGTATTTATCGTCACCAGCCAGACGCGGAACGGCTGGAAGGGGCCGAACTGGGTCCACAGCGCCATCGTCCCGCCCTCATCCACGGCCAAATCTCAACAAGCCACTGAAAAGGCGCCAGTTAAAAAAGCGAAGCCCGCCTCTACCTCGCCCTCTTCCACCGCCCGCACGACCGTTTCTTCTTCGTCGTCTCAGGCTATGTACAAGGGGAGTACACCGGAGGCGCGGCAGGAGCGCAAGGAAAATAAGCATGAATCCCCTTTGAGCATCCTTGGTACACCCCTTGTACACGGCCTATTGGGAGCCATAGGCTGGCTGGGGAGGCTGGGGCGGCTGGCGGCGGGAGCGGGTGCCTTATGAGACTCTAATCCGACTCTTGATGGCCCCGGACGCCGCGTGAAGGGACGCGGCGGGCGGAAAAACGGGAAGGAGAACGCCTTGCTGGCCGCGGGTGCTCACGCGGCGCGCGGGGGGCTTTTTCCTTCGGGGCGGCGGAGTTTGCGCTTTGCTTTCCGCCCGGTTTGCCAGTGCCGCCGTTCGGCGTTTCGGGCCGGTGCTTTTTTCTTTTTTCACGGCCACCCGCCAGCCGCCAGGCAAGGGCGTTTGCGGTGCGCCGAAATTTCTGTAAAAATCTGTTGCACCGTGGACGGAGTTTGCTATAGTCCATGCTCCGTTCCCTGAAACAGGGGGCGGAATAAATTAACTAAAACCAGTAATAGACAATTGTTCTTTGTATGACTGCGCAACGCATTCGCATTCGACTGAAGGCCTATGACCATCGCGTCATAGACCAATCCGCCCGCGAGATCACGGACACTGTCAAACGCACGGGTGCCCGCGTCGGCGGACCCATCCCGCTTCCCACCCGGATCGAGCGGTTTACCGTTCAACGCTCTCCGCACGCGGACAAGAAATCACAGGAGACCTTCGAGCAACGCACGCATAAGCGGCTGATTGACATTATCGAGCCGACGGCCCGGACGGTGGACGAGTTGAAGAAACTCAACCTGCCGGCGGGCGTGGACATCACCATCAAGATTTAAGGATTTTAAGATCATGCCACTTGGATTACTTGGAAAGAAATTAGGCCAGACCCGCGTCTATGACGCCAGGGGGATGATTGCCCCGGTGACGATCGTGCAGGTCGGCCCGAATCGCGTGCTGCAGTGTAAAACGCAGCAGAGCGATGGGTATAACGCCGTGCAACTGGGCTTTGATGACCAGAAAGAACATCGGGTCAGCAAGGCGCTGCTCGGGCATTTGAAGAAATTCAACGGCGGGCCGGTGAAGCGCATTCGGGAGTTTCGCGATTTCACGAAGGACGTGAAGCCGGGGGACGTGGTCGGCGCGGATTTGTTTGCGCCCGGCGATTATGTGGACGCCATCGGGCTGACCAAAGGGCGCGGGTTTGAAGGGGTGGTGGCGCGGTATCGCTTCGGCGGGGGGCCCAACACGCACGGAAACAAAGGCTGGCATCGGCGCCTGGGCGCCATCGGCTGCCGGTTGTTTCCGGGCACGGTGATGCGGGGCACGAAGATGCCCGGCCACATGGGGCAGGTGCGCCGCACGGTGCAGAACCTCGAGGTGATCCAGGTGCACAAGGAAGACAACGTGCTGCTGATTCGGGGCGCCATTCCCGGCGCCAACGGCGATTACGTGGTCATTCGCGAAGCCAAGAAGCGGCCCAAGGGCTGGAAACCCCATGCGGAACGGGAAGAAAACCTCAAGAAGAGCGCCGCCAAGAAAAAGTAACGTGCTGCCATGAAGCTGACCATTAAAGACATCAAAGGAAATAACCAGGGCGAGCTGGAAGTTAAGTTTGCCCTCATCGAGGACGGGAAGGGAACCCAGGCGGTGCATGACGCCGTGGTTGCCTACCAGGCCGCGCAGCGCATGGGCACCGCCTGCACCAAGAACGTGGGCGAAGTCGCGGGGACCAACAAGAAGCCGTGGCGGCAGAAGGGCACCGGGCGCGCCCGCGCCGGCTCGTTCCGCTCGCCGTTGTGGAGCGGCGGCGGGGTGGTGTTCGGCCCCAAGCCGCGCGATTTTACCAAGAAGGTCTCGCACCGCACCCGCAAACTGGCGTTGCGCAAGGCGCTGTCAGCGCGGTTGCGCGCCGGGGACGTGGTGGTGGTGGACGAGTTGAAGCTGGGGTCCGGCAAGACCCGGGAGTTTGTCGGGGTGCTCAACGCCCTGGCTCTCAAGGGCACCGCGCTGATTGTGGCGCAGGCTCCGGACAAGAACCTGACGCTGGCCTCGCGCAACGTGCCCAACGTGGCGCTGGCGACGGGCGATTCGCTCAGCACCTACGATGTGCTGCGCCCGGATAAACTGGTGTTTACCCGCAACGCCTTCGAGCAAGTGGAAGCCCGCCTGGGCAAGGAATAGCATGAACTCTTTTGAAATCATCCGGACGGTGCGCTTAACCGAAAAGGGGACGCGCCAGGGCGAGAAATATAATCAATACACGGTGATGGCCGATCCCCGCGCCAACAAGACGCAGATTCGCGCGGCCGTGCAGGAGTTGTTCAAGGTCAAGGTGACGCGGGTCAACACGCTGAACGTGCGCGGCAAGCTGCGCCGCCAGCGCACCAAACAGGCCGGCCGATCGTTGAATTGGAAGAAGGCCATCGTGACCCTGAAAGAGGGCGACAAGATTGTTCTGACTTAGGCTATTCGCGGCCGCGCGGCAAACGGAGCGGCGTCCGTTCGGCGGGTGGCAGCAGAAACAGCCGCGCATCACCGGCGCCAAACGAGAGCTGAAGCCCTTTCAGTTCCGGGCTGTCGTCCTCCACGGGGGCGGCCCGGCCGGTGGTTTTGCTGACTTCCCATACGTCTTCCGCGGCGGCGTCAAACCGCACGGTCGGCCAGGCGGTATAGCGGTAATCGTGGTTGACGATGAGCACGGCGCGCCGGCCATCGGCGTGGGCGAAGGCGCCCACGATGAAGTGGCCGGCCGGGTCGCCGCCCACCCGCGCCAACTGGCGGAGCGGGCTGCCGGCCAGGGCCGGGGCGTTGGTTTCGGTGGTCACGCGATACACGCCGGTGCTGGTCAGTTGCATCAGCGTCGGGCCGAGGTTTTTGAGTTCGGCGTTGATGCGCCGGGCCTCTTCGTAATGGCGGGTCTTGCGCCCTTCCGCCGTCAGGAGGGCGCCGCCCTTGGGAAACTCGCCCGCGCCCGCGGCTCCCTGGCCGGGCGTCCAATAGCAGAAATAGAGCACGCCCCGGGCGCCGTAGGCGGCGGCGGTGAAAATCTGCCAGCGGATTTGCGCTTCGGTGGGGTCGAGGCGGTCGTTGAAGGGCATGCTGTAGAAGTAGTTCCAAAACGGGATGCCGGCGGCCAGGGAATGCCGGCGAAAACATTCGAGGTTGGCGCAATACTGGTCGCGGGTATCGCCTTCGGGGCGCATGAGCGGGTAATGATCCATCGAGAGCACCTCGGGCTTCACTTCCCGGACGAACCGGGCCACATGCTCTTCATAGGTGGGGGTGCCCAGCGCGCCGGGCGGGGCATAGTTGGGGAACAGGTTGACGTAGCCGAAGCGGCCGGGGCGCCGGGCGCGGATTTCCTCCGCCCGCCGGGCCAGCTCGGCAAAGGCGCCCGCGCCGGGTTCGTCCCGCAGCAAGTAGCCCCAGCACGCCGGGCCGTCCGGCAGTTTTTCGGCGGGGCCGTGGGCCGGGATCAGCGTTTTCAGCCCAAACCGTTTGCAGCGCTTGAGGTGGGCCGCGGTGTTGGTGCCGGATTGGCCTACGACCAGTGTGAAGTTGGCTTCGGCGATCTCCCGGTAGCGCGCATCCAGGTTCTCCTGGGTGGCCGGCGGCACCCACAGGCCCACCACGAAGCGGTCTTGCACGAAACGGACCGGGCCCGCCGCCGCCGCGCCCGCCGCGCCCAGCAGCAGCAGCGCGGCGAGCATGGCCCCGCTTCGCCGGGCGGCCGGCGTCATGGGCGGAAGAGGAAATTGGTGAACTGCCACGGGTCGCTCTGGTCTCCTTGCGCCATGGGGTTTTCATCGAAATACACCCGATGGCGCCGCAGGGGAGTCCAGTCCGAGGGTTCCGAGACGAGCCGTCCCAGGTAGGGGCGGGCATCGCGCAGAATCTCCTCATGCGGCAGGTCTTCGGGGAAGCACACGCCGCGCTGGGGGTTTCGTATCGCCCACAGCACCCCGGCCAGAACGCCCGCCGCCACTTGCACGGCGGTGGCGTTTGAATGGCGCACCTTGCGCCGCGCCGCGGCGATGCTCAGCTTGCTGCCGGTCCACCAGGACTGGAAGCGATGTCCCATGATCAGCGCGCCCACCAGGTCCATGCCCTCGGTGATTTCGTCGCGCAGGATGCGGGTGCGGGGATGCAGTTCGTAGTTCCGGCAGCGGAGTTCGTGCAGGGAGACGATGGAATCGTTGCACGGCATGTAGGCGTAGTGAACCGTGGGGCGATAGATCGCCTGGCCGGCTTCCCGCACGGTCAGGGCGTGCGACAGGCCGAACGATTCGCCATGCGTGACGATCATGCCGACGATTTCCTGGTGCGGCACCCAGGAGCGAACCCAGGTGTTGAGGCCCATTTGAGGCAGGATGATCTGGTTGGCGGGGCCGGTGGCCGGGCGGGTGGCGAAGGGGGGAAGCCATTTTTCGTGCGTGCCCCAGCCCAGTTCGCTGGGCGAAATGGACTCATCCCACATGCCTTGCACGCTCCAGGTGCCGACGAACTCGTCCGGGCGCTTGGGTTTGGAGGCGCGCTGCGTGTCCCATTCGCTGCAGTGGATGACCTTCACCCCCAGCGTGCGGGCCAGCTCGGCAAAGGACTGCTCCTGCATCAGGCGTTCGAGCCAGCGGGCCTGGGCGCGGGGCAGGTGGTTTTCGCGCAGCGTTTTCTCGCCGATGTCCAGCAGGCCCTGTTTGGCGAAATGCGACACCAGGCCCGGATTGGAGCCGTGGTCAATCACCGCCGTGGTCGCCGGGCCCCAGCGGGCGACAATGGGCAGCAGCCGCTCGTAATTCGCGTAGAGCGATTTGGCCATGGAGGACTTGCTGGGCATCTCCACCGAGGAATGCCAGGACTCCAGGGAGGCGTTGACGTACAGCACCTGGTTGTTGTGCGCCCATTCCAGGATTTCAAAAAACTCAATGCCCCAGGCCAGGTCAATGATCAGGTCTCCCCGGCCAACGTGCGTGGAAAGCAGCCGCGTCAGGTTCGTGGGGGTGACCCGTTCCCGGATGAACCGCGCGCCGCGTTTGATCCAAGGGCGCAGCTCGGCTTCGCAGTCGGCAAAGTCAATGACCGTAATGTTTCGGCAGGGGACGCGCACATGCTTCAGCAGCATGGGCAAGGCAGCCTGGGCCACCACGCCGAAACCCGTCATCAGGATTCGGTTGTTGAATTCGATCATAAGGCCGGGGCGTTGGCGGGCGTCGCGCCGGGCGCCGCCTCCGCGGGCGGGAGCCCGGGGACGGCGGCGGGCGCCGGAACCGTCCGAAGTTGTTTCGTGGCGATCATGCGCGTCCAAGATGCGGGAAGCCAGCGCGAATGCAAGCGCAAAGGGCATTCGCCGGGCGGCGGCTTGCGGGGACGGGCCCGGCGCGGAATGTCGGGGCCGCGCGTCAGGCGGCGCCCTGAGCCAGGCGGGCGATGCGTTGTTCGAGGGGCGGGTGGGTTGCCAGGAGCGCCAGGAACCGGCTGCGCGAGCCGGAGATCTTCAGCGCCTGGAAGGATTGGGCGTGCCGCGCTTCGGCGGCCGCCAGCTCGGGATTATGGAGCCTTTGCAAGGCGCGAAGGGCGTCAATCATGTTCTCGCGCCCGGCCAGGCGGGCGCCGCCGGCGTCGGCGCGGAACTCGCGCCAGCGGGAGAACGCGCACACCACCAGCATGCCGAGGAAGGAGAAGACGAATTGAAAGACCATGATCAGAAAGAATTGCAGCAATCCGCCGCCGCCGCGGTCGTCGCGCGAGCGCAGGGCCTGGCTGATGACGAAAGCCAGGATGCGCGAGAGGAACAGGACAAAGGCGTTGATGACGCCCTGGATGAGGGTCATCGTGACCATGTCGCCGTTGGCGATGTGGGCGATTTCATGGCCGAGGACGCCCTCGACTTCGCGGGGGTGCATGCGTTGGAGCAGGCCGCTCGAAACGGCGACCAGGGAGCGGGATTTGGTCGGGCCGGTGGCAAACGCGTTGACTTCGGGGGATGAGTAGATGCCGAC
>JAAYVL010000094.1 GCA_012517205.1 Verrucomicrobiota bacterium
CGCTGACGGCGGACTAGCCCCTCCCGGCGGCGCGCGGGCGTCCTCGCCCGCTTTGGGCATGGGAACGCCCAAAACCTGCCCCTTTGCGTGGGAGTGCGAACGATTTAAGCGGGCGGGACGCCCGCGCGCCGACCCTCGACTTAATCACTGCAACGGGCGCTCAGATCCGCTTCCTGCCGGCGTGCTCACCGGACCTCAACCCCATCGAGAAAAGGTGGCGCAAGATAAAGAACTTCCTGCGGCAGGTTGAGGCCCGAACCGAGGCTGCCCGGATCGAAGCGATCGGAGCCGCTTTGGCATTGGTCATCCCCCCAAGACGCAAGAAACTGGTTTGCCGGTTGTGGCTACAGTATTTTTAATACGCTCTAATCTCCGGGAGGGGAGGGGATAAAAAGCCCGGCGCGGCCACTTCGGGATGGTTTGCCATCCGGCGGAACGGAAGTATATTGGGGCATGTTTGGCAAAGGTTTGTTGACGATCCCTCGGATTTGGCGCGGCTGTTTTCTGCTCGCCTGCATTGGCGCCGGCACTGCCCTGGCCGGGCCGGCCCTGATTATTACCAACCTGCCGCCGTATGGCTCGACGGCGAATCTTGGCGGTCTGGTGCAGGGAGTGCCGCCCGCCGAGGCCAGGGTCGCCGTCTTTATCGAGGTGCCGGGCTACGGCTGGGTAACCAAGCCCACCTGCGCGCAGCCCTTGACGCCCATTCAGCCCGACGGCAGTTGGAGCGCCGACATCACCACCGGCGGCACGGACGAGTTGGCGACGCGGATCGCCGCCCTGCTGGTCGCCACGAATTACAACGAGCCGTGTGTGCTGGGCCTTGATTTCCTGCCCACCAACGTCTGGGCCCGCGCCCTCGCCCGCGCCGTCATCACCCGCCCGTATCCCGGGCCGCGCTGGCTCCGCTTTTCCGGTTACGATTGGTGGGTAAAGAAAAGCGGTCCGGGGCCGGTCGGGCCGGGGCCCAACTACTTCTCCGACAGCCCCGACAATGTCTGGGTGGACGCCCAGGGGCGGCTGCACCTTCGGATCACCCACCGGACCAATCAATGGCAATGCGCCGAACTGGTCTCCGCGCGAACCTTCGGCTACGGCAGCTACCGCTTCCAGCTCGAGTCTCCGGCGGACGACCTCGACCCCAACGCCGTGCTCGGCCTCTTCACCTGGAGCGACGATCCCGCCTACGCCTACCGCGAGATTGATATCGAGTGCGCCCGCTGGGGCAACGCTGCCGACCCCAATAACGCCCAGTTCGTCGTGCAGCCCTATGATCAGCCCGGCCACCTCGCCCGGCTGGCGGTGCCCGCCGGGCAGACCAACGCCGCGCTTCTCTTCACGTGGGAGACCAACCGCGTGCGGTTTCAGGCCCAGCGCGGCCGCTTCTCGCCCCAACCGGCCCCGGGCGCGGTCATCACCAACTGGACCTGCTCGCTCGGCGTGCCTCAGACCGGCGATGAAAACGTCCGCCTCAACCTCTGGCTCTTCAACGGCCAGGCGCCCGCCCGGCAGCAGGAGGTCGAAGTCATCATTTCCCAGTTCCAGTTCGTGCCGCTGGACGCCCCCCGTTCCGGGCTGCTCACCAACGCCACCCGCCTCCCCGGCGGCTCCTGCCGCTTCACCCTCGAGGGGGACTTTGATCGCTGGTACCAGGTGCTGGCCTCTTCGGACCTCAACGCCTGGCAGGAGCTCGCCACCATCCTGGCCACCAACCGCAGCCTGAACTTCGAAGACTCCGCCGCCGCGGGCTTCGCGCGGCGTTTCTACCGCGTCCTGACGCTGCCCTGACCCGGCCCGGGCGCGGCGGCGCGCCCGAATGAAGCTTGCCCCCGGCGCCATCGGCGGGCAGAGTGCGCCCCATGAAATCGGCGCTCTTGTCCGGCCTGGCGCTGCTGCTGGCCCTCGCGGGCGCGGCGGCAGCGCCCGGAGTTGCCGCCGCCCCCCGGTGCGGCAAGGTCCCGGGCCTGGCCTACGTCAACCTTTCGGAGTGGGCCCGGGCCAACGGCTTTGCCGGCCGTTGGACCCGGACCAATGAGACGGTCGAGCTGCGCAAACCCGCGGCCCGTATCGCCCTGACGGTGGATTCCCGCCAAATCCAGATCAACGGCATCGCCGTCTGGCTTTTCCACCCGGTCGTGGCCCAGGCGGGCGCGGCATGGCTGTCCCGGCTGGACGCGGACCTCACCCTCCAGCCCCTGCTGTCGCCGCCGCGCGGCTCCCCCGGCGCCCGGGTGAAAACGGTCTGCCTCGACCCCGGCCACGGCGGCAAAGACCCCGGCAATCAGGCCGGCGCAAACCCGGAAAAACGCTACACCTTGTTGCTGGCGCAGGAAGTGCAAAAGCAGCTTGCGCGGGCCGGGCTGAAAGGGGTGCTCACGCGCCACAGCGACACTTTCCTCGAACTCCCGGCCCGCCCGGCGCTGGCGCAACGCAAGCGGGCCGACCTGTTCGTCAGCCTGCACTTCAACGGCGCCGCCCGCAACCCGGACACCGTGCGCGGCGCCGAAGTCTTCTGCCTGACGCCCGCGGGCCTGGCCTCGACCAATGCCGACCGCCCGGAGGCCGGCGCCAATACCTTTATCGGCAACCGGAACAACTCCCGGAACCTCTTCCTCGCCTACCAGGTGCAGGCGGCCCTGGTCCGCAATCTCGCCGCCGAAGACCGCGGCGTGCGGCGCGCGCGCTTTGCCGTGCTGCGCGATGCCGCCATGCCAGCGGTGCTGATCGAGGCGGGCTTCATGTCGCACCCCGTGGAAGGGCGCAAGATTCTTACGGCCGCCTACCGCCAGCAGATCGCGCGGGCCATCGTTGAGGGCCTGCTGGCCTATAAAAAAGCGGTGGAGCGCCCGGCTTAAAACCATGAGCATCGTCACCCGCCGCGGCGATCGGGGCCGCACCTCCCTGATGTATCAACGGCCGGTCTCCAAATGCCACGCGCGCATTGAAGCCTGCGGCGCGGTGGACGAATTAAACGCCGCTCTCGGCCTGGCCCGGGCCGCCGCCCGGAAAGCGCCGCTGCGGCGCAAACTGGCCGCCCTCCAGCAGAGCCTGGTCGCGTTGATGGGCGAACTGGCCACCCTCCCCCAGGACCTGCCGCGCTATGTGAAAGGCCAATATCCGCTCCTGACACCG
>JAAYVL010000090.1 GCA_012517205.1 Verrucomicrobiota bacterium
AGCCTCCACCGCCGCCCGCAAGACCGTTCCTTCTCCGTCTTTCCAAGCCATGTACAACGGGAGTACATCGGAAGCCCGGCGGGAGCACACGGAAAATAAGCATGAGACCCCTTTGAGCCTCCTTTGTACACCCGTTGTACACGGCCTAATGGGAGCGTTAGGCTGGCTGGGGCGGGTGGGGCGGGTTTGGGCGCGGGCCTGAGCCGGAATGGAAGGATGGACGACTCGCGAACGATGTAAAAGGACGTTCCAAGGCGGGAGGGAGAGGACGAGAGCGTTCGGCAATGGCAGAACGGGGGGTCGGGTGTTGTCGCGCGCCGTGGTTTTTGGGTGGGATGGGATCGCGATTGGCGGGGACATTCCCCTACCCGGGCGGAGGTTGCCGAATTGAGGCTGCTTGCGTTGCCCTCATCGCGGGCGGCGTATTTGCGCGATTGGGGCGCGACCGTTGCAAAGTTGCGTTCCGGTCAGAGCAGTCCGCGGCCGAAAGCGTGCTGCTGTGAGGGGGGCGCGTGGTCTCCCGGGGTTCTATTTTTTTCGGTTTAGGCTTTACACCAGCCCGGGGCGGGACAAAGTCATTGGCATGAGGAATCTGTGGCGATGGATTGCGTTTGCCTGGTTGTCCGGATTGGCGACTCTGCCGGCTTCGGCGGCCTTCAGTTCGATTTATGTTCTCGGAGATGGAGTTTGCACCACGACGGCGTCCCCTTCGCCGCCGAGTCTTTTTTACGGCAATCGCTTTTGCAACGGCCGCGTGTGGGTCGAGGTGCTGGCCCAGCGGCAGGGGCTGACCTTGCCCACCAGCCAGAATCAATCCTACTTCGGCCACACCAGCACCAACTTGCTGGCCCTGGTCAGCGGCCATTCCTTCACGCTGCCGCCCGCGGCGACGAACTGGCTGTTTGTGGTATGGGTCTGTGATGCGGATTTTGTCGGCGATATTGAAAATGTGCCCTTCAACTCGAGCACCTGGGATAAATACGTCAACGCTTCCCTGACCAACCATTTTCGGGCGGTCACGAATCTCTATGCCAAGGGCGCGCGCACCGTAATCATGCCGAACGCGGTGGATATCACCATGGTTCCGAACTACTACGAGCGCCCGAACAAGGCCTTTATCCGGCAGAAGGTGATTAACTTCAACACCGGGCTGGCCAGCGCCGTCGCCAGCCAGATCAAGGCCAAATGCCCCCTCATCACTCTTTATATTCCCGATTTTTTCGCCTTGTTCGACAGCATGCTGGCCACCCCCGCCACTTACGGGCTCAGCAATCCCAGCCCCGGGTGCTATGCGATTGGGGATGGCCACACCTCGCTCAGCAGCGAGCCGGGGGTGAGTTATATCTTCTGGGATGACACCGATCCGACGGCGAAAGCCCAGGCGATCATGGCCGATGTTGCGCAGCAAATGATTTCTCCGGCGACGTTCTCCCGGGTCACCGCGCAGGGGGCCAGCCTCCGGCTGGATGTGGTGAACCTTCCGGTGGGCCTGAGCGGGTCGGTGGAAAGCCGGTCCCAGGCGGGCGCGGGGGCCTGGTCGCCGGTGGCCAGCTTCAACAGCACCAACCTTACGCAGGCGCTTTATGTGACTCCCGCCGGGGCGCGGCAGTTTTACCGGCTGCGCTTTCCCTTTGCCTGGACCTGGCCCTAGACGGCGCGGGTTGCGCCGGGCGGTTTCCGGTGGCCGCACCGCCGCGGGCGAACGGCTGGGGAGCCCGGGCGCGGGGCGCGGCGGGCGCCGGGTTAATCGCTGCCCTCGTGGAGGCGCAGGCGCCAGAAGCGGGGGCTGGCGCTGACGCCGTTGGTATGGACGTATTGCAGCCGCCCGGCAATTCCCGCCAGCGTGGCCAGGGTGTCCCAGTCGCTTAGATTCGTGCTCGTCTGTACTTGGTAAGTCCAGCCGGGTTGCGCGTTGAACGCCAGCGTGGCGTCCGCGGTTCCAGACCGGGAAACCTGCAGGAACGGGCGATGCGCGAAGTATGCGGCGGCGTCCCATTCGAGCACCCCGATCGGCGCGGCGGTGTTGGCGGGCGCGGCATAGCCCAGGCCGTTCACCGGCTGATAAAAGATGTGCAGCACGTTATCCCGCTCCCAGCGCGGCAGGTCCACGTTGGGCGCGTCGAAGCGGCCCAGGTTCTCCGTGGTCAGGTCGAAGGCGGTCCACACCTGGCGCGCGGGGTCCTGGGCGCGCGGCAGCGAGTGGACCACGGTGAGCCCGTTGCTGCCCTCGTTGTCGCGGTAGATGACGATCAGGCGGTCGTCCCGATCGCAAAGGATGGTTGGCCGGCCCATGTCGCCCAGCGCGGTCTCCGGCACTTTGTAGGCGGGCGAGTCGAGGGTGCGGTGCGAGAGCTGGCGCGTTTCCCAGCCGGCGGCGGCGGGGAAGGCCACGAGGTACTGGCGGCGGTGGTTATTGGTCGCCGCGCCCGGGGCCCACCAGTTGGCGATCACCGGCTGGCCGGACTGGTCGAGGCACATTCCCGACTGGTTCATCAGGCTCGAGCCCTCGGGGATGTCGAGGACCTTTTCCGCGATGGTGTTGGGGTCGCCGTTCTCGCCGCTTTCCGAAATCGGCAGGGCGTAGGGCGTGCCATCCGAGCGGAGCCAGGTGATGCCGCCGTTGGCCGAGCGCGCATAGGCGAAGTCGTGGTTGGTCTGGTAGCCGACCTCCTTTTTCGGCGAGTCCGCGTTGTAGCGCCAGGTCCAGACCAGCAGCAGGTTGCCGGCGGCATCGAGGCAGGGCATCTGCCAGTAGGCGTTGTAATTGGGCGTCCACCCGGTGCCTTTGATGAAGGGGCGCGACTGGACGCCGTCGGTGTGAAGGTTAACCCAACTGTGGTGTATCAGCCGGTAGCGGTTCAGGAAGGTGTCGCCGTTGCCCGAGGAGCCTTTGCGGAAGAGAAAGAGCAAATCTCCGCCGGGGAGCGTGATGAATTGCGGGTAGGTGACGGCGGTTTCCTGGCCGGTCATGGTGCCGTCCGGCCCAAAGGCGATGGGCCCGTTCCCCAGCACCGGCGCGGTGCTGCGGGCGTAATGGAAGGCGTCGCCATGCATGCCCCAGCTCAGGTGCATATAGCCCTCGCCATCAAACCCCATCGAGATGCAGTCGTGGCCATCGGCGATATTGTTGGCGGTGAAGGAGGTGCGGAACACCTCCCAGCGGTTGGTGGTGATCGTCCGGCGCGCCACCCAGAGCGTGTTGTTGAAGCTGTAGTTCGGGTTGGTCTGATGCCGCCCATAGTAGGTGATGAACTGCTGCTCCCCCACCGTCATCAGGGAGGAGCGGATGAATGACACGGTGTTGATGCCGCCGCCGGCGTAGGCGTACTCGCTGGTGTCGGGATCGCCGTCTTCAATGGGGATAAAGCGCACCCGCGGCCCGGGCGGGCAGGAATGCGGGTCGGCCGGGTTGGTGCCGGCGCGGTATTCCTGCCGGTTGGAGAAGCCGTCATCGTCGGGATCATCTTCCGGCCCCAGGTCCAGGGAGCCGAAGTGGGCGATCTCCCATGCGTCCGGCAGTCCGTCGCCGTCGGTGTCGGCCGGGCTGGATGCGGCGTCGGCCGGGTTGGTGCCGGCGGCCCACTCCTCGGCGTTGGTGAAGCCGTCGCCGTCGGGATCGTCCGCCGGCCCCGGGGCCAGGGAGCCGAAACAGGTGATTTCCCACACGTCCGGCAGTCCGTCGGCGTCCTTGTCCCCCGGCGTGGAGGCCTTCCGCGCCGGATTCGAGCCGCCCCGGTATTCCTGCCAGTTGGAGAAGCCGTCACCGTCGGGATCATCTGCCGGTCCCCGGGCCAGCGAACCGAAATGCTTCAGCTCCCAGGCATCGGGCAGGCCGTCGCCGTCGGTGTCGGCGAAGAAAATGAACTCGTCCGGCCCGCGCGCCACGCTGCTGATGCGGGCCTCATCCAGCAGGCCCACCCAGTTGCCGTCGGAGCCGCCGGTGGCGCGGCCTTCGTTGCCGAGGCCCCAGTCCGCGCTGCCCGTCGGCAGATTGTTGGTCATGCGCAGGCTGGCGAGCAGATCGGCCCGCGTGCGGCCCGGTTCCGCCCGGGTCCAGTAGAGCTTGAGGTTGCCCGCGGTATTCGGCCGCCCGTCGTAGGAGACGGCCACGTGATACCAATTGCTTGCCCCCAGGGCGTTGGAGCCGCTCATGGGCAGATAGGCCATCAGGGTTTGGATGCCCGGCGGGGCCGCGCCGATGTTGATGAATTGCAACTGCGGGTTCGGGTCGTTGGTCCGAGTCCAGACAATCCGGAATTGAAAGAGGCGGAGCGTTTCCTCGGCGTCGGCGGAGAGGATCTGCATGGTGCGCGATTTGTCGGGCGCCACCGCGAGGTTGGTGGGGCCAAAATCCGCGCGCACCAGGGCTTCGAAAGTGAACGCGCCGTTGGTGCCGGCGCAGACGAGCAAGGCATTGTCGCCGGGGCCGTTTACGAACGGCAGGGGGCCGAGATACGCGTCCCGGCCGGGAACGCCATTCGGGTTGGCGGCGAGCGTGGCGCCGGGGCCGCCGTCGTAAGTGCTGGCCGCCGAGCCGAAGCCCGGCAGCGCGGGATGAGCGAGCGAGGCGCCGTTGGCGATGGCGGTGAGCGCCACTCCGCCCGCCACCGCATTGGTCGCGGAGGAAGCGCTGGCCGGTTCGTCCAGGTGCCAGAGATGCAGGGTGTCGGCGTCCGGCGGATAAGGCGCCATCGCCGCCGGGAGCGAACCCGCGCCGGCCAGCGCCAGCCCCAGGCTTCCCCGGACGAGGAAACGCCCCAGCGCGCGCGCGAAGCGCGTTTCCCGCCAGCCGTTGAGATGTCGCGGGGCTTTATGGCCCCCGGGCACGCCGACGGCACTCAAGGGACGGCCTTAATGTAGCGGCGAAAGATTCCGAGGTCGCCGAGGTCGTCCTGGTAGAAGCACCCGCGCCGGGAGCCATTCCACCCCGCCAGGAAGAACATTTGCTCGAACCGGATCCATTCCGCCGAGCCGTCCACATAAACCTGGTTGCCCCCCCGGGGAACCATCTGGCCCTTTCGGGGATGCGGCAGCCGGTTCTCGCCCGGGGCGTCCGCGCCCCACCCCTCCGGGATGTATTTCACGTTGGCCTCGGCCGCCAGCACCCAGCGCGGTTGGGAAAGGCCCATTTTGATGGGGCTTCGTGATTTGACCTCCGCGCCGCCGGTGGCGAAGTTCAGCCACGTTTTGACGCCGCCCAGGTACTGGTAGCCGAGCGCGTATTGGTTATACCGGTTGACCTGCGGCAGCCCGGGCCGCGCCGGACAAGCCCACACATTGGCCGTATTGGTGGAGTTGATCAGGCCGACGGACTTGGCTACCTCGGAGTTCTCCGGGCTGATGACCAGCTGGACAAATTTCCCCTGCTGCTCCCAGGCGGGCAGCAGCCAGTCCGCGTTGTCCAGCGCGTAAACATTCATCGCCACGGCGATTTGCCGGAGGTTGCTCAGGCACTGGGTGCGCGTGGCTTTCTCCTTGGCGGAGGCCAGCGCCGGCAAGAGCAGCGCCGCCAGGATGGCAATGATGGCGATCACCACCAGCAACTCGATCAGCGTAAAGCCGTGCCGCGGGAAATTGCCGGCCGCGAGCGCCGCCGGCGCCCGTCCCGGAACGGGACGGGGCCGGCGTATCACCGGACCCACCAACTTTCGCATACTCAAGGTTTGACCATGCGATAGAAGACGCTGCCGAGGGCGGGATCCAGGCTCAGGAGGATGCGGTTGGTCGCCGTGGAACCGGGCACCTCAAACCAGTTCGAGCTCAGGCCGAGCCCGGGGCTGTTGGTTTGCCCTTCCAGGCGCCAGCCGAGGTAGCTCTCCGGCCAGGACAATTCCAGCCCCGCGCCGGTGACGGCAAACAGCAGGTTGGTGCCCGTGACCGGGCCCCCTGGCGTGGCGACCCGCAGCGTGCCGTCGGTTGCCAGGGTGCTGTCATCCCAGACCAGGCCGTCGCCGGGCGTCGCCGGCACAATACTGGCAAAAGCGCCGTTATAGCTGCCGGCGTCGAACAGTTTGAAGGCATCCCCGGCCGCCAGCGCGGGAGAGGCGGTGACCTGCAGTTGCAGCGTGCCGCCGTAGGTTACCCCGCCGGAGGCGCGGAGCTGGCTGTTCGTCAGCAGGAGGCCGGTCTTGTTCAACTGCAACGCCACCGTGCCCTGGCTGGCAAACTGGCCGGTGATATTGATATCCCAGTCGGCGCTGATCGTCTGGGCGGGATTGAGCGTGAAGGTCGAATCCACGCGCAGGGATACATCAATCGCAGACGCGCCGCCCAGGTGAATGCTGGTCGAGTTGGGAATGGTCCCGTTAACAAACAACTCCAGCGTGCCCCCCTGAACCAGGGTGACCCCGCTGTAAGTATTGGTGCCCGACAGCGTCAGCCTCCCGCCGTGCTGCGCCAGGCTCACGGTGCGGGTGCCGCCCGAGGTGGAGTCGCGGATGGTGCCGCCGAAGAACGAGTTGCCCATCAGTTGCACGATCAGGAAGGAATCCGCGGTGGTGCTGCTGCTGGCGACCGATCCGTTTCCGCTCAGCCCGCCCACCATTTGGGTGTGGCCGGCCAGATCCAGGGTGCCGCCAGTGAGGTTTAACAGGACCGACATCGGCAGGGCATGATCCGCGCCCAGGCGGAGCTTGCCGCTGGCCACATCGGTTTGCACCCAGGAGTTGCCGGTCGAGGTGAGCGTCCAGGTGCCGGTATCGGTCTTGCTGAACTTGTTGCCCAGGTTCAACCGGCTCGTGATCAAGCCGTCTCCGAGGCCGCGCAGAATGATCTGCCCCGTATAGAGCGGGGCGTCAATCAGCGGCGTGGTCACCACGAACAGGTTTGTGTCCCCCAGGCCATCCGACCAGAACTGGATGTTCCCGTCGCCGTCCAGAATCATGGAGCAGTCGAAGGTGTTGGTTCCGTTCAAAGACCGCAGGCTGCACCGATTATTCAGGCTCGACGAGGTTCCCATCATGGCCAGGGTGATGTCCGGCCCAAACGTGATCCCGCCGCCCAGGCTCAGCGTGGTGGTTCCAGCCGATTCCGCCGAGGCGTTCAAGGTATAGTTGGTGGCGAGACCTTTCGCCGCCGGACTGACGATCCGGAGATTGCCCGCGTTGAGACTGACGGGCCCGCTCATGAGGTTGGTGCCGCTGAGGGTGACCGTGTTCGTGGCGTTGTTTTCCAGGCTTCCGGTTCCAGCCAGCAAGCCGCCCAGGTTGAGGGATCCGGAGCGGGCAATCGCCAGCGTGGCATCGTTGGTGATCGGGCCGTGGCCCAGCGAGCCGCGGGACTGGCCGGCGCCAATTACCAGCCGCCCGTCCTCAATCACCGTGGGGCCGACGTAGTTGTTGTCCATGTCCATCACCAACTGGCCCGCGCCCTTCTTGGTCAACGTCATTTTGTTGACCAGCGTGCCGTTCAGCACCGAGGTCAGCGTGTAATCCGCGCTCGAGTCCACCGTGACCGCCGTCGGGTTCAGGGCGGAGTCCACCAGCAACTGCGGCATCCAGGCGCCCACGTCATTCAGCACCACAGCGTCTCCCGGCATAAAGGCCGTATCCGGCGAGTTGTCGTTATCGGAGTCCCAGTAAGGATCGTCCGTATTCCAATACGGGCCATAGCCCGCCCAAACCAGTTGGCGCGGAACGCGCACGGTGAGGATGGCGTCCGGCGTGGAGGTCGCCTGCCCAAACGCGTTGCTGACCGTCACGGAGTACGGCCCCGAGTCCGTCAGTTGCGCGGCGGGCAACGTCAGCACGGGATCGGTGGCCCCGGGCAGGTTCGTGCCGTGCCATTGCCATTGATAATACAAGGGAGTGGCCCCGGCAGCGGTGACGGTAAACTCCGCCGTTTGCCCGACGCCCACCGTCTGATCCGCCGGCCCGGTGACGATCCGCGGCGCGGGCGAGGCGAACATCATTCCGTCCGCCGCTCGCGCCGTCTTGCTGATCCGCACCTCGTCAATCAAGCCGAGCCAGTTGCTATTGGGCGGATTGCGGCCCGTGTTGCCGATGCAGAAATCCACCGCCCCGGCGAGGAGGTCCAGTGCCATGGACGTGGCCAGGATTTCATTGGCCTGCACCTGGGAATCATCCAGCGCGGTCCAATAGATCCGCAAATTATCGGGGGTGCCCTCGTCGCCGTTGTAGGTGACGGCCACGTGGTACCAGGCATTGGAAAGAATGGCGTGCGTTCCGTTGGTGGGAATGTAGGCCACGATGCTTTGCACGTTGGCGCCATTATTGACGTTGATGAACTCCAGGCGCGGGCTGGTGGTGCCGCCGGGGCCGTAGCCCACCGGGAGCAGCCGGAATTGCCAGGAGCGGATGCCCCCGCCGGCGGCTTCCTGCTCGCCAGAGATGATCTGCAGCCCCTGGTCGCGCCCGGTGCCGGCCGGGGCCTTCCCCAGGTTCAATTCCGGGTCGAACCCAACCCAGACGATGGCCTCGAAGGTGAAAGCCCGGGTTGTCGGATCGGCAAAGCTCCAGGCGACATTGTCCCCGGAGCCGTTGGCCAGCGCTTTTGGCGCCAGGTAAGCGTCAATCAGAGTGGCCTCGTTGCGGCCGGCCTGGCCGCCGTCCAATGTGCTTACCGCCTGGCCAAACCCGCTGAAGGAGGCATTGCCCAGCGTAGCCCCGCCACCGGCATTGTTCAACGCCAGACCGTTGGCCACCTCATCCGGCACCGGCGTGACACTGACATCCATGTGCCAAAGATGCAGGGTGTCCGGATCGGGAGCGTATGGCCCGACAATTACAGCCTGCGTGGAAGACGCCGCCGTCACGAAAAGTGCAGCGGCCAGCGCCCGCGTCCAGGGCGCCATGGAATATATGCGGAATGATTTCATATTGTTATGCCAGCTGAACAGTTTTGTGTTGTTGTCATTTGTTTGGGCAGCCCATGGTTGGAGCCACCCATTAAGCTGGGCGCAATTGTAGCCATCCTCTTCCAAAAGGCAACAAAAAAATATGCCAAAATGCCGGCATTTCAGATGCGCCCCGCGAGGCCCTTTATTTTGAAGCGCCCGGGCAAAGGCGAGCGGGATTCTGCGGCTTCGGGCTGGGTCAGCCGACGGTGGCTTGCGGATTTGAGGCCAGGCCGGACCCGGAAAGGATTGGCCCTGCCGGGCACACAAGCCGCGGCCCGGGAAGACCCGGCTGACCCGGGAGTTGCGGCGCGCGGAGGGGAGACGCCCCCGCCCGGGAGGACATCGCGCCGCCCACAATGGCGGGTTTCGGCTTCGTGGCCTTGACCGCGAATGAACTCGCCGCCCGGGTCCGGGCGGCCAGGATCCGCGCCGCGCGGGCGTGGCATCCGGCCGGCCGCGCGGGCAAACGGCCTGGTTGGTTCAAAGAAAGCCGGGCGGTTTCCGCTTGCCGCGCCTCCGGGGGGTGAGTTAGCCTGTGAACTGCGCATGGCCATGCCCAACCGTTATGACCGGTAGTGAGAGCCAAAAGACCTGTTTGCACGAGCGGCTGCTCGCGGTTCCGCCGGACCAAATCGAGGAACGGCTGGCGCAACTGGACCGCCTGGCCACGCTCGGCACGCTGGCCGCCGCGATGGCGCACGAGATTCGCAACGCGCTGGTGCCGGGCAAGACGCTGGTGGGGCTGCTGCTGGAGAAGCAACCGGAGGACGAGCTGGCGGGCATGGTGCGTCGCGAAATCGGCCGCATTGACGCGATCGTCACCCGCATGCTGAAGTTCTCGGGTTCGGCGCAGTTAAACCTGAGCGAGCTTCGCCTGCACGAGGTCCTGGAGCATTCGCTGCGGCTCATCCAGGCGCAACTGGAGGGCAAGTATATTTCCCTGCACCGGTCGTTCCAGGCCGCCGCTGATCGGGTGCGGGGGGATGAATACCAGCTTCAGCAAGCCTTTGTGAACCTGCTGATGAATGCGCTCGAAGCGACCGGCTACAACGGCACGATCGCGGTGGCCACGGAAACCCTCGCCGCCAGCGACGGCGCCCCGGCGCGGCTCCAGGTGACGATTCGGGATAATGGCTCCGGGATTGCGCCGGAGGTCATGAGCCGGCTGTTCGAGCCGTTCTTTACCACCAAGCCCCAGGGCACGGGGCTTGGCCTGCCCATTACCCGGCGCATTATCCGGGAGCACCACGGCGACCTCAGCGTGGAAAGCCAGCCCGGCCAGGGCGCCACCTACCATATCTTTCTGCCGGTTTTATCCTGACGCGCCCGTCCGCCGCCGCCGCCGGCCCGCGGGCGGGTCCGCCGGGTTGACGGCGCCCGCCGGACTGCGTCAGGATGGCCCCATGCGCACCTGCACGCTCGGCATCCTGAGCGATATTCATTACGCCGGCGCCGCCGAACAGGCGCGCGGGCGCGATTACGAGCTGCGCGCCATCGCCCGGCCGCTGGTCCGGGCCGGCGCGACGGCATTCCGGCGCTTTGTCTGGCGGCGAAATCCCTTTGCGGGGAACGCCCGGCTCGAGCAGTTTCTCCAGCGCGCCGGCGGCTTTGATTACGTGATCGCCAACGGGGATTATTCCTGCGACTCGGCGTTTGTGGGCTTGAGCGATGAAGCCGCCTGCCAGAGCGCGCGGGAATGCCTCGGCAAACTCCGGCAGCGGTTTGGCGGGCGGCTGCGGGTAAATTACGGCGATCATGAGCTGGGCAAACTGTCCCTGTTCAGCGCGCATGGCGGCCTGCGGCTGGCCAGTTGGCACCGGGCGCGCACCGACCTGGGGCTGTCGCCGTTGTGGCGCCTCGACCTGGGCCGCTACGTGCTGCTCGGGTTTGTGTCCTCGCTGGTCGCGCTGCCGGCGCTGGCCGGGGACATGCTGCCCGCCGAGCGGCCCGAGTGGGAGCGGCTGCGGCAGGAACACCTGGCGGAAATCACCGCCGTCTTTGCGGCCCTGCGGCCCGACCAGCGGATGCTGCTGTTTTGCCATGACCCGACCGCCCTGCCGTTTCTCGGGCGCGAGGAGGTCATTCGGGCCAGGCTGCCGCAAATCGAGCTGACGGTGATCGGCCATCTGCATTCCAACCTCGTGCTGTGGCAGAGCCGGCTGCTGGCGGGAATGCCGCCCCTGGGCGGCCTGGGCCGCGCGGTCCGGCGCTTCAGCACCGCGCTGAACCAGGCCCGTCAGTGGCGCCCCTTTCGCGTGCGTCTTTGCCCGGCGCTGGCGGGCATCGAGCTGCTGAAGGATGGCGGGTATTGCACGATTCAACTGGATCCCGAAGCGCGGCAGCCCCTCCGCTTTCAGTTTCACCGTCTGCGGGGCGCCGGGGCGGGCGGCGGGGATTACAAGAAGGGCTGATCCGCCCGGGGATCGCGGCCGGAGCCCGGAAACGCCTTGAGCCAGAAGGTGAACGCCACGGTGACGTCCTGGGGGCGGCCCTGGCTGTTGCGCACTTTGAGCGTGAGGGCGCCCGTCCAACTGCGCATGTCGCGATAGACGGAATATGCCTGCTCCTGCAAGGTTCCCGACCGGGCCTCGAACCAATGTACCGCCCGGAACCCCCAGTTCTCGTTCAGCCGATACTGGAGCGAGCTGCTGAAAAGGTTGTTGCCCCGTCCGTAGGCGGTGGGCTCGGGGCTCAGGTCATCCCGCAAATAAAGATGGCCGAAGGCCCAACTCCAGCGGGCGCCGGGTTGGAGGCCAAGGCGGGTTTGCGACAGCCGCAAATAGCCGTTCTCCACACTATACCGCAGCTCCGAATCGAGATGCAGCCATGAGCGCGGGCGCAGCGTGAGGTCGGAATACAGGTCGGCAAACGCGCCCTGCCTGGCCTGGCGCTGCAGGCGCCAGTCGGTAAAGACCTCCCAGTTGACCAGGTTGACCACCTGGTCGTTGCGTTTGGTCTGGAGTTTATTGCGCAACCCCAGGCGCAGCACATGCTGGCTGTCTATGGCATCTATGGCGTTGTAGTCGGGAAACTCAATCGGGAGCGGGCGCAGGCTGGCCAGCTCGTAGTCGAATTGCGGCAGCTCGCGCGGGCCGCGATAATTGGGCTGCGGGACGTAGGCGTAATTGGCCGAGGGTTGCAGGATATGCCGCAGGCCGTTCACCTCGAAAAAGCCGCTCTGCGCGTCCGGCCAAAGATGGGAGGCTTTGAAGGAAAGCTCGGCGCCGGTGTTGAACACGCCGCGCCAGCGCTCGTCGGTCGTCGCGCCTCGCTCGGTGGCCCGGCTGTAATAGGTGAGCCGCCCGCCCGCGCGGGGGGTGACCGTGAGCCAGCCAAAGAGCGTCTGCGGGAGCAGCAGTTGATGGTAGGTATCTGCGCGGGCCGCGGCGAAGTCGGGAGGGGAAACCAGGGAATTGGTCTCCACGAAAAGCCGGCGGTAGTAGCCCGCGGAACTCTCGCTTTCATAGTAAAGCGGCGAGTTGCCCAACTGCTGGCGGTAGCCCGTCAGCCGCACGTCGGGCAGGCGCTCGACGGTTTCGAGAAAGTCGTTGACCCGGGGCTGGACATAGGCATCGAGGCTGAAGTTGCGCCAGAACTTGTTGAGCTCGACGAATGTGCTGGGCTGCGGGTTCCGGCGGTACTCGTTTTCAAAGAACTCACGGATGATGTTGGTATCGCCCTGGTAGCGCACGACCGCCTGGGCGTACACATTGGTGGCGGGGTTGGCCTGGTAGGAGAAATAAACCCGCTGCCGGTTGTGCGGGCTGACGTTCTGCGAATCGCGGGCCTGCGGGTCTTGATCATACAGGTAGTAATACTTGAACGTCCCGTCGCCCCAGCGGCCCAGGTGGTAGTTCACGTCCGGCCCCAGCCCCAGCCCCCGCCGCACCCGGTAATCCACGTGCGCGACGCCGTCCAGTTCGTCGTTCAGGAAAAAGTTATAGCCGCTGAGCAGAAACGGCCCGAAGCTGCTGCGATACCCGGGGATGAACGTAAAATGATTGGCGCGGGGGGACAGCCGCCGCGAGTAATAGGGGAAATAGAAAACCGGCACCTTCGCCACGTAGAGCGTCGCCCCGCTCGCCACCACCTTATCCCCCGGGATGATCTTGAGGTGTCGGGCGCGAACCTTGATCGCCGGATCGGCCACATCATCGGTGGTGATGACGCCGTTGGTGGCCCGGTAGAGGCGGTTGGTCAACTCCAGGTGAAGCCCCTCCCCGGCGGCAAACACCGGCGCCTTGCCGGTGCGAAACTGCTCCGCGTTCAACTGCCGCGTTTTGAAATTGTAGCGGATATGCTCGCCGATCCACAACTGGTCTTCGTTCTGGAGCCGCACCTGGCCCTCGGCCGCAACCTCGCCGTTCTGCTGATTCACGGTGACCTGGTCAGCGGTCAGGAACGCGTTGCCGTAGCGGACCAGTACGCCGTTGGTGCCCCGGCCCAGGCCCGTCTGGAAATCAAACTCAGCGTAGCCCTCGTCGGTCAACGCCTCCATTTCCCAGGCGGGTTGCTGCTGCGCCCGGGCCGCGGAGGCCAAGGCCAAAGCGCCCAGCGCCAGCAGGAACATGAGCCGCAGTCGTGTCATTTGGTGCCGGGAGCTAAGCAGAAGCCGCCCGCCCTGCCAAGCGGCAATTCCGCCGCCCCGCGCGCCGTCCAAGCCCGGGCGGCCCCGGACTGGCACGTGAACTGCAGACGCTCGCCCTGGAATTGTCCTATGGCCGCCAAAGTCAACATGATGAAATTGCTCCAGGAGATCCGGGGCTTTGCCGCGATTACCAATCGGCGCCCGCCCCCGCGATTCCCCGGACTGCTGCTCATGCAAATGCGCGATCGGCGCGCCCAAGACAAACTGAGCCAGCGAAGGCTGAACATCACGATTGACACTCAGCGTGGCGTCGAAGCGCCAAACCCGGTCAGAATCCATCATCGGTAGCCAAATCCCGGCTTTGGCGCGGGAATCCACGCCCGAAAAAACACTTGCCCTCCTCACCCTTGCCTCGCCCTTTCCTCCGGGAAACCCCCGCTATTACATTAGCGAGAAAATGCCAGAGGTCTACGTGGAGGAAGCAAAGCCGGACGGAATAGGGGTCTCCCGGCCCGCCCGCCGGGTAAAGCTGCGCGACGGAGGAAGGAATCGCCGTGCTCCGGCCGGCGGGTTGGCTGAATGTTCAGCTTTTGCCAGCCGTGCCTTAAAATGAGGCAGTGCCGACGGGGGCTTGCGGGCGGCGACATTTTTTGCTGGCCGAAATTCGCGCTGGCCGCAAAGCTGGTTCCGCATGAATGATTCGCACCTTTCTGAAAAAGCGCCCGCAGCGAACCGCCCTGAAGATGTGAACACCGCACTCTTTGCGCAACTGGTCATGCAACAGTCCAGCATGGCCATGATGCTGTTGGGAAAAACTCCGCACCCCGCCTCCGGCCAGCCGGTTCGCGACCTCGAAGGGGCCCAGCTCTTCATTGACCAGTTGGAAATGCTGGAGGTGAAGACCAAAGGCAACCTGACCCCGGAAGAAACCGCGATCTTGAAACAGAGCCTGATGTCGTTGCGCCTGGCTTTTGTGGAATGTGTGGATGCCCCGCCCGCGCCGGCTCCCGACCCGGCAAGCGCCGCCACGCCACCCGGCGAAGCCGCCGCCGCCGCCAAACCGGACGCCCCCGCCGCCGCACCGTCCTCCGTTTCGGGCGAAGAGGAATCCCGCAAAAAATTCACCAAGAAGTATTGAGCAAAACACAGGCTCCGCGGGAATGGAGGCGCGGGGCGTGATGCGGAAGCGCGTGATTTGGATTGGCCGGGGAAGGCGGGCCCGGCAAAAAGCTGGATTCACGCAGGCGATTGTTCGTGGGTTCAGCCCGGGTATTTCAGGCGCCGGGCGGGCTGCCCGCAGTCCGGCGCACGAGCTCCGGGCTCGCATTTGACATTGAGCGGACATGAGCGATGTTTTCGGTGGGATAGTTGTGGGATTTGCTAGTAGGTTGTTTGGGCGCAGTCTGGCGAGGCTGCGCCTTTACTTCAGGCACGGGCGATGTGGATTGGAGGACGGCGGGTTTGCGTTCCTTGATTCAACCACGGACAGTGGCGGCGCGGGCTTCATTTGCCGCGGGTGAAGCCGGGAAGCCCGGCGCGCTGGCTGGTTGGCGCCCGGGGGGAACCGGGGCGGGCATCTGGCCGAGCGCGCGGGGCGAAGTTTCGACTGGCGGCGGCGGCGGGGGTCTTCTATCTTGCGTCATGGCAGTTAAATGCGGCGGTGTGAATAAAGCGTGGGCTGATAGGTCTAACCCGATAGTGAAGATAACGTAGTCGAGTACTATGAATGCAACAAAATGGTATGGAATGGTGACCGGAATGCTAATTCCGGTATTCGCTGGTTTCGCGCAGGCTCCCGCAGCCACTGAGGCGCCCGCGCCGGGCGCGACTGAAGTTGCGGTCCCGGCCAATCTCTCGCCCGGCGCCGCCGAAGTCATCCGGCTGGCCACCTCGGGGGTTGGGGATGAAGTGGTTTTGGCTTACATCCGGAATTCGCAGGCCCAATTCAATCTTTCCGCCGACAACGTGCTTTACCTCAAAGACCTTGGACTGTCGGAGGAGGTCACTTCGGCCATGTTGAACCATGACGGCACCCTGCGTGGCCAGGAGCAGTCGTATGCGCCCACCGCCGCCAGCGCGGCGCCGGCCGCGGCGGCACCCGCTGCCCCGGCCGCTCCGGCGGCCGCGCCCGCTGCTGCGCCGGCCGCCGCCCCTGCAGCGGCACCTGCGGCCGTTGCGGCTCCAGCGCCGGTTTATGTCGGCAGTCCGCCCCCGGACGTGACATATTTCTATGACAGCCTCGCGCCGTACGGCACATGGGTGCAATTGGATGGCTATGGCTGGTGCTGGCAGCCCACGGCGGTGGTGGTGACACCGGGCTGGCGGCCGTACTGCAATGGCGGCTACTGGGTTTACAGTGATTACGGCTGGTATTGGCAATCCACGTATTCGTGGGGCTGGGCACCGTTTCATTATGGACGCTGGCATCTGCATGCGCGCTGCGGCTGGGTCTGGCTGCCGGACCGCGTTTGGGGGCCGGCCTGGGTGACCTGGCGGACCGGTGGCGATTACTGCGGCTGGGCGCCGTTGCCGCCCTACGCGGTGTTTGATGTACATCATGGCTGGCGCTACAACGGCGTCAGCGTCAGCGCCGGCTTTGGTTTCGGTCTGGGCAGCGACGCTTTCCTGTTCGTCAGCTTTAACAACTTCTTCCACCGCGACCTTCGTCGGCACTGTCTACCGCGGTCCCGGGTGGGTCCGGTCTATAACCAGACGACCATTGTCAACAACTACATCGTGAACAACAACCGGATCGAAAACCGGGGGATTCCGGTTGATCGGTTTTCCTCCGCCCATCGCGGCCCCATTCCGCGGGCCACGGTGCGCGAATGGAATGACCGCCCGGATCGTATGCCCACCCGCGCCGGCTCGGTGGTTTATCGGCCGCAACTGAACGCGCCCGCGCGGACCAGTAGCATGGTCGCCCAGCGCGTGGACGCGCAACACCCGGCCATCCGGCACACCCCCAGTGCGCCGCCTGCGCGCGGCCAGGCCTTCGCCGGGGGAAACCGCACGCGCCCGGAGCCCTCCCGGCCGATCACCGGCACGAGCGGCACCCCGCCTTCCTCGGCGTCGCGCTTCCAATCTACGCCGGCTTCCGCCACGCCGGCAGCAACGCCGCCGGCCAATCGCGGTCGGACCACCTCGGACTGGACCAGTCGCCCGCGCGCCTCGTCCACCCCGTCGACGCCATCAACATCCGGCGCCGCCCTCGCGACGCCGTCCGGATCGACTTCCCGAACCGGGCTGACGTCCAGCAGCGCCCGGCCGTCCGCTTCGACACCAGCCCAGCCGTCAACCGGCGCCAGCCGAACCACGCCGTCGGCCCCGGGAACACGGAGCACCACCACTTCGACCTGGACCAGCAGCGCGCGCCCAACACCCGCGCCCGTCGCGCAGGCCGCGCCAAGCGCTTCCACAACCGTACCGCGCATCCCGGCCGGGCCGCCCGCCCCGCGCGCGCCCGAGGAGTGGAAGCAAGGAGTTCGTCCCTCACCCGGCTACCGATCGGATGCAGGATTGCCGTCTTTGTATAACACGCGCCCGGCCGCGCCCGCGTCCGCCGGCAACTCCCGGCCGGCGACGCCGCACTTCTATCAGCCCAAGACGCAGCAACAGGCGGCGGGTGTGCGCTCGCTGCCTTCCACCAGAAACTATTCGCCCGCCGGATCCGCTTCCCGCCCCTTCCGGTCGCCCTCCGGCTCCCGGTCGGGCCGGTAACGTTTGGCGCTTCGGCGCATCGGCGGCGCGGCTGCGCCGCCGCAGATTGCCCGCGCACGGAAAGCGGCGGCGGGCCGCCGTTGCCCGCGGGCACATTTTTACTCACCTTCCCGCGCGGCTTATGTTATAAAAAGAGGCATGAGACCGTTTTCGCCAGCAAAGCCCCCCCGCCGGGGAAGCCCGGGGCGGGGCCGCGGACACAACCCTGAATAACCTCGCGATGAAAGTTCTTATTGTCGGATCGACCGCCCTGGATTCCATCAAAACCCCCAAAGCGGAGAACCCGCGCCTGCTGGGCGGCTCGGCCAGCCATGCGGCGGTGGCGGCGAGTTTCTTTGGCCCGGTCCAATTGGTCGGGGTGGTGGGGCAGGATTTCCCCGGGCGTTACCTGCGGCTTTATCAGCGCCACGGGATTGACCTGGCGGGCTTGCAGCGGCGGCCGGGCCGGACGTTCCATTGGTCGGGCGAGTATGCCGCGAACATGAACCAGCGACGAACACTGCGAACGGAACTGGGGGTGTTCGAGCAATTCACGCCCGAATTGCCCCCCGCGTACCGGGACACGCCCTTTGTGCTGCTGGCCAACATCGCGCCGGGCCTGCAGCATCACGTGTTGAACCAAATGCGGCGGCCGCGGTTCGTGGCGGCGGACACCATGGACTTGTGGCTCAAGGTGGCGCGCTCGGAGTTGCTGCGGCTGCTCCGGCGGCTGGATCTGTTCGTGCTCAACGACAGTGAGGCGCAACAGTTGACCGGGGAGGAAAACCCGCTGGCCGCGCTGCCGCTGATTCACCGGCGGGGGCCAAAATACGTGGTCATCAAGCAGGGATCGCACGGCTCGATCCTGTCCGGGCCGCACGGGCGGTTCATCTGCCCGGCTTATCCGCTGCGCCGGGTGGTGGATCCGACAGGCGCCGGGGATTCGTTCATCGGTGGGCTGATGGGCTGCCTGGCCGCGGCGCGGGGGCCGGTCGAGCGCCATCTGCGGCGGGCGATGGTCTTCGGGAGCGTGGTGGCGTCGTTCTGCTGCGAAGGGTTCGGCGTGCAGCGCACGACCCGGGTCACCCGGGCGCAGATTGACGCGCGGGTGCGGGAACTGGAGCAGTTGACGCGCTTTTAATCAGAGGGCCGCTCCGTCGGGCGGGCGGGGGCGTTCCTTCTTCTTCAGGACCCTGACGTTGGCCTCTTCCTGGATGACCAGGGAATGGGGCGGCACGCTAGTGGTGAGGAAGACATTAGCCCCGATGGTGCTGCCTTCACCCACGACCGTATCCCCGCCCATGATGGTCGCGCCGGCGTAAATGGTCACGCGGTCTTCGATGGTGGGGTGGCGTTTCTGCCCGCGCAATTGCTGCCCCAGCGCCAGCGATTTGGCCACCAACCCCACGCCTTGATACATTTTCACATGGCTGCCGATGCGGGTCGTTTCCCCCACCACGGTGCCGGTGCAATGATCCACAAAGAAATGGGAGCCGATTTGGGCGCCCGGATGTAAATCCATGCCGGTGCGCGCGTGGGCCCATTCGGTCATGATGCGCGGGATGAGGGGGATATTCTTCGCATACAACTCATGCGCCAGGCGCTGCACTGCGATGGCCTCAATAAAAGGATAGGCCACGATCACTTCCTCGCGGCTGAGGGCTGCGGGGTCGCCATTGTAGGCGGCCTCGGTGTCCGTTTGCAGCAGTTCGCGGAGGCGGGGCAGGCTGGCGAGGAACTCACGGGTCAGGGCGCGGGCAAACGGGCGCAGGCCCTTCCCGGGTAAGTCGGGGGGCGGATGGTATTCGAGGCTCTTGGCAATTTCATTTTCCAGGCTGCGCAGCACTGATTCCAGCAGCGCGGCCGTGGTCGCCCGCAATTCCGAGGAATGCACCAGCTTCTCGTCGAAGTAGCCGGGAAAGAGCAACCGGAGCAGGTCGGCGGTGATCAACGCAATCGCGCGCTTGGAAGGCAGGTTCTTGCCGTCCCAATGGTTAATGCCGCCGGCGCTGGCATAAGAGGCCATCAGACGATCGGCGAGCTGGGTCACGTTTAACTGCATACCTTGAGTATCTGGCAAAGCCTGGCCGGGCGCAAGGCGTGCCCGCAGACGCCGGCCCGGCCCCGAACCGCCCGCCGCCTACAGCGCGGCGAGGATTTGCCGCACCGCCTGCGTGACGTCGTCGGCGGAAATAGCGGTCAGGCAGCGCAAATCAATCGGGCAGTGGCGGCGGAAGCACGGCGCGCACGGCGCGTCCGAGGAAAACAGCCGGTGGCGCGGATCGCCGGGCTGGCCGGGGCCGGTCAACGCGGGCGACGTGCTGCCAAACGGGACGACCACCGGAGTGCCCAGCGCGGCGGCGACGTGCATCGGGCCGCTGTCATTCGTCAGCACCACGCGGCAGAGCTTGAGCAGGGCCATGAGCTGCCGCAGGGAAGTCTGCCCGGCCAGGTTCAGCACCCCGCCGCCGGCGCGCCGGGCCACTTCCTCGCACACCGGCCAGTCGCGCGGGCCGCCGAGCGCCAGCCAAAGACAGTTGGCATCCTCGCGCACGACCGCGCGCGCGACGGCGGCGAAGCGTTCCGCGGGCCAGCGTTTGGCGAGGCCATATTCGGCGCCGGGACACAATCCCAGCAGCCGCCGGGACACCGCCAAGGGAGAAGCCTGCGCCTGGCCGCGCTTCCCCGGCAGGAAGGCCTCCTCCGTCTGGCGTAATTCGTCGGCGGTGACCTCCAGCCGGGGTGCGAGCGGCTCGGGATTGGCCCCCAGTGCCGCCGCCAGGTGGAGATAATCATGAATTTGATGGGAGGCGCGCGGCGGCGGGGAAACGGGGGCGCCCGCCGTGGAGGCGCCGGACCGGCGAATCAGCCGTCTTATTTCCCGAACCGACCGCTTCGCCATGCGCGCCTGGCCGGGGCGCGGGGGCAGCGGTTGCGTCAGCAGCCAGTTCCGCCAGGGCCGCGCGTACCCGATGCGCTGCGGGATGCGCGCCAGCCACGCTTCGAGGGCCGCGCGCGGCGAATTGGGCAGGAGCAGGGCGGTGGAAAAAGCCTCCGCGCGCAACCGGCCGGCCACCGCCCACGGGCTTTCGCCGGCGGCGCAGGTGAGCAGGCCATCGAGGCTTGGATGGTTTTGCCACAAGCCGGCAAGCTTCTCTTGCGTGAGCAAAACGAGGCGCGCCCGGGGCCGCGCTTCCCGAAGGCGCTGCAGCGCGGGCGTGGTCATCACCGCGTCGCCCAGCCAATTCACACCGCGGATGAGAATGCAGTCCGGAAGGCCGGCGAAGGAATGAGGCGGCGCCGTCATGCGTAATCCAGGTCAACCCGCCGGGCCGGAGGAGGCGACCGCCGCCGCTTCCGCGGACGGCGGGGCATTGGGGATGGCGCGGCGCCGGCCGGGGCGCGGCGGTTTCCAGCGGCGATGCACCCAGAACCAGTTGGCCGGGTCGCGACGGATCGCCGCCTCGAAGGCGCGGTTCACGTCGGCCATGATCGCGGCGGTGGAACGCGGCCGGCCGTTCTCGCGGGTGGGGATTTCCTCCCCCAACTCGATGCGCCAGCGGGCCAGGCCGACGCGGTAACAAATGGCGGTGATCAGGGGGCAGCGGTAGCGCAGCGCAAAGATGGCCGGCGCAGCCGAGGTGAGGCACTCATGCCCCAGGAACGGCCCGCGCAGCGCGCCGCCGGACTGGTCGGCCAGAAGCCCCAGCACGACGCCCCGCTGCCGCATGAAAGCCTTGAGCGCGTCGGCGTCAAACCGGCGCTCGAAATAGCGGCAGCCCGACCGCTCGCGCAGGGATTGGAGCAGGCGGTTGAGCGCGGGGGGGCGAAGCCCGCGGTAAGTAGTGGCGCATTGGTAGGCGGGCGCAAACTGCCCGAACCGGGCGTACAACTCGAAGTTGCCGAAGTGGCCGATGGCGCACACGACGCTGGCGGGCCGCGCGCCGGCGCGCACCGCAAAAAGGCGGAGATTACCCGCAAACTCCACATGCGGGCGCAGCTCGGCCAGGCTCATGGACGCGGTCTTGATCGCGCAGGCATAATTCTCCCCCAGGCGGCGGAAGTGCTCGCGCGCCAGCGCACGAAGACGGGCCGGCGATTGCTCCGCCCCGAAACACCGCGCGAGGTTGGCCAGCGCGACGCGCCGGTGCCGCGCATCCAGCCCGTAGGCCAGCCCGCCGCCGAATCGCCCAAGCCGCGCCACCACCGTCAACGGCAGCGCCTGCAACCCCGCCACCAGGGCGCGCGCCAGCAGATATAGCAGGGTATCCATGCCTAGCGGAAACAGATTTTGCGCACGCAATCCTGGAAGTCATCCGCCCCGCGGAGAATCTTGATCTCGACGCGCATAAAGCGGATCGGCAGGTCGCGCCGGTCAATCTTCGGAAAGCGCACCGCGTCCTTCTGTGTGGTGACGATCAACTCGGCCTGCCGTTTCTTGCTGCGGTTGATGACGTTGAGGATTTCCTGCTGGGTGAAGCGGTGGTGATCCGCAAACCGCTTGGAATACACCAGCTCCGCCCCCAGCGCGGTGAGGCTCCCCTCGAAGCTCTCGGGCTGCGCGATGCCGCTTAAGGACGCCACCTTGCGCCCCTGCAGCGACGCGAGCGGCAGTCGCTGGCCGGTGAACACGTCTTCCAGGTACAGCGGGTGATGTATGCACTCAATGATGCCGGCGGACGGGTTGAACTCCGCGATCCGCCGGCGCAACTCGGCGGTATCCCCGTCACTCTTGGTGATGAAAATCGTGCTGGCGCGCGCCAGGTGGGACGGCGGCTCGCGCAGGGTGCCGCGCGGGAGCAACTGCCCGGTGCCGAAAGGCTGCTGGCGATCCACCAAAACAATGTCCAACCGCCGCCCGCGGAGCCGCCAGTACTGGAACCCGTCGTCGAGCAGCAGCGTGTCGCAGCCGAACTTCTCGATGGCGTAACGCCCGCTCTTGACGCGGTCTTTGTCCACCAGCACGACCACGTCTTTGAGGTTGGAGGCCAGCATGTACGGCTCATCGCCCGCCATCTCGGAATCCAACAACAGGGATTTGCCGTCCGAAACGACGCGCGGCGGCGTGGTGTCATGCCGGAACAGCAGCTTGTTCAGCAGCCATTGGTGGACCGGGGTCGGCTTGGAACGGTAGCCGCGCGAAAGGATGGCCACGTTGCGCCCCTGGTCGCGCAGCTCGCGCGCGAATTTCTCGACCACGGGCGTCTTGCCAGTGCCGCCGACGGTCAGGTTGCCGACGGCAATCACCTGCACGCCGAGCGTCGAATCGCGCAGAATACGGACGTTATACAGGAACCGGCGGGCTTTGATGGCGGCCTGGAAAACTTTGGAGCACGCGTACAGCAGCCCGCGCATCAGTTCGGCGCGCTTGCCGCGCCGCTCCTCGACCACGACTTCTATGAAGAAAGTCTCTAGGTTCTCTGCCCACGCCCGAAGCCGCTCACGCATGCCGGGTCAATGTGCCAAAGCGCGCAAGGCGGGGCAAGCGCAAGGCGGCGCGCGCGGCTAGGGTTTGGGACCGATATCGAGCGAGACCAAGCCGTTGGCGATGGCGTATTTGGTCAGACCGGCCACGGAATGAATATTGAGCCGCCGCATGATCCGCTCCCGGTGCGTCTCGATGGTCCGAACCCCGATGTTGAGCTGGTCGGCAATTTCCTTGTTGCTCTTCCCTTCGGCAATCAGGACCAGGACCTCGCGCTCCCGGGGGGTAAGCTGGGCGAACGGCTCCTTCCGGCCGCCGCTGTTGATAAACTCGTACAGCGCCGCCCGCGCGATCTCCTCGCTGAAATACGGCTCCCCTCCATGCACGGATTCAATGGCCCGAATGACTTCCTCGGACGGCGCTTCCTTCGAAACATACCCATGCGCCCCGGCCTGGATGACGCGGAAGATGGCGTCCTTGTTGCGCTGCACCGACACCACCAGCACCTTGACCTGCGGCAATTCCTTGCGCAGCATTTCCGTGACCATCAGGCCATTCATGCCCGGCATGGAAATGTCCATTAATACGACATCCGGCTGCAACTCGCGCGCCTTGCGCAACGCCTCGTCTCCGTCCGCCGCCTCCCCCACCAGGCGCAGCCGCCCGGCCCGGGACAGGCAGGATTGCAGCCCCTTGCGCACAACCGGGTGGTCGTCAGCCACCAGCACTTTGATTGTCTCTTTTCTTGCGCTCACTTCTTGCGTTGCCAGCTTCGAAGCAAAGTCTATGCCCTCGCATCTTTACAGCACCCTATTCAACCGGAATCGGCCGGAATGTAAAGAATAAATGCGCCGCGCCCCAACCGGATTTCAGGGCCTTTGTTATCGGCGCCCGGATAGCGGCAGCTGCGGAGGAAACGACTCTTCAAACCCAAACCTTGAGCGGGGATTCCTGCGCGCCTGGCCTTCGGTCACCCGATACAGGTTTGACCGCGACGGGCCTTTCCCACAAGCTACGCGCATGGCAAACACCTTTGGGCACCTGTTTCGCATCACCACCTGGGGGGAATCTCATGGCGGCGGTGTCGGCGTGGTGGTGGACGGCTGTCCGCCCCGGCTGGCATTGACCGAAGCCGATATTCAGCCGGAGTTGGATCGCCGCCGCCCCGGCCAGTCGAAAATCGTCTCCCCGCGCAAGGAAACGGACACCGTCCAGATTCTTTCCGGCACGTTCGAGGGAAAGACGCTGGGCACGCCGATTTGCCTTTGGGTGAAGAACGAAGATGCCCGGCCTGAAGCCTATTCGGAGATGGCCCGCAAGTTTCGCCCGTCGCATGCCGATTATACCTACCAGGCCAAGTTCGGAATTCGCGCCTGGCCCGGGGGCGGGCGCACGAGCGCGCGGGAGACGGTGGGGCGGGTGGCGGGGGGCGCCATCGCCCGGAAGTTGCTCCGCGAGCGCTACGGCGTGGAAGTGCTTGCGTATGTCAAGCAGGTTCAGCGCATTGTCGCCAAAGCCGATCCCCAGCAAGTCCAATCCGAGGCGGTGGAAGCCAATATCGTTCGCTGCCCGGATCCCCTGGCCGCAGCCAGAATGATTCGGCTGATCGAGAAGACTCGCCGGGCGGGCGATACTGTCGGCGGCATTGTGGAAGGAGTGGCCCGGGGTGTTCCGCCGGGTTGGGGCGAGCCGGTTTTTGATCGGCTCGAAGCGGACCTGGCTAAAGCAATGCTGAGCTTGCCGGCCTCGAAGGGATTCGAGATTGGCTCGGGCTTCGGCGGCATTTTGCTTACGGGCATGCAGCACAACGACCCGTTTCGCGCCCGGGGCGGCAAAGTCTATACCACCTCTAACCGCTCCGGGGGGATTCAAGGCGGCATCTCGAACGGGGAAACCATCTATTTCCGGGTTGCGTTCAAGCCGGTCGCGACCGTGATGCGCGAGCAAGACACGGTGGACATCGAGTTTAAGAACACCACGCTACGCGCACGGGGACGGCATGATCCCTGCGTGCTCCCGCGGGCGGTGCCAATGGTCGAGGCGATGACCGCCCTGGTGCTGATAGACCACGCTTTGCGCCACCAGGCGCAGTGCGGCTAAGGACAAGGCATCACGGCGGTCGAGCGATAATACCGCCGGGCAGCCGTGTTCGTGATGGTAATTTGCCACAAACCGCCGGGGTCTGTCACCGTGTTGGTGCTGCCCGCCAATGCCGTCCAACTGCTCATGGGCGCGGCCACATTCGCACTGTCCACCACGTAGTATTGGGCCTGCGGCGTGCCCTGGAAGGTAATCGTAAACGTGCCGTCCCGGTTGTCGGCAATGCCCACGATCGCATTGGTCTGGCTGCAGGGCGCCAGACTCGTCACCACCTGGGCCAGACTGTCACTGCTGCCGGTAAAATCATTATCCCCGGCATACTCCGCTACAATCGTATTCGTCCCCACCGGCAAATCCGCCGTG
>JAAYVL010000076.1 GCA_012517205.1 Verrucomicrobiota bacterium
CCCGCCCCAGCGTCCACCACCGCCCGCAAGGCCGTTCCTTCTCCGTCCTTCCAGGCCATGTACAAGGGGAGTACATCGGAAGCCCGGCAGGAGCACACGGAAAACAAGCATGAGCCCCCTTTGAGCCTCCTTTGTACCCCCGTTGTACACAGCCTAATGGGAGCGTTGGGCTGGCTGGGGCGGGTGGGGCGGGTTTGGGCGCGAGCCTGAGCCGGAATGGAGGGATGGACGACTTGCGGATGATGTAAAAGGACGTTTCAAGGCGGGAGGGAGAGGACGCGAACGTTCGGCTCAGCCGGAACGGGCGGCCGGGTGTTGTCGTGCGCCGTGGTTTTTTGGCGGGATGGGGTCACGGTTGGCGGGGACATTTCCCCTCCCGGACGGAGGTTGCCGCAAGGCGACTATTTACGTTGTCCTCATCGCGGGCAGGGGGTTCGCCCGGTTGAGCGGAGGTGGTTGTCTTTGAACTGGAGTTGCTGGCCGTCGCTTCCGGGCGCGGGCGGGCAGGGAAAGGGCCGGCGTTTGGGCCGGGCAAAAGCCCGCCTGCGGACGTGGGCGAAGCGCGGCGTGGTTTATGGTTTCGGGAAGGACTGCTCGAACACGCGGTCCACGGCGACGGTGCGCGGTTCGGCGCCGGTGAGCCGGGCGGGCAGGTGGAGCCAGATGGGGAAGGGCGTTTCGACGCGGTAACGCACTTTGCCGGCAGTGCGCTTCCACCGGATCTTCAGGGTCTCGTTGCTGCCGGGCAAGGGCAGGCAGCCCTGGGCTTGAGCCAGGGAGCCGGGGGCGAGGACGACCGCGAAATGGCGTTCGCCCAGGTCGTAGCGCGGTTGCAGGCCCAGCGCGTAGCGGGATAATTGCCAGGTCGGGCAACCGGCCCACTGGTGGCAGTGACTCCAGCGGGTGTCGAAGACTTCGAGCCATGTGGTGCGGCCATCTTTCAACGCCCAGCCCCAGCACTTGCGATACTGGTCGAGCACGAAGTTCATTTCTCCGTGTTCAATGAGGAGCGGGAGGGCATAGTGCGCAAAGTAAGGCGTGATGAGGCGCGCATTATCCGCCGCCGGGTCGCTCAGGCGCGGCGCCCTGGGGTCGTTGGGGAAACAGCGCAGGATGTGCGATTTGAGGAAGCGCAGGCCGGCGGTTTCGCTCGCGCCTTTGAAAAAGCCGAGGCGGAGGCCCAGGGCGGCGCGGTGGTAGCCGATGCGCGTCCAGGCGTCGCCGCCTTGCGCGAACTCATCCGCGAAGTAGCGGGCGATGATGGCGGTCATCGCCTGGGCAAGCGATTGATAGTGGCGGGCGCGTTCGGGCTTGCCGAGCGCCTCGCACCAGCGCTGCATATCGCGGAGCGCGGCCAGGTAGTGCAGGTTGACGCCCATGTCGCTGGGGCCGGGATTGCGCACATAGCCCCAGTCCACAAATCCCCAGGCGAGCGAGTCTTTCAAGCCCTCAGCCGTGCGACCGGCTTCGAACGCCTCGATATTGCGGGTGGCGGCCGGGAACAGTTCCTCCAGCAGGGCGCGCTCGCCCGTCAACTCCCAGTAATGCACGCAGGCGGTGATCCATTGGGCGGCATAGGTGGACAGGAAGATATCCTGCCCCGGGCACATGCCCGCCACCATCCCGTCCGCGCGCGCGCTTTGCGCGCATTGCACCAGGCCCCGCCGGCAGAGCCGCAGGTCGTTGAAGGCCACGCCGGCGATGTCCATGCCCACCGTGACCACGTCGCCCGCCCATTGGCCGCGTTCGCGCGTGGGGTTGTCAATGAGCGCGTCCTCCGCGCAGGCCCGGTGCGTTTCGACGCCCACGGACCAGATGCGGTTGAGCAGCTTGTCGCCGCAGCGGAAGGCCGCGTCCGGTTCGCCGTAGTAGCAGCGCTCCACGGCTTCCTCCTTGAGGAAGCGCACTTTGTCCGGCGGCGCCAGGACGTGGACTTCGAGGAAGCGGCCGCCGCGGGGCGTGAGGGGGAAGAATTCCTGGCGGCCGCCGCGCGCCACGTAGTGGTCGAGGTTGCAGGAGTCGCCGGCGGAAAGTGTGATCCACGGGGCGACGCGGCCATGCGTGAGGTATTCGCTATAACTGAATTCGACGACGGCCCCCGGCGGCAGATCAAGTTCGAAGCGGGGCCGCATCAGGCGCACGCGCCCCAGGTCGTAGCGCCGCCAGACTCCCTGGGCCGGATGGCTGGCCGCCGCCAGGTCGCGCAGAAAGAAGCGGGCGGCCGGGTTGTCTCGCTCATAGCCGAACATTTCCGCGAGTTTGCCGGCGGCGGCTGGTTTAAGCGGATGAATGAAAATGCGCGGGTTGGCGGCGGGGAAGGGTTCCAGCTTCCCCAGTGAGCGGGTGACGGTGATGGGGGAGGCCCAGGGGGCGTCGTCGTATCCGGGGGACTGCCAATCCGGCACGGCCTGGGTGTCGCACCATTCGATCCAGCCAAGCTGAGGGTTGATGCGTTTGGCCCGCGCGGCGTAGCCGCCGATGCGCGATTGCTTCCAGCGCAGCGGGATTTCCCGGCCGCCGGCAATCGCTACGCAATAGAGAAACGGGAGCTGCTCTCCGAGCATCCGGGTGGGGATGCCCTCGTCATGCACCTGCACAGCCAGGACGTGCCGCCCCGCTCCCAGCCGGGCGCGGAAGGATTGGTATTGGGGAAACGCGGCCGGGAAACGGGCCGGTCCCTCGGCGAAGTATTCTCCATCCAGCCAGGCAACGAACCAACTGGCTCCCAAAAGGCGAAACTCCACGTCGCGTTCCGCCTCCAGCTCCCAGGTGGCGCGAAAGGCCACATGGCAGTCTCCGTTCGTTTCCGGGGACTCGGGGACCCAGAGCAGCCGCGGGGGCGCGGCTTCATCGGGCGCCTCGTTTGCCGCTCCCCAAAGGGACGGGCCCGGCAGGCACAGCAGCGCCGCGCAGAGCGTGAGGGACAGGTTTTTCATTACTCAGGATTTCCAATCAAGGTCGAGGGAGGCAATGTCTTTCAGGTTCTCCAGCCACACCCACCAGGCAGCCTGCGCCTGAAAGGTTCCCGAACTTTCCGTGCGGACATCGGTTTTCGCGGATGATTTGAGGGTTTGGGCGGCGCGGCGCGCTTCCGCTGCGTGGAACGGTCCCAGCCGGAGGGCGAGCCGGGGCAGGGGGCGGTCCGAGCGGAGGCGGAATGAGGCGGCGGCGCGATTATAGGCGTAGCTGACTTTGGCGCGGGCCAGGCCGGCGCCGTCCGGGACGAGCACCATGAAATCCTCGACCTCGATGCCCGTGAGCGGATTCGGCACGCGGGGCAGCAGCCGCAAGTCATTCGGTTTGGTGTCGTCGAAGCCGGCGCAGATTTCCATGGCGTGCAGCGGCGGGCCCTGGTTTGCGCCGTTGCTGAGGTCGCCGATGCGATGCCAGCTTCCGTCGGGAAGGATGTTGGCGCCTTCCGGCACGATCCACGCGAAGCGGCGCCAGTCAATGCCCCGCGAGGGATCGGCGTAGTCCATGTTTTTGTCGTAGGTATAGCGCGCGATATTCAGCAGCATCGGGCCGGCTTCGTCCATTTCGTCGAGCACCAGCGCGGCTTTGCAAAGCCAGCCGAGGCCGTAGCCCATCGCCAGCGCCGGGGCGCGGCCGCACGGCAGGCTGAGCTGGCGGTGCAGCGTGTTGCGCGTGATGCCGGTCGCCTGCGGCGGGAGGCGGTTGGGGTCGAGCCCGTCGAAATAGAACGCAAACCAGGCCTGGACGAGGGAATCCTGGCCGCTCGGATAGACGGAGTGGCGGCTGAGTCTCCAGGTCAGGCTGCCGAATTCGCCCACGGCCAGGAGGCGGAGCATGCCGGACTCCAGCCGGTCGGCATAGCGGCGCCACTTGGCGGCGAGAGCGGCGTCCGGGAGCGCGTCGGCGATTTGCGCGGAACAGCGCAGCGCGGTCAGGCAGACGTACGTGGGATAGACTTCGTAGGCGTTGGCGTTGGCGTAGTTCTTCCGCAGTTTCACGGGATCGGTTTCCTGCCACCAATCCGGCGCGCCGGTGAGCGGCACCTGGGGGCCGCCCGCCCAGCCGGTGGTTTCCCCCTCGCAGTAGATGACATCCATCCCGGTGTGGTCCATGAGCCAGCAGACAAACTCGGCGGCATCGCGGGTGGTGTCCCAGCGGCTCTTGCCGAAGACGTTGTCCCGCGCGCCGGTCAGCCATTGGTCGGTGCGGGCGCCCAGCACGCGCCAGGCCAGCCAGCGCGCCACCATGGTGGCGCCGTGGCCGTCCATTTCCTCGACGCCGGGGATCTCGTTGAGCTGCCAGGGGGGCAGGCCCGGGGGGAGGCCGAAACTCCAGTGCCCGGTCACCCCTTTGGGGTAGCGGGCCACGTCGAGCACGTCGTTGGGCGGGCCTTGGTCGGGATCGTGGTTATCGCGATGCCAGTAGAACCAGTAGTCCACGAAATCCATATAGCTGGCCACCCGGACGGGATCGTCAATGCACCGCAGGGCCAGGGACGCGAAATGATCGGAGCAGCGCGAGTAGGCGTAGGGGGCATAGACGCCCAGGTGCGCCCAGGTGCCGATGCCGCTGTAGCTGCCATACCAGGGGCTGTTGGTCTCCGTTTCGTGGAAGAAGCCCGAGCCGCGCTCGAACTTCTGGGAGATTTGGTAGAGGTTCGCGAGCCAGATGTTGGAGAGCATGTCCGCCAGCGGCCCGCCGCGAAAGCGAATGCGCGCCGCCTTGAAATCGGCGGGCACTTCCACGGGCGCCACCTTCCGGGGCAGGTCCGCGTCGCGCGTGTACAGCACTCGGGCCAGGGCGGCGAGGTCCCGGGACCAGTCGCCCGGGCGCGCGGTGCTAAAGGCGGGGGCCAGGTCCGCCGCCTCCAGGCGGCACGCGCCGAAGTGCAGCAGGTTGGTGGCGGGTTTGGCCCCGACCAGGGTGATGGCTGTGACGAGCGGCTGCCCGCGGTTGGCCGGGTTGTCGTGCACCACGATGGCTTCAATCTTTTGGGGGCGTGGTTTTACGGTGAGGAAGTAGAGCGCGTGGGCGTTTTCGGCGCTGCCCGGCTCCTCGCTCTGGCGCAGGCGCAGGGCGCGTTGAAGCACGGCCATGTATTCCGGCCGCGAGGCAAAAGGCTCCCGGGGCAGAACCCGCACGTCGCTGAACTGGCTATAGCCCCAGAACCCCGCAAACCACGCCGTGGCGCCGATCACCAGCGGCACGCGGTCCCGGGCGCCGCCGGCATAACAAATTTCGATCTCCCCGATGTTTGCGCCGACGTAGAGTTGGTCGTCGCGCTTCGGCCGCAATTCCGGGTGTTCGCCCCAATGCGCGGTGCCGGCCTCCCACCCATGATTGATCATGCCGAGCAGGCACAGCGCTTCGGCCCGGGCGCCGACGGGAATGGTCTCGCGGTGGCCCTGAACCGAGCGCGTGGTCCGCATGCGCTGCGTTGGCGGCGCGGCGAAGAAAGGCACGGTGCGGCACAGGATTCGCTCCGAGTTTGCGTCAATGCGCAGGCCGTATAAATCATCCCGCCGCACCGGCTTCGTGAACAGGCCCGCGGACTCCTGCCGGTAATCGGCGAAGGCGATCCATGCGTAACCGCCGTCCGGGCGGAGAACCGGGTTGGCGTCCACGACCTCGAGAAATACGCGCCGGCCGATCAGGTCCGTCGTTTGCCAGGAGGCGGGGGTGAGTTTGTTGCCGCCGGGCGTGTGGGTGCGCCGCAGGATTTCGCCGTCGGGGTGGGAGCGGAGCAGGACGAAGTTCAGCATGGCGTCATTGACGCCGTTGGTGGTGCCGTCCCAGCCGGCGATCGAGAATCGTTGCCGTTCGTGCTCAATGACAAAGGGGGGCGAGCGCAGCACGCCGCGGTTGCGTTCCCCGCCTTCATACGAGTTTACCACGAACCGGATCGGGTCAGCCGGGCTCGTAAACAGCGGCGGGTTGGTCCCGATGCGCCAGGTATTCTCCCCCTCGACGACCCACCCCTCGAGCGTGCCGGCCGCAAACGCCAGAGTCGCCGCCATTCCGTTGGTGGCGGCGGGCTGGGCGGGGCACGGCCGGGGCCAGCAAGCCAGGCCGAGCGCGAGGAGGGCGGCGGCGATGAAGCGGCGCGTTTGAACTCCGGGCGAAGGCCGGCGGACAATTCCGTTTCGGGATTTCGGGCGATTCATAGTTCGTTTCCGGTAAGGGTCACCCGGCGCAAGCCAATCCAGGCATAGGTGGGGGCCGAGTTGCGGTCCACGAGCTCCAGGCGCACGCGCTTGCCTTGCAATCCTTCCAGGCCGACGCGCTCTTCGGCAATGAGATGGGATCCGGTGGGCAGGACTTCGCGGAGGACCGCGCCGGACTGCGCGTCCACCAGGCGAATGCAGAGGTTGCACTCGCCGCCGGGGCTGGCCGAGCGGCCGCCGTGCATTTCCAGGAGCATCCAGTGTTCATGGGGCCGGATGGTGAACTCGGGGGAAGTGGCCCGGCCAGTCGCTTTTTCGCCGGCGCGCACGACGGAGTTGAGGGTCGGGAACGATGGAAACAGTTGCGGGTCGGCGGACACGCTGAAGGCGTCGCCCTCGAGTTGCCAGCCCAGCGTGTCATCCGGCTGCTGGAAGGCAAACAATACCCGGCCTGCGGCGAACTTCGCTGGCGGGGCGTAAGGGGTGCCGTCGAGCACTTCGAGGCCCTGGTCGGTTTCTGCCGCCAGGGCCACCACTCCCAAAGCGGGGTCGGATCCCAGCGTGGAGACGGTCAGCGACTTCAGCAGCCTTGGACGGCCCAGGTCCATTTCGACAACATTGAGGACGGCGCTGCTCAGGTGGAGCTGGCGGCACGTGGCCCAATAAGCGGATTGCGGAAATGCGGGCGGCTGGCCTTCCTCCCAGTCGCCTTGCGCCGGATTCAGCAGCGGCAGCAGGCCGAAGCGGTCTTTCCGAGGCTGCCGCGCCGAGGCGAACTCGCCCACAATGGCCGGGGGTGCCCACCAATCCAGGTCGCCCGGCACGCGCAGGGTGCGGGCCAGCACGGCGCCCTCCGCGGTTTCCACCGCCACCTGGGCCACGGGTGAATACACGTCGTGGTTGTCCGTGAAAGGAATGACGAGCAGATAGAGTTTTTTGCACGGCAGGTTGCTTAGCGAAAGGCTCCAACTGGACCGGCCGCTCGCATGGGAGATGGGGACGAATTGCCGCGGCGCGAGCTGGAAGCGTACTTCCTCCAGTCCGCCGGCGGTGACTTCGGTCTGGTTGCCGAGGGCGAGCAGCGGCGGCTGCAAACCCGACCACGGCGGATGCACATAAGCCTTAAATGAGCGCAGTGTATTCCACTGGGTGTCCGGGATCAGATTTTCGCGCGGCAGCGCGATGGCTTTTATCCGGGCTTTTTGATACTGCCGAAGCGGTTCCTGTTCCCGGAAGAGCGGCGAACCGTTCAAGACAAGGTTGACGGTGGCCTTGCCGGGCAAGACCAGCAAGGCCGCGTTATCGCCGGGGGACAGCCAGGCCGCCTGGCGGGCGGGGATGGATACGCTCACCTCGGCCTGCGAGCGCGGGGCGATGCTGACCGCGCAGGGGAATTCGTCGCGGGCGATTTGCAACCACGCCGTGCCGTTAAGGGCAAGGACGGTGTTGTTTCGGATGAGCAGCTTCGCGCTGATCGTGTCACCGGCGAGGTGGAGGTTGGCCGCCGGCGCGGCTTCGTAGCGCGGCAGGATGGCCAGGTCCACCGGGAGCCAGTATTTCGTTTGGTCCGGTCCCAGGCAACGCAGGAAGAACGTGCGGCGCGCGAAAGTCATCTGGCCAAGCCGTCCGTAGCCGCGGTACGCCTCCAGCAGGCCGGTGCTGATGCGGCCCTGAAGTTGTTGGCTGCTGGCGAGTGTTGTTTCCGCCAGCAGGCCGCAGTGGTCTTCAACGCCCTCAATCGCGATCCCGTTGACGCTCACGGTGATCGGGTCGCCCTCGGCAATGGAAGCCGGTGCATTCACGGCCAGATTGAACGGCTGAACTTTGACGCGGATGCGGGATGCGCGGCTGGGCTTGGTTTCCAGCGTGAGAAACAGGCATTCGACGCCGGGCTCGAGATGATATTCCACCGGCTTCCCGTCCACCGAAACGTCCGAGACCCGGCCTGGCGGGAGGCTCCAGCGGACCTGGCGTGTGAGGGGTTCGCGGCTGCGGACGACATATTCGAGCGTATCTCCCTGGCGGGTGAATTCCGCCTGGTAGTCGGGCAGATTCAATGACGCGGCGGGCCAGTGGTCCGGGAAACAGGGGGCGACCTGCAGCCGGCCGGCCGGCTTGTCCACTTTGAGTCCGAACAAGGCTTCCACCGTCGCGGCCACCCAGAGCCCGATGGGAGGCGAGAAATAGGCGGGGCTTGGCTCGTAGGAAATTTCGGGCCAGGCTCCGCGATGGTTGTCGTCCATCACCCAGTTGGCGGCGGCTTGCAGCGGCCGGACGACCTCGTTGCGCCGGCCGGCTGTGGCCAGGGCCCAGGCGGCCCACGGTTGCTGGGCAATGCCGGCTTGCACGCCCGTGGTGGTGACGGCATGGGTGACGAAATTATCCGAGCAGAAGACTTCACCGTCTTTGCCGGTCAGGCGGTCGCGTACTTGGCGCAGCATCGAATAGCTGTCGAGGGGGTCGGCGATCTGCCAGATCACGGGATAGAGCATGCTGTGGTATTGGCCATCCAGCCGAAGTTCTCCCAGTGGGTCGCGGTAGAAAGCAAACCGGCCCAGGTCGCGGAGCCAGAGTTTTTCCCAGAGCCCGGCCTGGATTTGATGGATGCGCGCTTCACAGCGCGCGGCCGTTTCATGATCCCCCAGCGCGAGGGCGAGTTCGCGGCGAGTGCGAAACATATTGATGCCTTCGATGGCCGGGCTGGTGCCGTCGTGCGGAGTCGAGATGAAGTCCTCCTGGTTGCCGATTTGCTGCCCCCAGCCGAGGAGGTAGTTGCCATCGGGGTCATTTTCGCGGAAGGTTTGAGCGATGACGCGATCCAGCACCGGGGCCAGTTTGCGCGCGAATTCCAGGTCGCCGGTGAAGTGCCAGTAGTGCCGCACCTGCCAGGCGAAGAACTGGTTCGAGCCGCCAAAGTCGCGGCGTTTGTGGGCATACTGCATCATTTGCGGCACCGCGCCATTCGGCATGAGGTTTTCCGCGTGGGTCTCATTGCTCAGGCGCGAGCGGTCGGCATGACCGATCCATTCCTCCCCGGCGGTGTGCTGCATATGCCAGAGCGCATGCCAAAAGTTGATGCTTTCGGTCCAGCCATAGGGGGCGTTCCAGGCGTATTCGAGGTTGTAGAGCGCGGTGCGGAAGGCGGCGTCAATGTTCTTGACCGGCGTCTGCACCCGCGCCTGCAGCAGCTCGGCGTAGTAGTCCTCGACCTGCTTGCGGCCCTGGGCGAAATCGGTTGCCGCAATGGCGCGGAGCCGGGCGTCGTCTTCGGCGTAGCTGACCAAAACAGACAACTGGCCGCTCGGGGCACGGAAGCTCAGATACTGTCCGCCGTTCAGGTTGGTTTTAACCGTCAGGGCGGCATCGCCGCGGATCGCGACCTTGAGCGGATGGGCTTTGCTCGCCAGGAACGCGGTGCCGGATTCCAGGGTGATTTGGTCGGTGCTATTTAGCAGCGTCGGCTCGCTGTGCGCAAACAAGCCGCCAAAGGGGTTTTCGACCATGCTGTCGCCGCAATCCACAATCACCGGCACGGGCGGTTCGGTGCGGATGGTAAACAGCGCGGCCCCGTCCTGGCCGGGGGTGTCACGGCCAATCCGCAGCGGGAGGATTTCACTGGTGATTTGCGCGCCTGCGAGCTGGTACTGAGCGCGGACTCCGCCCGGCAGATCTTCGACTTTCAACCCGCGCGCGGCCGTAGCCGCTTCAAATTGTCGCCCCTCGGCTTCGGCGCGAACCAGCAGCCGCGCGAGGACATTAAGTTCGACGTAGCTGAAGTGGGTTTTCACAAACGTCATGACCGCGGACGACCCATAACATTCGTCGGTGGCGACAATCGTATCCTGAAAGGCGGCGTTACGGCGGCGATTGGCGGTGCAGGGAGTGGCTGCGGTTTCCACTTCGAGGGGAACCGCCCCGGCGGTTATGCCGGATTTACCGCTTCCGATGCGGGCAAATTTTACGCGGGTTCCATTGCGGCTGCCATCCAGATCCAGGCGTAAAGACGTGATTTTCCCACGCCACTTCGGGAACTCGCTCAGATCCAGGGCGTAAAGCGACAGCTCACTGCCGGCGGCGAGGCCGCGGGCATGGCAACTTAGTTCCTCCTGAAAAGAATCATCCGCGGAAAAGAATAGCTGCACTCGCCGGCCCGTCTCCACGGCCATATTGAGGTACAGAATCTTTTCGGAGTCGGCATCAATCCGCACTGGCGGGAAGACGAGGAAGGGATCCGTCGTGTTGGTTACGATACCCTCCCAGAGGTTGCTGTTCCCGGAAGTGCATTGTATTTGATGGGCGACCTGCACGGGGCTTCGCCCGGGATCAAGCAGCCAGCGAATCCCGGACTCCTCGGGGTTCGCGTCTGGCGTGGCGGTCTGCCCGGAAACCATAGCGCTGTTGAGGAAAGCAAGGCAAAGCCAGATTAAGCTGGCGATAATCGCTCGCGGGGGAAGGGTCGGTGTCATTTTGTCCTCATTGATCTCTGTGGACGGGGATTGATTCGCCCCCGATTTGGACTGAACTACAGAGGGCACGGAACAATGGTCAACAGTCTTCATAATTTTGCTTTGGCGTAATCCGCTTGCGATGGTCGTTAGTAAACTCTTTGCCGCCGCGGGAGCCAAGCCGGGCGACAACCCCGATCTGCCGCACGGAGCGATCCGGACGAACCCACTTGCTCCGGTGCGGGGCACGATAGATTTGCATTAGGGGAATAGTTGCAGCATTCCCCGGTTGAGAGAAGTACCATGAATTGGGGACAAGCCTCGCGTAGGCGCTTCGCTTACACTGTCCCCTAAATGAACGTAAGAGAACGCTTCCGCGAAGTGATGAACTTCAACCCCAGCGTGCGCTCGCTGAAATGGGAATTCGGTTACTGGGGTGAAACGATCAACAACTGGTACGCGCAAGGATTGCCCCGCCAGCACTATCCGGAAGTGGAAACCAGGATTACCACTCCGACTTCGACGCTGTACAGCTATGCCTGGTCGAACAAGGGCAAGGGGGTCAGCCGGCTGCACAACGGGCTGCCTGTCATGGCCGGCGGGCTTTATTGGCCGACCCAAGGCTTTCCGCTCGACTTCGATGTCAAAGCGCATTTCCAGATGGATTACACCCAGGTCATGGTGGATGTGAACCTGCTGTGGGATCCGATGTTTGAGCCCGTTATGGTGGAGGAGGATGCGGAACAGTTGACTTATGTTGATATTGACGGCGTTAAAAGAACTTTCCTGAAGGAGACGGCGACCATTCCCACTTCTGTCGAGTGGCCGATTACGGATCGGGCGAGCTGGGAGAAACTCAAGGCTGAACGGCTCAACCTCAAGAATATCTCAAGCCGATTTCCGCAGAACTGGCCGGAGTTGGTCAAACAATACAAGAACCGGGATTACCCGCTAGCCGTGGGGGGGTAACCTCATGGGTTCTTCGGAACGCTCAGCCATCTGATTGGCTATGAATACCTCTTCTACTGGTATGGGACCGAGCCAGATTTGGTGCATGACATTCTCAAAACCTTTACCGATCTGTGGATTGCGGTTTACGAGGAGGTTCTGCATCAGGTGGAGGTGGATCACTGGCAAATTTGGGAGGACATCTCCTATGGCAAGGGGCCGATGATCTCGCTGCCGATGGTCAGAGAATTCATGTGCCCTTACATCAAGCGGGTGGGGGATTTCCTCCGGGCGCACGGCGTGCAGATTATCCTGTTGGACACTGATGGCGATTGCAACTCGCTCATTCAGCCCTTCCTCGAAGCGGGGGTTACCGGCATGTATCCCTTCGAAACCCACTGCGGCATGGATATCGTCAAAGTGCGGAAGCAATATCCCCGGCTGCAAATGCTGGGCGGCATTTCCAAATCGGAAATCCAGAGAGGCAAAGAACGGATTGACCAGTTGCTGCAGCCGGTGGCGGAAGTGCTTAAGACGGGAGGCTATATTTCCTTTGGGGACCACTTCATTCCGCCAGACGTGAATTTCGAAAACTTCAGTTATTATCGCACTCAATTGAATCGCATTATTGAGGCCGCCGGCAATTTATGAACGCCCCGGGAACCATCGTTGAAACCATGGCCCCGGTTTCCCGCCGGGAGATTGATAACTCTCAGATCAACGGGGCCTTTGTTTGGACAGTAGCCTTTATTGCGGCGATGGGAGGCCTGCTTTTCGGCTACGACTTCATGGTCATCGGGGGCGCCACCATCTTCTACGAAAAATACTTCAACCTCGGGGGGCGGCCGGACCTGCTGGGGTTGAGCGTCGGATCTGCGCCCATCGGCTGCATTCTTGGCGCGGTCTTCTCGATGATCTTTTCCGATCTTTACGGCCGGAAAAAATTGCTGGTGGTAGCCTCCGTCCTTTTCGGCGTTTCCGCGTTGGGCACCGCGGCTGCCTGGAACTTTCTGGCGTTCAACATTTTCCGGCTGGTTGGCGGCATGGGCATCGGCCTGGCCGCGAATCTTTCGCCCATGTACATCGCCGAAATTTCCCCCACCAATTACCGGGGCAAAGTGGTTACCACCAACCAGTTTACCATCATGGTCGGGATTCTGCTTTCCCAGGTGGTCAACCTTCTCATCCAGCAGCACGGGGAACGGATCGGCGCGCTTGCTTCGGGCTTAACGTGGAATGAGTCCTTTGGCTGGCGCTGGATGTTTGGCGCGATGGCGGTTCCCGCCCTGGGCTTCTTCGCGCTGATTTTTACCGTGCCCGAAAGCCCCCGCTGGCTGGTCAAAAAAGGCTGCCAGCAAGAGGCGGAGCGGGTGCTCGCGATGGTGGGAGGCGTTGAGTATGCCCGAAGCGAAGCCGCCGATATCGCCTCTACGATTTCGGCAGAGGAAGTGGCGCGAATCAATGTGCGCGAGTTGTTTGAACCAAAGCTCCTGAAAATCATCCTCCTCGGCATGTTCCTGGCCCTGGTCCAGCAATGGAGCGGGCTCAATAGTGTTTTTGCCTATTCTCACCAGATCTTTAAAGACGCCGGCATCGGTGTCTCCGGCACCATGCTTTCCCTGGTCTTCCAGGGGCTGACCATGCTCCTGTTTTGCATTGTGGCCATGTTCATCGTTGACCATGTAGGTCGCAAAGTCCTCATGCTGCTTGGCACGCTGGGGATCTCGCTGATCCACCTTCTTATTGGGCTTAGTTTTCACTTTCATCGAACCGGGGTGCCGACGGTTATCCTCGTTATACTGGCCATTGCTATCTATGCCATGACCCTGGCCCCAATTGTTTGGGTGCTCCTTTCCGAATTATTCCCCAACCGCGTGCGCGGGTTGGCGTTGGGAATCTCGGTCGTAACGCTTTGGGTAGGCTACCTGATCCTCACCTATACGTTCCCCATCATGCGCGAAACTATTGGCACGGCTAAAACCTTCTGGATCTACTCCGCATTCCTTTTTGCCGCCTTTTTGGTCATTTGGTATGCATTGCCTGAAACCAAGGGTAAATCGCTTGAACAGATTGAACGTGATGTATTCGGCATGCAGGTGACCCAGGCATCGGAGCGAACCTGACCGTACTATTATGGCCAAAGCACAGATACATTCGACATTTGAAAAAGGGCAGGGCGTCTTGCGCTTGCTGCCGATCTTTGTTCCACGTCTTTTCGGCAAGGCCGGCCGGCGGTTGCGCCTCCATCCTGATGATTACTACGCGCTCGGCATGAAGCGGGGCTCGATTAAAGAACGGTGGTTCTCATCGGTCATTCCGGCCAATAACGGCCCGCTGGCTGCAAAAGATGAAGGCATGAGCTACGTGTCCATTGACGTGCGCGATCCGAAGAAGAAATTCCTGCTGCGGGACGCCGTCGAAGAATTAGGGGCCAGGCTAATTGGGCGGGACCTCTGGTCTAAGTACGGGACTTGGCCCATGTATTCCAAGTTCTTTGATTACGAGGGGCCGCTCTTTCATCATCTTCAACTGAATGATGCCGCCGCTCGCCGGGTGGGGCGGATCGGCAAGCCGGAAGCCTATTACTTTCCGCCGCAACTCAATAACCACCTCGGCACTTTCCCTCATACCTATTTCGGTTTTGCGCCTGAAACCAGCCGCCAGGAAGTGCGCCAGCGACTGCTTCAATACGAGACGGCTGATAACCGTATCACCGAACTTTCCCGCGCATACCGCATCGAGTTGGGCACCGGTTGGTACACTCCTCCCGGGGTAGTGCATGCGCCCGGATCGGTGTTGACCTACGAACCGCAATGGAATAGCGACGTTAATTCGGTTTATGAGAATGTTGCCGCCGGGGAACTGTATCCGTACGAGTTCCTGGTCGAGAACTGTCCGCCTGGCAAGAAGCGGGACATTGACTACGTGATGAGCTTGATGGATTGGGAAAAGAACATTGATCCACTTTACAAGCAACGTTTTTTCCGGCCGCCCGTAACCATTCGCTGCGATGCTGAGGTTGTCGAAAAATGGATCGTTTACGCGAATGACTACGTTTCCGCGAAAGAGCTGACTTTGGGGCCGGGCCGGTCAGCAACAATCAAGGATCCCGTGGCCTACGGCTGCATTATCGTCCAAGGCCACGGCAAATTTGGCGTCTATGATGCCGAGGCGGCTTCGATGCTCCGGTTTGGGCAGGCCAGTGCCGATGAATACTTCGTGAGCGAAGATGCCGCGAAGCAAGGAGTTCACATTGTCAATGAGAGCCTCTGCGAACCCATGGTCATTTTGAAGCATTTTGGCCCAAACCATCCCGCCGTGCCATCGTGCGCAAGTCATTCCAAAACAAATAGCAGAACCATCAAACGTAAAAAATCATGAAATTGCAGAACTACGAAAAGAAGAACGCGGTCATCCGCGAGAAGTTCCAGGCACTTAAGAAAGCCCGGAAGCTGGGCAAGGCACGATTGAACCTCTCCTGGAGCAACTGGGGTTTTGGCCTTGAGTCGCTCGCTGATTCGGCTGCGCGCCTGGCCAGGGCGAACATCCGCTATATCGAGTTGCACGGGAACCACTATGGAGCGGACCTAGGCTATCATCCCAGAGAAACCCTGAAAATACTAGGCCATTACAATATCAAAGTTGCCGGGATTTGTGGAATGTTCTCCCCGGACAACGACCTTTCCAGTAATCGGGCGATTCACCGTCAAAATGCGATCGATTATATTCGGCGCGAGTTGGATTTTGGTTCGGCTGTTGGCGCGGGCTATCTGTTGATCGTGCCGGGGGCAGTAGGCCGCCCCGTGCCGTATGACCAATCCGAATTTGAACGTTCAGTCGCAACGCTGCGCATTGTTGCCAGCGATTTGGCAAAATCGAAGATCAAGGCGGCCGTGGAACCTATCCGCTCAGCCGAGGTGAGCCTGATCCACACGATCGCAGATGCGAAGCGCTACATCGCGGCAGTCGATCATCCGGCCATCAAGCATATCAACGGCGACGTTTACCATATGCAAGTGGAAGAAAGCCACATTGGCAGTGCTCTCCTGGACGCGGGCCCCATGTTGACCAATCTGCACATGGCTGATAGCAACCGCTGTGCGCTGGGCGATGGGGCGCTCGATCTGGATACCATTATAATGGCGCTCTATGTTATTGGCTATAACCGCCCCGGCTGTTACGTTACCCCCGAGCCTCTGGGGCCAGGCGGCGATCCGTATCCCGCTATGCATGGCAAACCCGATGTAAAGTCGCTCGACAAAATGGTTATTACCACCGCCGAGTATTTCCGGGAGCGGGAATCAGCGCTGCTTGATTCATGAGCAGTGTTATCCTGACAGAGCCTTTTCGGACGAAGGGAAGGCATGCCGCTAAGGAACCCCCAGGCCTATTGAGTCTATGAGTGCCCAATACACTATCGGTTTGGATTATGGAACTAATTCGGTGCGTGCGCTGATCGTCAAGACCGCCGATGGCCAGGAAGTGGCCACGGCCGTTTGGCCTTATGAGCACGGAAACGCAGGCGTTATCCTTGGACGCGATCCCAATCTGGCCAGGCAACACCCCGGGGATTACATCAAAGGGGCGGAGGTTACCATTAGAAACGCCCTGGCCGACGCGAAAAAGCATGTGCGGGGCTTCAAACCAGAGCAGATTGTCGGCATTGGTGTGGACACTACGGGCAGCACCCCGTTGCCGGTGGATGCCAGCGGACAGCCGCTCGCTTTCCAGAAAAGGTTCCACAAGAACCCTGCTGCGATGGCCTGGCTCTGGAAGGATCATACCGGTGTAGTTGAGGCCGCTGAAATTACTGCGCTTGCCCAAAAGCTGCGCCCACACTATCTCGCCAAGTGTGGCGGCACCTATTCCAGCGAATGGTTTTTCAGCAAGATTCTGCATTGTCTGCGCACCGCCCCCGAAGTCTTTAACGCCGCGTATACGTGGGTTGAATGCGCCGACTATATCCCGGCGACGCTTACTGGCACGGAGCATCCCGAAAAGCTGGCCGTGGGCATTTGCGCCGCCGGCCACAAAGCAATGTACAACGATGCGTGGGGAGGGTATCCGGATGCCAAATTCCTCAGCCGGCTTGACCCGAAGCTGGGTAAACTGCGGGCGCGGCTGCGGCCTCAGGCGCGCGCGATTGACGGCTCCGTCGGTGGCCTCACTGCGTGTTGGGCCCAGCGCACGGGTTTGCGTGCCGGCATCCCGGTAGCTGTGGGGGCCTTTGATGCTCACCTTGGCGGGGTCGGCAGCGGAATCGCTCCGGGCACGCTCGTGAAGATCATTGGCACCAGCACCTGCGATATGATGGTGGTGCCCGGGGATCAGCCGCTCGCGGACATTCCCGGACTCTGCGGCATCGTAAAAGGCAGTATCCTGCCCGGTTATTATGGCCTCGAGGCTGGACAGTCGGCGGTGGGAGACATCTTCAACTGGTTTGTCAATTACCTGCAGCCAGGCGGCAAAAAGGCTGGCACGCACGAGCAATTGACCCGGGAGGCAGCGCGGCTGAAGCCAGGTGAATCCGGGCTCCTGGCCTTGGATTGGAACAACGGTAACCGCACGATTTTGGTGGACCAGTGCCTCACTGGATTGCTTTTGGGTCAAACGCTTTACACCACTCCGGCCGAAATCTATCGGGCACTTATCGAGGCCACCGCGTTTGGCGCCTTGACCATCATTAATCGTTTCGAGGAATACGGCGTGCGCGTGCAACAAGTGGTCAACTGTGGCGGGATTGCGGAGAAGAATCCCCTGGTCATGCAAATCTACGCCGACGTTACGGGCCGCCCCATGAAAATTTCCCGATCCGCTCAGACCTGCGCTCTGGGAGCGGCGATCGCGGGCGCAGTGGTGGCCGGCACCTACAAGAACTACGCGGCAGCGCAACGGGCAATGACCGCGCTCAAACCACGCGTTTTCAAGCCCAGCCCGGAAGCGCATAATACTTATCGCCAGTTATACGGGCTCTATAAAACCCTGCACGATGCTTTCGGTACTCGGAAGTGGCGCGACAATCTGCATCCGGTAATGAAGCAGCTCATCGAAATCCGCAGCCGCGTCCGGCAGTAGTCTGCCATGCTCGAAAAGCTCAAGCGGGATGTTTGGCAGGCCAACCTCGATCTCGTGGCCCGGGGGTTGGTCGTGCAAACGTGGGGTAATGCGAGCGGCATTGATCGCGAGCGCGGATTGATCGTTATTAAACCTTCCGGCGTTCCTTATGCCCGGATGAAGCCGCGCCATATGGTTGTGGTCGCGCTGGGGACCGGCAAGGTCGTCGAGGGAACGCTTAAGCCAAGTTCGGATACGCCGACTCATCTCACGCTCTACCGCGCCTTCAGGGAAATTGGCGGAGTGGTTCACACGCATAGTCTTCAGGCGACCGCCTGGGCCCAGGCGCGGAGAGATCTGCCGTGCTGCGGCACCACGCAGGCGGATTATTGGTATGGTGCGGTTCCTTGCACCCGGCTGCTGACGGCCAAGGAAATTAGGACTGATTACGAGACGGAAACGGGGCGGGTTATTGTTGAGCGATTTGCAAAGCTGAATCCGTTGCATTGCCCCGGAGTGCTGGTGGCCGGCCACGGTCCGTTTACATGGGGCCAGGACGTGTCTGCAGCGGTTCATAATGCGGTTGCGCTGGAGTTTATTGCCCAGTTGCAAACGGAGACCCTGCGGATTAATCCCGGGGTAGCGCCACTTCCACCGGCGCTGATCCAGAAACACTTTTTGCGCAAACACGGGGCCACCGCATACTATGGCCAGTAAAGTTCTGCCCATGCCAGCCGCCGCTCACGGGCCCGCCATAAAGCATGACGTGACTTGATTGCGCCCCGGTTGAACGCCATGAAACCCGGCTTGGAGCATCCTAAAAGGGATCCGCAAGGGGTTCCTTCAGGCCTCCGGCTTCAAAAGCCGCATCGAAGAAGCCTCGCCGGGCTTTGCGCGTGCTTGCTGCTTTCATCGGCCCTTGCCCCGACCGCCGGAGTCCAACTGGTGGTTTTTCTGCCGACCAACGGGAATTGGAATGTTGCCGCCAACTGGAGTTCCGGCGAGGTGCCAACTCCTGCCCAAAGCCCCATTATCCTCAACGGGAGCGTCGCGGTGTTGGATGACAATGCTGGAACCTGCGCCAATCTATATGTGGGGCAGGGCGCCGGCCCGGTCTTCAAAGGCACCTTGCTTGTTCGTAAGGGGGCCTCGCTTTCCGTCGCCGCAATGCTTCTCGGCCGGGATTTCTCCAATTTCGGGCAGGTTGATCAGATGGGTGGGGA
>JAAYVL010000056.1 GCA_012517205.1 Verrucomicrobiota bacterium
ACTACGCAACGTCAACGTTTCAGAGAAGACATTCAAGAGCCATCCAGACGTCCTCCCACCCTCAAAAAGCCGCCTTTTATCAGCCCTGGATTCTTAACTATCTGCTTTTACCGAGCTTAGCAATTATTCTCCCATTCTCTCCCCTCGTTTCGGCCTTTCCAAACATCCCTGCCCATTATCCAGAAGCCCTTGAAATACCCTGACTTCAGGCCGTGTACAAGGGGTGTACAAGGGATGCTCACCGGGAGTCCATGGGATTTTAGCTGGTACACCTGATGGGCATCCCTTGTACACCCCTTGTACACGGCCTGTTGGCAGGGTAAATCCAAGGTATTTCCAAGGTGTGTCCAGAGCGTGCCGAAGCCGGTATGGCTCAAGTTTTGCCCCTATTTTAACCATTTTTAAGCCTAAGCCATTGATTTTACCGGCGGAAGACTCGGGATTCAGCAGCCAAGCCCTTGAATCCGCTAAACAATGGGATTGCCGAAGCTCCGGTTTTTGGGGTCAGGTCCGCCCAGAAACTGATGGAGGGAGGGAGGGCGGTTGAACTGCCCAACTGAATCGTTGTGGTCCAGGGGCTTTTCATCTCCGCGAAGCCGGCACGCCGGCCAAGATTCCGGGCCTAATCGGTCAGGATGTCCGCAGGCTGAGAAGCTTTTGGAAACACGGGATTTCCGGCGGCGACGGCTCGGCTGGTCAACCCGGTAATTGACTTATATTCTCCGTATAATAAACTCGGTTTATGCGCAACCGGCAATGCAGCTAATCACCCGCGCAGCGCTGGGTACATGCGGGCGCGTAAAAAGCAATTTCCTATCAGTTATCAGTACCCTGTCAGTTTGCGCGCCACGCGAGCGGGCTGGGCGACCATTGGCAAACCTTGAATTCAATTAACCAACGTCAACCAAACCACAACAACAAGAACCAAGTCTGAAACCACAAACTTATGAAAACCAAAATCACACTACCACTGCTCAGCCTGGCGCTGGGCTTAACCCTCAGCCTGCCAACGGGGACCGCCCTGGCCCAAGGCACGGCGTTCACTTACCAGGGAATGCTCAACGACGGCACCAACCCGGCCAACGGCAGTTACGACTTGCGCCTGACCGTTTATAATGCCCTGACCGGCGGCGCGCAGAAAGGCAACGCCGTCACCAACACCGCTGCGGCCGTGAACAACGGCCGGTTCACCGTCACGCTCGATCCGGGCGCGGGCGTGTTTGACGGCAGCGCGCGCTGGCTGGAAATCGCCGTACGCACCAATAGCGGCGGCGCGTTCACCACCTTGACGCCGCGACAGACCATCACGCCCACGCCCTACGCAATCCACGCCGGACAGGTGAATGCCGCCGACGTCGTTGGGACACTGCCGCCTTCCGCCTTGCTGGGCGGTTATCCGGGCAGCGTGCAATTCACCGATCCGGGCAATCAATTCCACGGTAGCTTTCAAGGGGATGGTTCGGGTCTGACGGGCGTGGATGCGATGACTTTTAACGGTCTGCCAGCGGATCGGTTTTGGCAGACTGGCGGCAACGTCGGCATTGTGGCCGGCATGGATTACCTCGGCACTGCCGATCCCAACCCTTTGGAACTGCGCGTCAACAACGAACGCGCGCTACTGGTGGAACCGAGCGTGCCGCCCGGCGGCACGCCGAACTGGATTGGCGGTCATTCCGCCAATAGTGCCAGCGGTTCGGGCAATGTGATCGGCGGCGGCGGAGAAAATGTCTTTCCCAATCAAGCCACCGGCGACTATGGCGTTATTGGCGGCGGCATCGGCAATACGGTGGGCACAAACTCCGTGGTTGGCGGCGGCGTCGGCAACTTCGCCAGCGGTCAGCAGGCGGCGATCGGTGGTGGTGAAGCGGGCATTGCCCAGGGAAATCATTCCACGGTTGGCGGGGGCAAGTTCAATGACGTAACGGGCGAGTTCGGCACGATTGCGGGCGGGAGCTACAACCAAGCTCACGGTTACGCGGCGGTGGTCGGGGGCGGCGGCGGAGCGGATCCGACATCCGGAGATATTTATGGCAACCAAGCTCGAGGCAATTGGAGCGTCGTCGGTGGCGGCCGGCTGAATCTGGCCACCAACACGTTTGCCACGGCGTCAGGCGGCGGCTACAACCATGTGAGTGGCTACGCCGCCACCATTGCGGGCGGTGGCGGATTGGATCCGAACCTGGGGACGCTGCTCACCAACCGCGCGTCCGGCAGTTGGAGCGTAATCAGCGGCGGACGCGAAAACTCCGCCGACGGAGAGTCCGCCACCGTGGGCGGCGGCGAACGAAACACCGCCTTAGGAAAGTGGGCCACCGCCAGCGGTGGCACCGGCAACCAATCGCTGGGTGGATCGGCGACGGTGGGTGGCGGCTTTTACAATGCGGCGGACTCTTCCGCTTCCACTGTCAGCGGCGGAGCCGAGAATGCCGCTTTGCGCCAGTATGCCACCGTGGGTGGCGGCGTGGGTAATTACGCCCACGGGGAAGCCGCGACCATCGGGGGCGGCGCGAATAACCTGAGCGACGGTCCTTACGCCACCGTACCGGGCGGACGGGAAGCAAAACCATCGCAATACGGGCAATTGGCGCATGCCGCGGGCATGTTTATTAATCCCGGCGATGCGCAACACTCGATCTTCATCCTGCGTGGGCTCACCGATCCCGCCACCCCGACGACCCAAATGGCACTGGACGGCGGTGGCACCATGCTCGCCATCCAGCCCAATCAAACGCTGGCTTTTGACATTCTGCTGGTGGCTCGGGCCAACCCGAACGTGCCACCGGGCACGGATTCACTCGGATTTCACATTACTGGCGTCGTCAAGGACATGAATGGAACCGCAACATTTGTGGGCAGTCCGACCTACACCACGTTGGGCACTGATCCAGTGGCTTGGTCGGTGCAACTCCTTCTTGCGGGCAACAAATTGACCATAGACGCGAGTGGAAATACCAGCAGTTCAGGCTTCCTGACGACAGTTCGTTGGGTGGCGCGCGTGGATGCGGCGGATGTGAGTTGGTAAACCGCGGCCCTGCAACTGAAACCCATGGCAAGAACACAACACGGATGCGCCTTATGAAAAACTGGAAAGTTGAGCTCAAAAAATCCGGGAACATCGGAAACTTCGGAACGGCAGCCAGGGCGCCCGCCGACTGGTGCCGGCTGGTGCTCTTTTTGTTACCAGTCGGAACCCGCCAAGACTGGCCCGTCCAACCTCTGCGCCTCGGCGTCGCTGCGGTTCTGCTGCTGCTCGGCCCGAGCGTGTCGTTCGCGCAGAGCTACTCGATTGACTGGTGGACCATCGACGGCGGGGGCGGCACCAGCACCGGCGGCGTCTTTGCGGTCACCGGCACCATCGGTCAGCCGGACGCCAGTAGCACCGCCATGACCGGTGGAGTTTATTCGGTGACGGGCGGGTTCTGGGCGCTGCAAGCGGTGCAAACGCCCGGCGCGCCATTGCTTTCCATTGCCCGCACGGCCACCAACACCGTAGCCGTCTGGTGGCCCTCACCCTCAACCGGGTGGATACTGCAACAGAACACCAACAGCGTGGCGAGTGTGAACTGGAGCAACGTGGTGACGACTCCGGTGGATGACGGCACGCATAAGACCGTCATCATCAGTCCGCCCACAGGCAACCGCTTCTATCGCTTGTTCAAACCCTGAACCCGGTCAACCAATCACCCGCGCAGCACTGAGTACATGCGGGCGCGCAAAAAGCAAATTCTTATCAGTTCAGTTCAATTGCCGCCCCGGCGGCGGGACAGTATCGCATCACCGTTACACACTCGGGCGGACTGCCAGGCAATCCGACACCCTCGGTCCAAAAGCTCTCAGTCGCGATCAGCGGCGTGACACCCCCATCCCCTGTAATCCCCGCACTCAACAAGTCGCCCAGTCCGGCGTAATGCACAATATCCCCGACGGCGAAAAGTGGCTCTGGACGCCCGCCCAGCCCGACCGCCAGGCCAAGCGGCAGATGATCGCCTTGCAGCAACTGCCCGAGCTGCTGCGCCGGGTCAAGGAACTGGAGAAGCGGCTGGAAGCGATGGGTGAACCCCCCGCCGCGTCCGAGCCGGACTGACCAGCCTGATGCTGGTCAATGAATTCTTGCTCAGAGTTGTTTGCCCGAATGGCACAACCAACTTCCCCTGGGTGCTGAATGCAGCTCGCTGGTGAGTGTCCCGACAAAAACCGACAATACCGTAGACAACGTAGAGCAAGTCTCCATCCCCACTCCTGCTAGAGGGACCTACTTGGTGCGCGTCACACACAAAGAAAACCTGGTGAACTCATCCAACCAGGTCAACTTCCAAAGACTTTCGCTTCTTGTTTCCGGCAACGAACCGCAGCCCTAACCCCCGCTCGTCCTGTCTCCCCCGCTGTTGTCCCAAACAAACACGGTGGTCACCTTGAAATAGCCATCAGTCGTGGGCCTGCGGTACCGTGTCCAGTATAAAGGAGACCTGAACCTTGGGGTGAGATTCCAAGCATCCGACGGAACCCACTACCCCCCCCTGTTTACTTGCCATTCCGCGCTTGCGCCCGACCCCACGCGGGCTATATTAGCCTCGTTGACGTAGGGCCAACGGAACAGTAGTTTAACATAAACAAACACATGGAACCTATGAACTTTTCTATTCAAAGAAGCGCCACACTTGCCACGCCGTTAATCATCGCTGCTATCGCTTTCACCCTCGCTGGGAGCGTCCACGCGGCGGATCAGAAAGCCCCGGTTCACGGCTCATTCCACTCCGCCAAAGACCCGGACCTGCCCCCTCTGCCGTTCAACCCTCACCCGGAATTGGAGGTAGTCGAGGTCGAAAAGGGCGTTTACATCGTGGATGACACAGGCATCCCCGACACCCCGGAGCAAGCCGCCGCCAGACAAGCCCGCCAAGCCGAGCGGGACCGAGCCGCGGCAATCGCCAGCAATCCACTCCTCGCCCAGGCCACCCAAGCGGCGCAACAGGCAGCGCAAGAAGCCGCTTGGGCGCAGAACCGTGAACAATTCCTGCCGTGGTTGCATCCGAACGGACTTACGGAGGGAGGCGAGCCCATTTCCGAGAGTTTTGAAAGCTGGCAGTCCAATGCCGTGCCAGCTCTGCTGCAACTGGGTGAAGAACTGGGCACCATGCAGGCCGAGCAACTTACGGCAGCTACCAACTTTGCTTACGAGAACGGCTGGCCCTTGGTCATCACAAACGACGACGGTTCGAGCGCTGTATTGGTGCGCGTGGAGAGCGGCAGGCCGATGTACCTCGGGGCTTACAACCTCAACGCTGCCGACACCCTTGGCAGCGACGAACTTTGGACCAACGGCAATTCCGGGCTGAATCTCAATGGCGACGGAACGCAGGTCGCGATGTGGGACGACGGCGACCCGCGGGTCGCCCACCGCGAATTCACAACGAACTCGACGCGGGCCTTTATCATGGACGGGCCAAGCTCACGCGGCACCAACAACCATCCGACCCATGTGGCAGGGACGCTGGGCGCGTATGGAGTAACCAACGCGGCGAAAGGAATGGCTAACCGCGCAGTGGTTCTTGCTAATGATTTCATCAGTGACTATGCCGAAATGGCGACCGAGTTCGCCACAAACCAGTTCAGATTGTCCAATCACTCTTACGGCCTCGCCACCATCGGCTGGTATGGCATCGGCAACTACTTGGGCACGAATTATCCTCAGTGGTACGGTGACCATTACGTCAGTGCAACCGAGGATTGGTACTTTGGAATTTACGATGCTGGATCGTCAAACCTTGATCGCGTTGTTTACGCTTCCCGATACTATCTCCCCGTTCGTGCAGCCGGAAACGAGCGCGGCCCCGCGGGCAAGCCGGCGATAAGCCAGGCCAACGGACACCTCGCCTTCTATCAAGGCGTCAATTACTACTTCCCGCCAAGCTACCAGCGGCCTGACGATGGTGGCACAAGCGGGTACGATTGTCTGCCGCCAGATGCGGTTTCCAAAAACTGCCTTACGGTCGGCGCTGTGAGCAACATTATCGGAGGCTACTCAGGGTCGAATAGCGTCGGGATGTCCACGTTCAGCAGTTTTGGCCCGGCAGACGATGGACGAATTAAACCCGATGTGGTAGGTGATGGTGTGAACCTCTATTCCACAGGCGCGGCCTCCAACAGCCACTACTACGCTGACTCCGGCACGAGCATGGCCAGCCCCAATGTATGTGGCTCGTTGAACCTGCTTGTTCAGCTCCACAACCGCTATGTGGGCACGAATCAACCAATGTTGTCTTCTACTTTGCGCGGGCTGGCGATTCACACTGCGGATGAGGCGGGCACAAACGCCGGGCCGGACTATCGCTTTGGTTGGGGTCTGGTCAACGCGCTCAAGGCGGCGAGGCTCATCACCAACAACTTTGCCAGCGGTTCGATACCTTTCATTAAGGAGGTCAAAGTGCCCAATGGCGACTCCGTGGAGTTCTCCCCTGTCGCGAAAGGCGGAGAACCACTGGTGGTCACGATTTGCTGGACCGATCCCGCAGGCACGCCGGTTTACGCCTTGGCCCCAACCAACCGGATGCTGGTCAACGACTTTGACCTGCGCGTAACTCGCAGCGGCGTGACGAACTTCCCGTACAAGCTCAATCCCGCCTCTCCTGCCAGCGCTGCAACCACAGGCGACAACGACACCGACAACGTGGAGCAAGTGGTCGTCGTGAACCCAGTGACGAATGGAGTTTACACCGTCCGCGTCACGCACAAAGGAACGCTTAAGGACGACACCGGCGCTACGGCGGCCCAATGGATTTCGATCTTTGTTTCAGGTAACGTGCGGCAGGCGGAACCGGCACTCCTGATCGAGAAGATCGCGCGAACTGTGGGCAGCACCGTCGCGATGCAGTGGCCTGCGAACGTTGGGCGGGTCTATCAGGTGCAGTCCCGCGCTGCTGTGGATTCTGGGACCTGGACTGCGGCGACCGGAGAAATCAGCGCCACGAGAACCAACGTCGCGGTCGAGGTTTCAATGAGCGGCGATACCCGGTTCTACCGTGTGGCCCGCGTGCGATGAGGCGTATGCGTGTCGCCCTCCCACGACTGGTTGCGCTCACCGCGTCCGCCTGTTGGCTGCTTTCCGGCCAGCAGGCACTTGCACAGGGCAATACCATCATCCACACGGTTGTCCGTAATCCAGCGTACGGCGCGATCACCAATCCGCCGCCCGGCGCGCCCGCCCCGCTGTTCACCCACGAATTCGGCGCCCCCATCTATGGGCGCCCTCCATTCACTCATTCCTTGCCGGTTGACCTGAACCACGACGGCATCATGGATTTTCGGGTGGACACGGACAGCGGTCCGACACATGGATTCTACATTGAGGGCTCCGGTTCAAATTCTGTGTGGATACAGCTCACAGGCGGGAATGACATTGGCGGCTTTATACGCCCTCTCCCGGCGGGCGTTCTCATTACAAACGATTTACCTGCGGAGGACGACTGGTGGATTTGTTCGGGTGACAACAAGGCGAGTTTCGCAAGCTACAGTTTCAGCGGCGACATCGGCCTGTTTCGATCGCAACTCGCCTACGCGGGCCTGAAGTTCTACGTGGACGGAGAGCCGCATTTTGGCTGGATCAAAGTTCAGGAACTTTCTTGGCTGGGCGGCGGCATCGTTTACGAATACGCGTGCGAAACCCGTCCCGGCGTGCCGATTGTAGCTGGCCAGACAGCCACGTCCTCGCCCGGCACGTTGGCATTCACAGCGGCTTTGAGCGGCGCGAATCAGGATCCGGACGTCGTCAGCCCCCATTCCGGCACTGGCACATTCTCCCTCGCCCGCAACACCCTGCTTTACGAGCTGCAACTGGACTACTCATTTCGCCCCACGGCAGCGGGGATTTTCGGCCCGGCGGCTCCGGGAAAAGACTCGGGCCGTTTGGTTGCGCGCCTCGGCAGCTTCAGCATCTCCAACGTCCCGCCACCCCTGGTGCTGCCCGACACGCGCTGGCCCGCATTCCCCGGCGCGGTCGTTTACCGGGGACAGATCCAGCTCAAACCACCCCAGATCATCCAACTGCTGAGCGGACACCTTTACGTGAATCTCGCGTCCGCGAGCCTCCCGCGCGGGGAGCTCCGGGGCCAGATCATTCCTGCTTATCCCGCGCAACTTGACGCCACGCTGAACGGGCGTGCGGCCGTCCCGCCCAACGGCAGCGCGCGGCAAGCCAACGCTTCGTTTGTCTTAACCGGGAGCTACTTGTTTCACGCAATAGCCCTCGATGCCGACTTCGGGGCGCGGACCATCGCCGCGTTCGGGCCGGCGCGTCATCCGTCGCCACCTCAC
>JAAYVL010000170.1 GCA_012517205.1 Verrucomicrobiota bacterium
CCGCGGCAACCAGTGCAAAGCGGAAAGTGCGCAAGGGCAAGGCGCCCGCAGCATGCACGAAACTGCTGGCGGAGCGCGGGCATCCTGCCCGCTTTGCGGGTTGCCTACTCGATAAGCGGGCAATATGCCCGCGCTCCGTCAGGCAATTAGCGCATCCCCGAGTGGAGGCGCAGCTCAGTCGGACGCGCGGCAAGGGCAAGGCGCCCGAGCATACGCGAAACTGCCGGCGGCGCGCGGGCATCCTGCCCGCTTTGCGGGTTGCCTACTCGATAAGCGGGCAATATGCCCGCGCGCCGTCAGGCAATTAGCGCATCCCCGGGTGGAGGCGTAGCTAGTCGGACGCGCGGCAAGGGCAAGGTGCCCGCAGCACGCGCGAAACTGCCGACGGCGCGCGGGCATCCTGCCCGCTTTGCGGGTTGCCTACTCGATAAGCGGGCAATATGCCCGCGCTCCGTCAGGCAATTAGTGCATCCCGGGTGGAGGCGCAGCTCAGTTGGACGCGCAGCAAGGACTCGTTCGCCCCGGCAGGCTGGAGTCCTGTGGCAACCAGCGCAAAGTGAAAAGTGCGCAAGAGCAAGAGCGCCCACAGCATGCACGAAACTACGGCGGCGCGCGGGCATCCTGCCCGCTTTGTGGGTTCCCCAGCCGATAAGCGGGCAATATGCCCGCGCGCCGTCAGGCCTCGCAGCCAGCGCGCAAAAAGAATGCAAAACAGCTTTGACAAATCCGGGCCGCCCCCTACATTAGTGTCATCCCCGGGTGGGGTCGTAGCTCAGTTGGCAGAGCGCCTGAATGGCATTCAGGAGGTCAGGGGTTCGAACCCCCTCGGCTCCACCATCCCTCTTTCAGCCCCGGCCGCCGCCGCTTTCAGCGGGGCAACCCTTTAGTCGCCGCTGGTTTCCCGCCGGGGATGAAGCCCGAATTCCTTGAGTTTCTCCCGCATTTTCAGGCGGGTGACGCCGAGCCATTGCGCCGCCCGGGTCAGGTTGCCCTGGGCGCGGCGAATGGCCTGGGCATAAAGCTCGGGCTCGAGGTCCGCCAGCATCCGGGCAAAGGCATTGTGCGTCTCGCCCCGCTCGACGGCGTCCATCAGTTCCGTGATATAGGCGGCGTGCGTTTGCTGGGAGGCGGCCAGCGGCTGGCGGGTTTTGGCGACGACCTCGCGCAGGAGATCCACGCCAATGGTGTAGTCCCGCGCCAGCAGCAGGGCCTTGCGCGTGGCATTTTCCAGCTCGCGGACATTGCCGGGCCAGGGCTGGCTCTGCAGGTAGGCAATGGCCTCCGGCGAAATGGCCGGCGAGGCCACACCGATTTCCGGCGCGTAGCGGCGGAGAAAATAGCGCACCATATCGGGGATGTCTTCCGCGCGCTCGGCCAGCGGCGGGAGGGAGAGGGTCACGACGCTGAGGCGGTAAAAAAGGTCCTCGCGGAACAGGCGTTCGCGGATGGCCGCCTCGAGGTCGCGGTGGGTGGCGGCGATGATGCGGACATCCACCGGCACGGGTTCCTTGCCGCCCACCCGCTGAATCGTCTTTTCCTGCAGCTCGCGCAGCAGCTTGGCCTGGAGGCGGACGCTCATGTCGCCGATTTCATCCAGGAAGATGGTGCCGCCGTGCGCCTGCTCGAAGCGGCCAATGCGCCGGGTGTCGGCACCGGTAAACGCCCCGCGTTCGTGGCCGAACAGCTCGCTTTCCAGGAGCGTTTCGGGAATGGCGGCGCAGTTGATGGCGATAAACGGCGCCGCCGCGCGGTTGCTGTGCTGGTAAATGGCGCGGGCGATAAGCTCCTTCCCGGTGCCGGTGTCGCCCCGGATGAGGACGGTGACGGGAGTGGCCGCCACGCGCCCGATTTCCTTGTAAATGGACTGCATGACCCGGCTGTTGCCGACGATGGCGGTGCGGGCGGAGACGGCATCACCCATCTCGATGGGTTCCGACATCAGGCGGCTGCTGTCCAGGGCCTTGCCGACCAGCTCGAGCAGTTCCTCTACGTCAAACGGTTTGGGCAGGTAATCAAAGGCGCCCCAGCGGGTGGCTTCGATGGCCGTTTCCGTCGAGCCGTGGGCAGTGATGAGGATGATCGGAAGTTTCGGCTTGGCCTGGTGAAGCTGGCGGACAAGCTCCAGCCCATCGGTGCCGGGGAGCCGCAAATCCGTGATGACGATGTCATACGCCTCGGCCAGGGCGTGGCGCAGTCCGGTATCGCCGCGGGTCTGCACGGCGACGTCGTAGCCGCTGCCGCGCATGGCCTTCTGGAGGCCGGTGGCGATGCTGCGATCATCTTCGATCAGGAGAACTTTAGTATTCCGCGTCATGGGGAGGCGCCGGCGGGAGCACGATGCTGAAGGTGGTTCCCTGCCCCGGCTCGGTTTCGTATTGAATGATGCCGCCATGTTTTTCCACGATCCGGGCGGCGATGGAAAGCCCCAGGCCCGTGCCCTGCTCTTTGGTGGTAAAGAACGGATCGAACAACCGGCTCCGCACTTCGGCCGACATCCCCGTGCCGGCATCGGCAATGTCAATGACCACGGCGTTGACGGGCCGCTCGTTGAGAACCTGCCGCTGCTGGCGCGACCGCAGGGTCACGGTGCCGCCGGACGGCATGCTGTCGGCGCCGTTCTGAACAAAATTGATCAACACCTGCTTCATCTTGTCCGGGTCCACACGCACCGGCTCATCCGTGCGCAGCTCCAGCTTGAGCCGGATGCCCCGCGCGGCCAGGCCGGTCTCCAGCAGCTCGCCGGTCCCCCGCAGCAACCGGCCCACCGGCAGCGTCTGCAGCTCCGGCTCGGCGGGGCGGGCGAACTGGAGAAAATCCTGCACGATGGTCTCGAGCCGGTTAATCTCGTTATGAATCACCGCCAGATCCTCGTGCTCGGAGGTGCCCGGCTTATGGCTGTTCCGGAGGGTAAAGAGGCGGACCTTGATGGCGGTGAGGGGATTGCGGATTTCATGGGCGATGCCCGCGGCGAAAACCCCCAGGGACGCCAGCTTCTCCTGGCGCTCGATGATGGCGCGGCTCTCGCTCAGCGTCGAACGCAGCGGCACAATCAGGCGGCGATAAATCAAAACAACCACCCCCGCACCGCCGAACACCAGCCCCAGAAGCGACAAAAAGAGGAACCGCTGCAAGCGGGTCAGGGCCGCATTGGCCTCGGCCCGAAAACGCTCCCCCGCCGAAGCGTCCGCGGCCAGCAGCCGGGCCGTTTCCGCCCCGTTCAACTCCGCCCGCAGAGCACTGATCTGCCGCCAGGTGGTCCGCTCGACCCACACCAGCGCGGCCGCGGCCAGGACGGCGGCCAGCACCAGCTCCGTAAGGCGAAAAGGCATCTTAGCACTCATGGGTTCAGGCCCCGCCAGTATAACGGATGCAGCCCTCCGGGCGAAGCAAAAAGCGCCCCCCGCCCGGCCGGAGGCGGCGCGCCCGGCCCGGCGGCGGGAATAGTTATGTAAAGCATCCATGAGCGCCCCCAAGCACGCCCCCGGCCTGGATGACGGCACCCGCCCGGGGCGCGCCCTCGCGCAGCTATCCTCGCCACCGCCTCCATCAATGATGCCATCGAGTATTATGAGCTGTTCAAAGCGCTTCAAGCCGCCAAGCGGCAGGACGACCCCGCTTTCCAGCCGCTCAATATCGCTTGCGTCTTCTCTCCGCCCGCGCAACTGGCGGAAACGCCGGAGAGCGCATCCGCACCAAGCTGCTGAAGGACGGCCATATTGACACCGTTATCGGCCTTCCCCCCAACCTCTTCTACTCCACCGGCATCCCCGTCTGCATCCTCGTCCTCAAGCGGTGCAAGAAACCTGACGACGTCCTCTTCATCAACGCCGCTGAGCATTTCGAAAAAGGCAAGCGCCAGAATCGCCTGCTGGACGAGCACATCGGCAAAATCATCGAGACCTACAAAACCCGCAAGCCGGAGCCCCGCTACTCCCGCCGGGTGGAGATGGACGAAATCGCGAAGAACGAATTCAACCTGAACATCTCCCGCTACATCAGCACCGCTCAGCCGGAGCCGGAGGTTGACCTCGCCGCGACCCATGCCCGGCTGCGGGAAATCCAGGACGCCCTCGAAGCCGCCACCGCCAGGCACAACCGCTACCTGGCCGAGCTCGGCCTGCCCCCGCTGCCCTCCGCCGGCGGTGGAAAATAGCCGCCCCGAAGCGCGTGACCCCGTTCCCCGGGCCGGCGCTGCCCCGCCCGCGTCAATCCGCCAATCCCGGAACACGGCTGCGACGCCGTCCGCTCGATTCCGGCCGTTGGCTCCGCTCCAGCCGGGGCGCGGCGGCGTCCGGCCCGGCGGGGCCTTTTATGAGCGGGGCCTGAGTTTCGGTAGCTGAGGGGAAACGATATTTCCAGCCCCAAACCGCTTTCGGGTTGAGTGGGCGGGAACGAAAGCGCCTATCAATTCAAGGTGACCGGCCGACCCTGAGAACAACGCAAGCAGCCGCCTTGCGGCAGCCTCCGCCCGGGAGGGAAAATCTCCCCCCAGCCGCGACCCCATCCCGCCAAAAAACCACGGCGCACGACAACACCCGGCCGCCCGTCCTGGCTTTGCCGAACGCTCTCGTCCTCTCCCTCCCGCCTTGGAACCTCGTTTTACATCATCCGCGACTCGTCTATCCCTCCCTTCCGGCTCAGGCCCGCGCCCAAACCCGCCCCACCCGCCCCAGCCAGCCTAACGCTCCCATTAGGTCGTGTACAACGGGGGTACAAAGGAGGCTCAAAGGGGACTCATGCTTATTTTCTATGTGCTCCTGCCGGGCTTCCGATGTACTCCCGTTGTACATGGCTTGGAAGGACGGAGAAGGAACGGTCTTGTGGGCGGCGGTGGAGGCCGGGGCAGTGGTGGGCTTCGATTTCTTAACC
>JAAYVL010000107.1 GCA_012517205.1 Verrucomicrobiota bacterium
GGCGGACCGGCGCCCAAGCCGCCCGGCCCGCCCGCCGACGGGGATTAGAAATTATTTTTGAGCAATTCAGCCCGACTTGTTGTATAATGAGTGTAATCATTTTAAGTTATGCGTACATTGAAAACTCTGACTGTGACGATTCTGGCGGCGGCCTGCCTGGCGCTGCCGGCTGGCTGGGCGGCGAATAAGCAAACCGCCAAACCCAAACCCTATCCGCTGACGACCTGCGTCGTCAGCGGGCAGAAGCTCGGCGGCATGGGCGCTCCCTATGTTTTCACGCACGGCAACCGCGAGATCAAGCTGTGTTGCAAGGGCTGCCTTAAGGCGTTCCAGAAAGACCCCGCCAAGTACCTCAAGAAGATTGAGGAAGCTGAAGCCCAGGCCCAGAAAGCGCCGAAAGCCAAGTAAACCCGGCCGCTGGACGGCCGGCTCACGCGAATGAAGTTGCTGGCCACACTGGTGTTCTGCGCCGCCTTGATCGGAGGGCCTTGCCTCCCGGCGGCGTGCACCGGGGCGGTGGCGGCGGCTTCGGACGGGAATGCCTGCGCGTGCGGTTCCTGCGGCGAGAACTGCTGCTGCCTTGACCCGTCGGCTCCCGGGCCCGCGTCCGCCCCGGCCGTCCCCGCGCCATCACCCACTCCGTTGGAGCACCTGCTCCTGCCGTTCCCGGCGGGAACGGCTTTTCTCCCGCCGCCCGCCCTTCATTTGGCGGTTGCCCCTTCGTTTTTCCCTCCCGGCCCGACTGCGGCCCTCCCTCTGTATCAGCGGAACTGCGCGTTCCTGATCTGATCCATTTCGGTTCCCGCCCGTAGTGTGTACCTCGCCGGCGCGTTTGCGCCGCCGTTCGGGGTGCTGACCGTCACCGATTTCCCTTAGTTATGAAAACCTTTGTCCTTTGGCTTTTGCTCCTGCTGCTGGCCGGCTGCCGGGGCGCCCCCACGCGGGGCGAAAGAGAAGCCCGGCGCCAGCTCCAGGCGGTCGCCGGTTCTTACCGGCCCCATGACCGCAAGCCCGAGCTGCCGCCGCTTTCCGGCCAATCCGGGCTCAGCAATTACCTGGCCTGCGCGCTGCTGAACCAGCCGCGGGTCGAGGCCGCTTATTTCGACTGGCGGGCGTCGGTGGAGCGCATCACCCTCGCGCGTTCGCTTCCGGACCCGCAATTCACCTTCCAAATGGACATCCAGAGCGTGGTCACCTCCGTGATGCCGGGCCTGATGGGCGTCGTGCCCTGGCCGGGCCGCCCGCGCCTCGGGGCCGAAGTGGCCTCCGCCGAAAGCGCGGCCAAGCGCGCCGCGTTCGAGGCGGCCGCCCTCCGCAGCGCCTTCGACCTCAAGCGCGCCTATTACCAGATCCATTTGCAGACCGAGCGCCTCCGCGTGAACCGGGAAACCCTGGCCCTTTGGAGCCAGGAGGAGCGCCTCGCCCGCGCCCGGAACGAGGCGGGCCAGAACACGCTGGCGGAGATCCTGGAAATTCGGGCCGAACAGGACCGCCTGCGCGCGGCCATCGCCAACCTCGAGGACTCACGCGCCGCCTGGATGGCTCAATTCAAGGCCGCGCTCGGCTTGCAGGCCGCCGACCCGGAGCCTCCCCTGCCGGAGCGGTTTGAATCCACGCCGGCCGGGCTGACGCCGGACGAGTGGCTCGCGACCGCCCTGGCCCGAAACCAGCGGCTCAAGGCGATGGCCGCCGACGTGCAGGCGGCGGAGGCCGCACTCCAACTCGCCCGCAAAGATCGGCTTCCCGACTTCAGCCTGGGGCTCATGGCGGATGTGCAAATGCAGCCGGTTCTTTACCGGCCGGCGGGAACCCTGTCCCTGCCGCTGTGGCGCGACAAAATCGCCGCCCGGATCGCCGAAGCCCAGGCCGGCAAACGCGCGGCGGAAGCCCGCCTCACCGCCGGGGAGATCGCGCTGGCCGCGGACTTTGCCGGACGCGCCTTCCTTTACCGGGAAGCCGAGCGCGCCCTGGCTCTCCTGAAAGACCAACTCCTGCCCCAGGCCCGCCAGGCGCTGGCGGTGACCCGCGCGGAATATCTTGCCGGCCAGGTTGATTTCTTCCGCCTGCTGGAGCGCACGCGCGCACTGCTGAGCCTGGAACTGGAGCAGGCGGAGGCGGCCACGCAACGGGAGATCATGCTTGCCGAGCTGTCGTTGATTATCCAGGGCATGCCGCCCGCTGACCGTCCGCCGGAGGCCCTTGCCGCCTCCCGGGGCCCGGCTTCGTCCGCCTCCATGAACACCCTGACACCCAATGACCTTTAACTTTGTATGAACTCTGACCCGATGCCCCTGCAATCGCCCTCCCCTGCTCCGCCGCTCATTCCGCTGCTCTTGCTGAGCGCGGTCCTCGCCGCGGGCACGGCCGGGTTCCTGGCTGGTTGCGGCCGGGGCGAAACGGCCGGCTCGCCGCGCTCCGCCGCTCCGGGGAAAACCCTTTACACCTGCGGGATGGATCCCCAGGTCATTCAGGATCATCCCGGCAACTGCCCGATTTGCGGCATGAAACTTACCCCCATCAAGCGCCCGCTCGGGAGCGACGCGGCCATCCGCGGTTCGGGCGAGCGCCCGAACGCGCCGGGCCAGCCCGCGCCGCCGCCCGGCGAAGCTCACCCCTCTCCCGGCACCGCCCATGAGGACAGGGAACCGGGGCCAGCAGAAGAAATGGACGGCGCGGGCGCCACCATAGCGGTTGATCCGGTCACCAGCCAGAATATGGGCATCCGCACCGCCCTCGTCACCCGCGGCCCCTTGCGCCGCACCATCCGCACCGTGGGCACCGTTGATTATGACGAGACTTCGCTGGCGGAAGTGACCCCCCGGGTCAGCGGCTGGGTGGAGAAACTTTACGTCAATATGACCGGGCAGCCGGTGCGGCGCGGCGAGCCTTTGTTTGAGATTTATTCGCCCGAGCTTTACAGCGCCCAGCGAGAATACTTGCTGGCCCGGGAGCAGCCGGCGGACGCGCCCGGGGCCGATTCCCTGCGGCACAGCGCGCGCACCCGGCTGAGGTTGCTGGACATTTCCGACGAGCAGATTGACGAAATTGAACGCGCCGGGGAGCCGCGCAAGACCCTTCGCCTTGTGGCGCCCCGGGACGGCTTTGTGATTGAGAAGGCGGTGGTGGAAGGCCAGCGGGTGGCGCCGGGCGAGCGGCTTTATCGGCTGGCGGACCTGGCGCGGGTCTGGGTGCTGGCGCAAATTTACGAGCAGGACCTGGGCTGCATCCAGCCGGGACAGGAGGCGCTCGTCACGCTTTCCAGCCTGCCCGGCCGTGAGTTCCGGGGGCGCGTGTCCTACCTCTACCCCGGCGTGGACGAGAAAACCCGCACGGCGCAGGTGCGCCTGGAACTTCCGAATCCCGGCGGCCTGCTCAAGCCGGGCATGTTCGCCACCGTCCAGATCGTCTCCGAACTGGAGCCGGACGCGCTGCGGATCCCCAACATGGCCATTCTGCGCAGCGGCACGCAAAATACGGTCTTCGTCGCCCGGGACGGCGGCCGCTTCACCCCGCGCACGGTGACGCTGGGCGCGGCGGCGGACGATGACACCTGCCAGGTGTTGAGCGGCTTGAGCGAAGGCGAGCGCATCGTCACGTCCGGCCAATTCCTGCTGGATTCCGAGAGCCAGCTCCGGGAGGCCATCCAGAAGATGCTGGAGCCGGGCGCGATTACCCCGCCCGCGCCCGCCGATCCCGTTGAATACACCTGCCCCATGGAGGAGGACGCCGAGGTCCGGAAACCCGGCCCGGGCCAATGCCCCAAGTGCGGTATGAACCTCGTGCCGGCCCATACCGTGCCCCACGGCCGGCGTCCTGAGCCGCAACCCTGATCCCCGGGAGCCACCATGCTGCAGCGCATTATAGACTTCTCGCTCCGGAATAAGTTCCTGGTCCTGCTGGGCACCGCCGTGCTGGGGGTGGGCGGGATTTACGCCGTCCGGCATACGCGGCTGGATGCCATTCCCGACCTCTCGGATGTGCAGGTGATCGTTTATACCGAATGGGCCGGGCAGGCGCCCCAGATCGTGCAGGACCAGCTCACCTACCCCATCACCACCAAGATGCTCTCCGTGCCGAAGGCCAAGGTGGTGCGGGGGTATTCCTTCTATGGGTTCTCGTTCGTGTATGTGATTTTCGAAGACGGGACGGATCCCTACTGGGCGCGCAGCCGCGTGCTCGAATATCTCAGCAAC
>JAAYVL010000042.1 GCA_012517205.1 Verrucomicrobiota bacterium
ATTTCTCCAATTCATGGGGCGGGAAGGATTGTGTTGTCAATCAGCTCTCTTCCGCATGCTCTGCCCTGCCCGGGCTGTCTGGCAGCCCCTGCCGAATTAATCCTTCATCCAAACCCAGCAACGCTATCGCAAAGTTCACCAATGAAACATTCGAGAACCGTCAAGGCAACCAATGAGCGCTCGGAGGAGCTGAGGCCAGGCTCCGTTGGGCGAATGGCATACGTTTTTACCCGGGGGCCGCTGCCTCGCGGCTGGGGGGAATGGAAGCACTGGCGGCCGCATCTCGCGCGCCTGGGGCTGGCGGCTCTGGCCCTCGCGGCGGGACTGTTCGCTTCGACGGTCTGGGCGCAGCAAGGCGGATTTTCGGTGACCACCACCACGCCGTCTGATGGGGCGGCGCATGTGCCGGTGGAAGCCAATATCATCGTCAAGTTCAGCGCGCCCGTGGATCCGGCGTCGCTGACGCCGCAGACGGTCCAGGTCAATGATCAACCGCTGGCCGAATTGGAAAACGGCGGGCTGGCCTTTCCGGAGGCGGACTCGGCGGTGGTGTTGTTCCGGATGAAAGCCAACGCGGTGTACCAGATCACGCTGGCCGGGAGTGTAAAGGACACGCAGGGCAATGCGCTGGGCCAGCCGTTTAGCTGGCGGTTTGCCACCGTGTCCCGCCTCGGGCAACCGGGCGCGCCGGTGAAGGCCTTTGCGCGGTATCCGCGCCATAATGTCTATGGGGTTCCCGTGAATGCGCCCATTACCCTGTCCTTTACGACGGAGTTGGAGGGAAAATCGTTGAGCGGGGAAAGCGTGCGGGTGGTTCCATCGTCGGGCGGGCCGGCGGTGCCGGGAAAGGTTGCGGTGGAGGGGCGGCGGGTGATATTCCGCCCGGAAGCACCGCTGGCGCCGAACCAGACCTACGAGGTGGAAATTGCGGCGGGGGTTAAGAGCAAAGCGGGCATGACAAGCGAGCGCAGCTCGTCGTGGCAGTTCACGACCGGCGACGGGCCGCGCGAGGGGCCGGTGATTACCGAGTGCTGGTATGAGAGCTACCCGGAGGCGACGGGTTTGCGGCTGGTGTTTCATGTGGCGGCGGAGAACCTGCTTAAAGAAGGGGCCAAGGCGGACAAGGCCGCGCGAGCGACCCGGATGCCGGGGGCCAACGGAGTATTGCAGGCCGCGGTGGTTTCACTTGCCGGTTTGGTGGCGCAGCAGCCGCTGAGCACGCCGACGTCGCGGCAGGCCAAGGATATGCCGGTGACCAACGGGGGACCGGAGACGGTGGTGTATGCGGCTTATACGCATGGAGGCGGCCGCGGGCCCGGCAACAGCGTGGCGGGCTACGATGGGAAAGACCCGGGAATGGAGCTGGTGAACGCGGCGGTGGCGGCGGCGCTGGACGGAGCCGGAGCGGTGACCTTGTATGACGTGGGCGACCTGGTGGAACATGGGGATGAGGTGCGGGGCGATGGGGTTTACTCAGGCCGGCTGAAGTTAAGCCCCCAGTTTCCGACGGGGCCCGCGTTGATTGCGTTTTCAATTCTCCGGCCGGACGGAAGCCGTACCAGTCCGGAAACAATGTCCTTATATATTCTGCCGCCGCCCGCGGCGGTGGAGTCAGCGGGTGAGACGCAATAAGAAAGGAGCAAGCGTATGCAGCAAATCATCTTTCCCTGGTTGGTTGGGTTTTGGGGCTGGAAGAAAGGCACGATGAAGAAGGCCCGTTATGCCTTGCAGCGGGCTTCGCGGTTGGCGGTGGGGATATTGACCGCGGCGGTATTCCTGGCCGACACCGTCGCCGTGCAGGCGGGCGGGGCCTGGAGCTCCTGCACGCGCACCACTTCGGCTGGCAGTTGGGGAGCCTACACCGGGCCCTGCTACTGCGGGACCATGTGGCTGGGCTGGGGCAGCAATGGCACGGATCGCTGCCGCTGGAGCACCAGCAGCGCGGGCGTCGCGCGCGATATGTACCTGACCTATCGGCATGCGTTTGGCAAGCGTTCGAATGGCGATACCAGCGCCGATCAATGGTCCTACGCTGAGGGTTCATACAATGGGTCTTACGCGGTCAACCAGTCCGGCTCAGACTGCGTAGAATCTACTCTGAATGCGCGAGCCAGCTACAACGGCGACGACTGGCTGGAGGTCGGCTCGGATGGCGGCGGTGGAATGGACACGGTTGCCGACTGGGCCAAGTTCTACCCGGAGTATGATGCGATTTATTCCAGCAAGTCGGTGGTAACTGACATGTACCTGGGCAATGTGTACCAGTGGCAGTATTCGATGAGCAACCCGAGTAGCGCGTGGTGGTCCTGGGGGAATGGAGTTCGATTTGCCCACACGGGCGGGAGCACCACGGGCCCCGGTTGGTTTAGCTCCAATCGGGTCAACAACAACCCCGGCACGGGCCCGGGCGGGACAATGACCGTATATTTCAATATGCGGCCCACGGTCGCGGGCAATCACAATGAAGATTTCCAGATGGTTGCCGAGAACACCTCCTGGTTTGGCGACAGGTGGAACTTCAGCAACGGAAACATGCGCACGGCGGTGAGCAACACCCGAAAGCCACCGGGCGCAACGGATGGATGGGACGACGGCGGCAAGAAGAAGGGCCAGACGGTCCGCTTTTCCGTTGCCGGCGCGGACAGTTGGGGCACGGGCGCTTCTTACTCATGGGACTGGGACGGCGCCACGACGCAAGGATGGTCTGCCCAAAACGCGTGTACCCTGACCCAGGAAGATGCCAACGACCGCTTGAAGATTGCCATTACCGGGGCTGACCCCTACTGCCATAGTTCCGGCGGCCTGGCGATTAACGCCAGCACTTGCCGCTACCTGACCATTCGCATGGCAGCCAACGGCGGCTCGGACGCGCAATTCTTCTGGTACAGCAGCGCGGGCGGCTGGAGCGGAGAGCGGCATGTGGATTGGAACATCATTCCGGATGGCCAAATGCACGTGTACCGGGTGGCCCTGCCGGCGTCCTGGAGCGGCACCGTTTACCAGGTTCGGCTGGATCCGGTCGGCACCGGCGCAGCCAATGGGCAAACGGTGTATGTGGACTGGCTGCGCGTACACCATGTCAGCGACGGCCTGTCGGGGAAAATCTGGCTGGGCACCGTTCATGGCACCTGGGACCTTTACGAGAGCAGCGCCATGACCTGGGATTCAGGCACGGCGTCCTGGTATAAGGATTACACCATCGCCCACGGCTACCCGCAGACGTATTACGCCTGCGTCCGCATGTTCAATGACAATGCCCAGGAAAGCGACAACCACGACCGCCGGTTTGGCGGTTACGGCGGCGGCACCGGCTACCGCTCCTACAAAGTGTTGAACACCGACCCGACGGCGGCCAACACCAGTTTCCCGGGGAATGAATGGAGCTCCGACAACACCCCGACGCTGCAGTGGTCTTACGCCGACACCGACGCGAACCCTCAGAGCAATTACCGCGTGCAGGTCGCCGCCGCGATGGATTTTGCCTCCCCGGTGGCGGATACCCAGTTCGTAGCCGGCCCCGGCACCGCTTGCGAACTGGGCTCGCCGCTGGCCAACGGCCAGTGGTATTACCGCGTCGGGGTGCTTGATGGCCTGTCGCAAACCGCCCGCAACGGGACGTACACCGGCGGCGTGACGCTGGGGCAGGCGGGCGCGGTGACGGGGGGCTCCAGCGTGAGCTTCGACGGCACGGATGACCATGTGGTGATCCCGAGTTTTACGGACAGTTTCGGCAGCGGAATGACGGTTGAGTTTTGGGCTTACCCGACCGCCAGCCAAAACTATGCCCGGTTCATGGACTTCGGCACTGGCCCATCGAATGACAATATCCTGGCATACCGCCCGGGCACTTCGAGCGACCTGGCCTTCGAGGTTTATAATGGCGCGGCCTCGGGAGGCACGGCGCGCGCCGCCGGCGCCCTCATCAACAACGAATGGCACCACTATGCGTGCGTGCTCCAGAGCGACGGCACGGTGGCCATGTATCGCGATGGAACCGCCCTGAGCGTCCGCGGCAAGACGGCGATCCCCAATGTGGTGAGCCGCGCCAACAACTACCTGGGCCGGAGCAACTGGGCCGCCGATTCGTATTATGCCGGCCGCATGGATGAGTTCGCCATTTACGACCGGCCGCTCACGCAATCGGAGATCCAGGCGCACTATAATGCCCGGACTTCCGCCACGGCCTACCGCGACCTTGTCCTCCAGCATAGCCCCTGGGCCTACTATCGCATGGATGACACCAGCGGCACCACCGCCGCCAACCTCAACGGCGGCCTTGGCTGGTCCACCGGCACGGCTTTCCGCGTGGATGCCGCTCCGCCAACCGGGGTGAGCCTCTCCATCGGCGCTGTCACGACGAACAGCATTGCCGTGACCGGCTCGGGCACCGATGCGCATTCAGGGGTGAATGCGGCCACGGGCTACAATTACAGTTGCACCGGCAAGAGCGATAGTGGGGGCAAGGGCACGACGCATACCTGGAGCGGCCTGAGCGCGAACACGAAATACACGGGGCTGCGCGTCACGGTCAGCGACCAGGCGGTGCCGACGCCCAATACGGCGGCCTCGGCGGACTTGAGCAAGTACACGCTGCAAAACGCGGCGGGGACGCCCACCTTCAGCGACGTGACGGAGACGAGCATGCGGGTGGAAACAACCGGGCCGGTCAACCTGACGGCGGACAATTCGGGGGTGATTTTCCATGATGGCACGGCCGATCGCGCGAAGGTGACGGAGTTGTATGATGAGGTGAGCGGGTTGACGGCCAACACGCCCTACACCTTCAAAGCCAAGGCGCTCAACGGCGAAGGCGTGGCCACGGACTATTCGGCCACGGCGACGCAGTGGACTTTGTCGGTGCCGCCGGGGGCCGGGAGCGTGACGTCTTCGGGGGCTCCCTGTTTGCCCAATACGGCGGTGACGTGGACGGCGGTGGGCGGTTTTGGGGCGGGCCGGGTTCAGAAGTATAAGTATGCCTGGGATCAGAATCCCACCCATACGTGGACCGAGGCGGAGAGCGACTGGGATGGCGGCACGCTGCAGACCCAGCCGACGGCGGAGGGGACGTGGTATTTGCATATCAAGGGTTACAACGGGGCCAATGTCGGCCATGGCACTTACAGTTACACGGTGAAGGTGCCGCGGGGGGCGTTTCAGTGGGTTGGGAGCGACGGGGATTGGGATTTCAGCAGCGCGGGCTTGTGGCAGGATGCGGAGCCGGCGGGGGTGAAGTATTGCGATGGCCGCCATGTGCGCCTGGACGACCAGGCAGCGACGGCGGCGCCGGTGGTGGCGCTGAACACGACGGTGGCGCCCGCCAGCGTGACGAATGATTCGAGCAAGAACTACACGATTTGGGGCAGTGGCAAGATTAGCGGCAGCGGGCGTTTGACCAAGGAGGGCAGCAGCACGCTGACGCTGGGCCTGGGCAATGATTACAGCGGGGGCACGGTCGTGAATGCCGGCACGCTGCTGGTGACCAACCTCACGGGCAGCGGCACGGGCAGCGGGGGAGTGACGGTGGCGGGGGGCACCTTGGGCGGCGACGGCATCATAAGCGGCAGCGTCACGGTGAGCGCCAACGGCACGCTGGCTCCGGGGACGGGGGCGGGGGTATTGGGCACGCTGACTTTGGGCGCGGCGCCGAGTTTAGGGGGCACGGTGGCGATGAAGATCAAGAAGACCAGCGGCCCGGTTTACGCGGCGGACAAGCTGAGCCTGAGCGCAGGGGAGTTGAGCTACGGCGGCACACTCACCGTCACCGAGTTGGGGGGCGGGGTGCCGCTGGCGGGCGGGGATGTATTCGAGTTGTTTGACGCGGCGGACGGATTTGATGCGGACAGCAGTTTCAGCACCCTTAACCTGCCGGCGCTGCCAACCCCGCCGCAGGGTGAGCCGGCGGTGAACTGGTATACGGGCCACCTGACGGTGGACGGCACGATCATCATCAACCGCGCGCCGAAGGGGGTTCAGGATCACGTCTTGACGCGGGCGCCGGGCACCTCGATGAAGATCAACATC
>JAAYVL010000138.1 GCA_012517205.1 Verrucomicrobiota bacterium
CGAGCATGGGATGGATGAACTGTGAGACGAACAGTTCGGGTGGGGCGCGTTCGCCGGGGTGGCACAAGTTTTCGATTGAGCGGCTGGCGGACGGGACGACGCTGAAGTTCACGGTGGACGACGTGGCGACGCGGACGATCACCGGCGCGAATGCGGCGAACTGGAACACGGTTTTCATTGGGACGGGCAGTGGTTCGACGGGGATTACGGCGTATTTTGACGATGTGGTGGTGGAGTATTTTGATCCGCCGTCCATTGTGGTGCCGCCGGCGGGTCAAACAGTGGCGCTGGGAGGCAGCGCGACCTTCAGCGTGGTGGCGACGAACAATCCGCAGAGCTACCAGTGGCGGCGCAACGGGGAGAACATCGCGGGGGCGACGGAAGCGACGCTGACGGTGAACAACGCGCAGGAAGCGGACGCCGGGGCCTATACGGTCCAGGTGAGCAACGGAGTGGGGCCGGTGGTGAGCGCCGCGGCGGTGTTGACGGTGCTGGGGATGCCCCCGGAAATCACCCTGCAACCGGCCAGCCAAACCAACCAGGCAGGCAGCACGGTCAGCTTCACGGTGGCCGCCACCGGCCAGGCGCCGCTCGCTTACCGCTGGCAGAAGGACGGCGTGGATTTGAGCGACGGCGGAATTATTTCCGGCGCGCAGACGGACACGCTAACGCTGGCCGGGGTAACGGCGGCCGAAGAAGGCAGCTACGCGGTCGGCGTGACCAACGCGGCGGGCGGCGTGCGGAGCGAAGCGGCGGTGCTGGTGGTGCAAAATCCCCCGGTCATTACCCTGAACCCGGCGGGCCAGGCGGTGGCGGCCGGGGCGACGGTGACGTTCAGCGTGGAAGCGACGGGCACCGCGCTGAGTTACCAATGGAAGTTGAACGGCGACCCGATCGCGGGCGCAACGGCTTCTGCCTGCACCCGCAACAACGTGCAAACGGCGGATGCCGGCGCCTATACCGTCACCGTCGCGAACGCGGTCGGCAGCGTCACCAGCGATCCGGCGGTGCTGACGGTGAATAACCCGCCGATCCTGGCGGCGATTCCCGATCGCACGATCCACGTGGGCAGCACGGTGGTGATTAGCAGCTCCGTCACCCACCCGGATCTGGACCAGACGCTTACATTCAGCCTGGAGCCGGGCGCGCCGGCGGAGGCCACGCTGGACACGGCGACCGGGGTGTTCCGCTGGACCGCGCCGGAGACCAGCCTCAACACCACCAACCCGGTCACGATCCGGGTCAGCGATGATGGCACGCCCAGCCTGGGCGATGCCCGGAGTTTCAGCATCACCGTAATGGCCCGGCCTGCAATCCTGAGCGCGGTTCTGGCCGGCGATTTCATCAACCTGACCTGGAGTTCGATCCCGGGGCTGACCTACCGCGTGCAATACAAACTGAACCTGGCCGATGCGGAGTGGACCGACCTGATGGACGTCACCGCAGCCGACTGGACCACGGTGGCCACGGATAGCGTGATTGCCTACGAAGATCCGATTCCGCAGCGGTTCTACCGGATCGAGGTTCAGGATTAGCCGGACGCCTGCCCCGGCGAACCGCGCCCGCGCGGAAGCCGGGGAGGACCGGCGGCGGACGTGAGCCCGTCTTTTTCGGGCCGTGCCACGGTGTCCGGCGCCCCCGGAACGGGTAAAAAACCCCGCACTTTGGGCTTTGGTTCCGCGCCGCCGGTTGCTACGTTCCGGCCATGCGGGAACGGATAGGCATTTTGACAGGCGGCGGCGATTGCCCGGGACTGAACACGGTCATCCGGGCGGTGGTCAAGTGTGCGACCAAGCACGGTTGGGAGACGATCGGATTCCTCGAAGGCTTCGAGGGTTTGCTGGAGCCGGTGCGCTACCGGCGGCTTGACTACAAGGAAATGGACGCGCTGCTTTTTGTGGGCGGGACGATTTTGGGCACGTCCAACAAGGGGCGGTTCGCGGCCAAGACCGGCCACGGCGAAACCCACCGCATCCCGCGCGACATTCTGCGGCGGGCCAAAGCGAACATTCAGCAGCTTGGCTTGCGCGCGCTGGTGGTGGTGGGCGGCGATGGCTCGCTGACGACCGCGCAGCAGCTCTTCGAGCAGGGGGTGCCGATTATCGGCGTACCCAAGACTATTGACAATGACCTGGCCGCCACGGCGCTGACCTTCGGCTTTGACTCGGCGGTGGCCTGCGCCACGGACGCGCTGGACCGGCTGCGCACGACCGCCCAGAGCCACGACCGCGTAATGGTGCTGGAAGTCATGGGCCGCTACGCCGGCTGGATCGCGATCACCGCCGGCATTTCGGGCGGCGGCGACGTGATCCTGATTCCGGAGATTCCCTTCCACCTGGAGCGCGTGTGCGCGAAGATCATCGAGCGCGAGCGCGAGGGCAAGCGTTTCACCCTGGTGGTGGTGGCCGAGGGGGCGCGCGAGCAGGGGGCGGACTTTGTGACCGCGGGAGGGGCGGAGGCGAGCCGCGAAGCCCGGCTGGGCGGCATTGGCGCTGTCGTGGCCGCCGGGATTCAAAAGCGCACGGGCAAAGAAACGCGCGTGTGCGTCCTGGGGCATTTGCAGCGCGGCGGCGCGCCGACTTCGTTCGACCGGCAACTTTGCACGCGTTTTGGCACGCGGGCGGTGCAGTTGATCGCCGAGGAGAAATACGGCCACATGGTCGCCCTGCGGCCGCCCGACACCATTGCCGTCCCCATCACCGAAGCGATCGGGCGGCTCCGCCTGGTTCCGCTGGAGGGGGACCTGGTGCAAACGGCGCGCGCCCTGGGCATCAGCCTTGGCGATTAGCCCCGGCTGATTCCGGGCTGGCCAGGCGCCGGGATTTCTGACAGAGATACGGCCAAACCAAACGAGATATGAAACCGTCGCAAATGGAAAAGAAACCCGTGTCAATCAGCCCCGCCGGCGAGGAGTTCCCGCTGCCATTGCCGGAGGAATACCCGGCCGAGTTCGCCCGTTTGAAAAAGCTGGCCGCCCGGCATCGCCAGGCCGGCCGGGAGATCGTGGTGGTGGTGGGCCTGGGATTTGTAGGCGCGGTCATGGCCGCGGTGGTGGCCGACGCCACCGACAAGAAGGGCCGCCCGACGAAGTTCGTCATCGGCATGCAGCGCCCCAGCACGCGCAGTTTTTGGAAAATCCGCCTGCTCAACCGGGGTGTTTCCCCGGTTAAAGCGGAAGACCCGGAGGTGGGGCAAATCATCGCCCGCTGCGTTAATGAGAAGCAGACGCTGGTGGCCACCTATACCGAGGAGGCGTTGAAGCTGGCCGATGTGGTGGTGGTGGACGTCCAGTGCGATTACCTCAAGGAATCCCTGGGCAATGTCCGCACAGGTTCGGCGGAGATGGCGGCGCTGGAAGCGTCAATGGCGACCATAGCGGAAAACATTCCCCCCGCCGCGCTGGTCCTGATAGAAACCACCGTCGCCCCGGGAACCACCGAGCAGATCGCCTACCCGATCATGAAAAAGATTTTCACGAAGCGGGGGATTCGTTCGGAGCCGCTGCTGGCGCACAGCTACGAGCGGGTTATGCCGGGCCGGAACTACGTGGCCTCCATCCGTGATTTCTGGCGCGTGTGCAGCGGCGTCAACCCCGCCGCGCGCAAGCGCGTCACCCGGTTTCTCAACGAGGTGCTGCACACCGACCGGTATCCGCTGACGGTGCTGGACCGGCCCATCGAATCGGAAACGGCCAAGATCGTGGAGAACAGCTACCGCGCCACCATCCTCGCGTTCCTGGATGAATGGTCCCTCTTTGCCGAGCGCAACGGCGTGGATTTGAAGAAGGTGATCGAGGCCATCAAGGTTCGGCCCACCCACTCCAACATCATCTTCCCGGGGCCGGGCATTGGCGGCTATTGCCTGCCCAAAGACGGCGGGCTGGGGGTCTGGGCCTACCGCCATATTTTCGGCTTCGAGGATGACATTTTCAAGATTACCCCGCTGGCCATTGATATTAACGACACCCGGTCGCTGCACGCGCCGCAACTGGTGCGGGATGCCCTCCGCAACATGGGCAAACCGATCGCGGCGGCGGAAGTGCTGCTGCTGGGCGCCGCCTACCGGGAGGATGTGGGGGATACCCGCTACAGCGGCTCGGAAATCATCGTGCGCAAACTCTCCGAAATGGGGGCCGAGGTGAAAGTCCATGACCCTTACCTGGACCATTGGTGGGAGTTCGAGGCGCAGGACACCTATCCGCGCCCCAATTATAGCTGGGCCCGGTTCTTCCATCGGCAGGCGCCGCTGAAGAACCTGCGCCTGGAAAAGGATCTTTGGGGGGCCTTGAAAGGCATTGACGCCCTCGTGCTGGCGGTGCGGCACGATCAATACTTGAAGCTTGACCCGGACCGGGTGGTGAAAAGCGCCGGCCAGCCTTTTGCCGTTGTGGATTGCTTCTGCGTGCTCGATGACGAGAAGATTCGGCGCTACCTGGAACTGGGGTGCGAGGTCAAGGGCATGGGCCGCGGACATATCAAACGCATCAAAGACAGCCTCAACCTGCAGCCTTCCCGGGGCAAGGCAAAGGCCAAAACCGGACGCTGAGGCCGGGGCCAGCTCCGGCGGATCGCCGGAAACCCGGCCGCGAAAAACCTAACTTAAAAGGTTGACGCGGGCGGCGCAATTGGTTAGAAATAAGGGTACAGAGTCACGTTCGGCCCGCCGAGGGCCGTCGGGATAATATTATGAAACGGATTACCAGCATTGCGTTTTGCGCAGCGTTATTAACGGCTTGCGCCTCGTATGGGAAGGATGCAGCCACAGCCAGCTCCAGCCGAATGGCACTGGCCGCCGTTCCCATGGCGGAACTCCCGGCTAAAGCGGCGGACCTGGTCCTGCGAGCCAAACCGGCGGACCGCAAGGCGACAACCCTTGATGTGGTCAAGAGCGCGTTGGGGATTAATCCCACAGCCGCCACCTCCATTGTGGGGGCCATCGCGCACGCGGTGCCGGATATGGCTGCTGTCGCCGCGGCAGCAGCCGCCGTGGAACAGCCCAGGCAGGCCAGCGCGATCGCCAAAGCCGCCGCGGCGGCAGCGCCGGCGCAGGCCAGCGCGATAGTGGCGGCGGTATGCCGGGTGGCGCCGGCGTATTACCCCAACGTGGCAGTGGCGGTTTCGCAAGTTGCGCCGGAAGCGAACCGGGAGATTGTGCAAGCGGTGGGCGCGGCCCAACCAACCCTGCAGCCTGCCCTGGAGAAGGTTCTGGCCGGCTATCAGGGCAAGATTGCGTCGGTGGGCGGGGTGCTGGCCGAAGCGGGAATGGCGGCGCAAAACCCGGGTCAGACCGGCCCAGCTGCCGTGACACCTCCGTCCGCCCCTTCCCCGGTTGCGCCATCGGCTCCCTCGACCCCGATTGCCAGTGTGACGCCCGTGGTGACGCCCGAGGTTCCCGCGACGCCAACCCCGCTCCCGGAATTGCCGGTTCCGCCGGCCAGAGGCCCGGCGGTAGGGCCGCCTTACTTTCCGCTGATTACGACGCCGACCAATGTTCCGCCCTCGGGCTCGACCGAGTTGCCGACCGGCGGACGCAATTACGCAAAGCCGTAGCGTATTAGTTTGCCGGTTGGGCCGGGGCGCTATCGCCGGCGGAAGGGGACGCCGGGATGAATAGCTTCAAGGTAAAGCCCTCCACATTCGCGCCGAAAGTGTAGAGGCTGAAAGGGAAGTACTGCGCGATGCGGTCAAAGGGCGGAAGGAGCGAGAAGTCCATCCAGAAGCTGAGATTGCTTTCCGGCCCGGTGATGCCCGGCAGCGCGGGAAACAGGCTGGGACCAAAGCCATTGGTTGCGGCCTGCAGGTCGTTTTTCGCGGCCTCGAAAACCGCGCGCATTGTGACGGCCTGATTTTCGTACCGGAAAAGGCCGGTGCCCATGCCCCCGACATTCTGCGCCGCCTCCAATAGCCCGGGCTTGTCCCGGAGGGGTTTGATTTGGTTTTGGTCGGCGCGCAGGTATTCTTCCAGCAGAGCGATGTCGGTAGACAAGGCGACGTAGCCCGCGCTGGCGCCCCAATTCAACGTGCGCGGCGGCGCCGGACGGGAAACCGCCGCCGTAGCGAACGGCATGGGCGGCGCGGGGACGGAGTATATCTTCCGGCCCAGGAATTCACGCTCGGCGAACGCGTCGCCCTGGGGAAAGATCACAAAGAGGCGCTTGAGGGCAACCGCCAGGAGTTCGGGATTGGGCGAACCGAGCAGCCAAAGCGAAGGGGTGGTTTGCGGCGCCGGGGAACCGCTGCGGGGCGCCCGCTCGTAGCTGATAAGGTCGTCACCCAGGTTGGCCAGCAGCGCCTGCTTAAGGTTAAAGCCCGGTTCATCCTGTTGGGCGCGGGCGTTGGCAGTATCGAGGATCAATTGGATCGCGCTGAACGCCGGCGGCGAAAGGTCCTTGAGCATCTGCTCGAAAGACGTCCAGGCTCCGGGAAGGCTTAATCGCCAGCGAAAGAACAGCGCGACATCGGACGGAACGAAGGGCGGCGGACTGGCATCCTTTGGAGGGCCGGCCAGGGCCGGAAAAAGCCCGCGGCGGGCGCTGTCCGGCACGGTGAGGAAACAGTGGATCAGGCTGCCGGCGTTGGAATCCCGGAAACTGAACGCGAGGGTTTGGCAGTTGGCCAGGCCGGTGGCGCTGATGACCTGGTCCGGCTCGAGCGGCTCGAGGGGATCAGGCGGTTCGGCGGCGGCGGATTCGGCAGCGGCTCGGCTCAGGCTATCCGCGAGGGCTTTGACATTGACCCAGCCATAGCAAGGAGCATCGCGGAAATGGGCTTGCTGGCTGGTTTGATAAGCGATCGCGTCGCCCAGGACCGGGGCCGTGCCGCCCGTGAGGCGGGCAACGACGCGCTCCACGTTCCGGACCGAGTTGCCCGCGACAAGCAAGGAATCCACCTGGCCCAGGACCAAATCCGGATTGGCGGTCAGCAGTTCAACCAGCAGGTCGAGCACGAAATCATCCTTGCGGGACGGGCTGACGGGCCCCTGCTTGAGCTCGGGATAGGTGATCAGCGGGGGAAATACCGGCGCGTGCCAAAGCCATTTCGACAGCGTCGGCGGCATTTCGTTGGTGGAGACGGAAAGGACGGAGAACTCCAGGCCACGAATGGGCTCGGTCTTGAGGGTTTTGCCGGCGGCGGCCCATTGTTTGCGCAAGTGGGCGAGGTTGGTTCGGAGCACCCCGGCTTTGTCCCGGGTATCAAGCAAGAGCAGATAACCAAACGGGGAATGATCTTCGTCTGGCGGAGTGTTTCGGACCACGGCCAACGTCAACTGGCCTTGCAGCAGGCCGGGGTAAGTGTCCAGGCTCACGTTGAGCTCCCGTTCCAACGGCTTGATGACTTCCTCCTGCCAGCGGGCGGTGAACTTGTCCCGCAGCGGCTTCATAACCGGGTCATTCCAAAGCCGGCCCTTCGGTGATTGCCGGCAAATTTGAAGAAGCTTGGGGAAATCAGGAGCCGTCAGCACGAGGAGGGTATCCTCCGGCAGCAATCGTTCCGGGCCGGGAATCGCCGCTCCGAGGGTGGCGGCTGCCAGGATCAGTCCCACGAACCCGGCGCCGATTCGCAACCGGCCTGCGCGCCCCCCAAACTCGCGCCCAAAAGCTCCGAGCTTACTCTTCCACCGGATTTTGCCGCAGGCGGCCGGGCGGTTCGAGATAACGGTAGGGGTTGCTGGGATTGTCATTGGAATAGGCAAACGCATCCCGGTGATCCAGGAAAAGCTTGAGCGACTCCACCGGGATGGCAAAGCCGAGCCCCTCCCCGGCAGTGACTTTCATATTAATGACGCCGATGACTTCGCCGCCCAGGTTGAACAAGGGGCCGCCGCTGTTGCCGGGGTTAATCTGCGCCGTCGTCTGCAAATACAGCAACCCGCCCACCTCGCGGGTCTTGGTGCTCAGGATGCCTTCCGTAACGGTGCGCTCCAGTCCCAGCGGGCTGCCGATGGCAAATACACGCTCACCCACCGACAACGCATCGGAATTGCCCAGCGGGACGAAGCGAAACCGGGGCGCATCCTTATCCTCCACTTTCAGCAAGGCCAAGTCAGCGAACTTGTTGAGCGCAATGATCCGCACCTGCTTGTAAGTTTGCCGGTCGAGTTGCCCGCCTTGCTGGTGATAGACCTCGACGGAAATCTGGCTCTCGCCCTCGATCACGTGGAAGTTGGTGATCAGGAAACCGTCCTCGTTGATGAAGAAACCGGAACCGAGCCCGCCGGGCGTGCGGATTTGCACGACCGCTCCGCCGAGTTGGGTCGCTAATTCCAGCACGGTGCGGATGGCGGCGGGCTTGCCGGCCGCGGAATAGAAACCCGGCCGGGCTTCGTCAGCCTCCACGCTGCCGCTCCCCTCCCCGCTCCTGGCTCCGCGCCGGGACTTGGCCGCGGACGCCGGGGCATCGCTGCGGAGAACCTTGGCCACCTGGTTGCGGGGAATGACCAGCACGGTATAGCCGACATCCACAGCGATTTGATCCGGCTTCTCCGCAAGGATTCGGCCGGTGATGGCCGCATTCTCCTTCAACTGGATGGTGTCCGCCATCGCGGAGGACAGGCCAGCCGCCAGGAATGCTGCGAACACGGGCCGCAAGGTTAACATGGCAAAACATTACTCACGCCCCGCGTCTTTGACAAGCTATCCACCCCAATCCCGCGATTTTGCCGCGGGGAACGAAATGAAGAGCGGCGGCGGGAGCCGGGTTTTTTTAGCGGGTGGCGCCCGCCCGGCTCGGCGCTTTGGGCCGGATGCACGAGGCTGCCAGATTACGCTCCCCGCGAGGAATGGCGCTTGCCGTTGCCCAACCGGTCACCGCAGATCCCGGCAAGCGAAGAGTTGGAGGCGGCGCGCCACCCGGCCCCCATAAAGCACGTTGCGCACGCCCAGGGGCGTCACCGACTCGAACGCCCGCTGCAAATCCGGCGGCGCGGGCGGGGTGTTTTCCTGGTCCCGCTTCAACTCGCGCACGAAAATGGCATTCTGGCCCTGGCGATTCTCGTAACCGGGCCAGAAGTAGAACTGGTTTTTGGGTATTGGACTGGCGCGGAAGAAGACCAAGGGTTCTTTCGTCACGGCGGCCCGGGCTTCAGGCAGGTAGAAGGAAAGCTGCCCCACCATGCCATAATGGTTGCCGATGATGAACACCGGCTTGCCCTCGGCAAGCAATTCCTGCCGCGCGGCTCCCACAACGCGGGCCACTTGGTCCCATTCCCGCACCCGGCGCAGCGAATCCAGGCTTACGGGTAACCGTTGGCCGGTTAATACTTTGACCAGGTCGGTGTTGTGTCCCAGAAGCACGGCGGCAAATCCCAGCCCCAGCCCGACGGCCAGCCAGGATTTGATCCGGGCCCGGCCCAGCCGCCACTGGGTGTCCCAGTAAATGACCATAAAGCAGAATAAAGGCAGGACGGCGGGCGCGATCCAGTTCGGCAGCACGCGCGAGCGAAACGAATGCAGCAGGTACGCCGCAAACAGCGGCGCGCCCATGCTGAAGAAAAAGACCAGCCGCGGATCATGGCGGCCCCGGCGCCAGAAAGCGATCGCCGCCCAAACCGTGGCGCCAAAGAAAACCGGGTTCAGCAGGCCCAGTTCGGCGCCGAGAAACTCGCCCAGGTACCGGAGGGTGGGGTGCCACGGACGATCGGCGCCCGCGCATTCGGCCAGGTGGCGGACGGTGATCCATTCATGCTGGTGGTTCCAAATCAGCACCGGCAGCGCGCATAGCAGGTTGATGAGCAGGGCCAGCCAGGGCCCCGGGCGGCGCAAATGCCGGCGCGCGGCAGGCCAGAGAGCGAAAAAGACTGCCCAGCAGAGCCACTGAAACAATTCCGTGTACTTGCTCAAGAATCCCAGGCCCATCCACAGGCCGACCCACAGCCATGGCCGGGTGGAGGCGTCCTCCTGCACCGCCCGCCAGCCCGCCAGCATCGCCGCCGTCCAGAACAATACGGACAGTGGATCAATCGTCATCAGAACGGCGCCCGCCGACAACAGCAGCGTGGCGCTCACGATGAGCAACAGGAAAAAGCCCGCGCGGGCGTTGACCTCGCGCGCGAAGAACCGCAGCAGGATAACGCCGATCACCGCGGCGATCACCGGGGAGAAAAACCGCACGCCGAACACCGTGTCGCCCCACAGCCAGGTCCCAAGGAATTGCGTGTAGGCAATCAGCGGCGGCTTGCTGTAGTAGGAAAGCGCCAAATGCTTGGACCAGACCCATTGATAGGCCTCGTCCTCGCTGAGTTGAATGATCCCGCTGGCCAGGTAAGCCCATCGCGCCAGCAGGGAGATCGCAATCCAGAGATACCCCAGCCGGAGCCAATGCTGGTCCACCGTGGCATGCGGCGCGCCGACCGCCGCAGCCAGGGAGCGCGCGCCGGAATCCGGCACTGGGGCATCGCTGGCGCGCCGTTCAGGCTCGAGCAGGCATGGCATAGCCCGCCACCAAAGCGGGAACCACTTACGCCCCGCCCTTTGCCAAAGCGCATTCAGAGACCAAACGCCGGCGGCGGCATACCCGGAGCCAAGGATGGCCCCCACAAGCACATCGCTGGGATAATGGCTGCCGTTGTAAATCCGGGAAAAGCTCACCAGCACCGCCGCCGGCAGCATGAACCAAACGCTGCGCCGATAATAGATGAAGAGGACCATCGTGCCCGCGAACCAATTGGCGGCGTGCGCCGACGGCAGGCTGGCTCGGTCCCCCAACCGCAGCGCGGCAGTTTCGACGGGAGTGGAAAAACGAAACTCGCGGGTGGGGCGGCGAACTTCCGCCAGGGCGGCATAGGGCCGCGGGCGCAGGAGGGTTCGTTTGAGGGGTTTGCAGATGAAGCCATCGCCAAGCAGAACGATCAAGACCAGCATCAGGACGCAGAGCGCGCCCCGGGTCCGGCCTTTCCAGGCCAGCAGAACCAGCGCCAGCAGCAGCACCGGGGCAAAAAACCGGTTGCCGCTGGCAAAAGGCATCACCAGATCAAAGATCGGATTGGCCAGCTTGAGGTTGACAAACCGGAATAGCCCAAGGTCCAGGGTTTGCAGCCAGTGCATCAAACAGACCTTTACTCAATACACGATCAGCGAGCGAACCGGGTAGTCTTGAAGTTTCTGGCGCCCCCCCAGGAATTGGAGTTCGATCAGGAAGGAGATTTCCAAAATGCGGGCCTCCAACCGGCGCACGAGCGCGGCGGCGGCGGCGGCCGTGCCGCCGGTGGCCAGCAAGTCATCAATGAGTAGCACTCGGCTGCCGGGCTTGAGGGCATCCACATGCACCGCTACGGTCGCCGTGCCGTATTCGAGATTATATTGCTGCTCATGGGTGCGATAGGGAAGCTTGCCCTGCTTGCGAACCGGCACCAACCCGGCCTGAAGCTTGACGGCGGCAGCGGCGGCGAAAATGAAGCCGCGGGCGTCAATTCCCACCACAGCATCCACGTCGCCGGGCCGGAACCGCTCCGTCAACAGGTCAATGCTGCCGGAAAAAAGCCGCGCATCGGCGAGCACCGGCGTAATGTCCTTGAACTGGATGCCCGGCTTGGGGAAGTCGGGGATATTGCGAATGGCCTTTTCAAGATCGGCGGGGGTTGGACGCGTTAGACTCATTTTTCCTTTTGGACTGACGGGGGGCCTGATTCCTTTACCCGGCTCAGGCCTTGATGGCTTCCATCTTTTCAATCATCTTGCGCAGTTTCTTCAGGGCTATATTCTGAATCTGGCGCACGCGCTCGCGGGTCACGCCGAACTTGGCGCCGACTTCCTCAAGGGTTTTCTGCGGGCCGCCGTCCAATCCGAACCGGGCGCGCAGGATGGTCGCCTCGCGATGGTCGAGGGTCTTGATCATTTCCCGCAGCATCCGGGTGACCGTCTTATCCTCAAGCTGCTGATAGGGTGTATCGGCATTCTCATCCTCGACGACCTCGGAGAAGTTGTTGGAATCCTCATCCCCGATCGGGGCATCCAGTGAAGCGGGCCGCACGGCGGCCATGCGCATTTGGGAAACCCGGGCGGCGCTGATGCCCAACTCCTCGCCCAGCTCTTCATCCGTCGGCTCGCGGCCCAGTTCTTCCTGCAACCGCAGGGAGGTGCGGCGCATCCGGGAGATTTTGTCCACCAAATGCACCGGCAAGCGAATCGTCTTGGATTGGTTGGCCAGGGCGCGCTTGATGGACTGCTTGATCCACCACGCCCCATAAGTGGAAAGTTTGCCACCCTTGGCCGGGTCAAAGCGTTCGACGGCCTTCATGAGGCCGATATTGCCCTCGCTGATCAAATCCAGCAGCGGCAGCCCGATGCCTTCATAATCGCGGGCGATCTTGACCACCAGGCGCAGGTTGGCCTTGATCATTTGCTCGCGCGCCTTCTTGTCGCGCCGCTTGATGCGCGCCGCCAACTGGATTTCCTCCTCCGGGGTCAGGAGCTTGACCTGGCCGATTTCGCGCAGATAAAGCTTGATCGCCGTGTCGCCATCATAACTCGAACGCTCCCGATCGCGCGCTGAAACCTGGTCATCGGCTTCCGGCTCCAGGTCAAGAGGCAGCAGATCCGTTTCTTTAATCTTGAGAAGCTCCTCGTCCGCCTGATCTTTGGCGGGCGGCGCCGGCTTCCGGCCGGGAAAATCACGTTTCTTTGCCGCCGGGGCGCGCCGTTTCGTCCGCGCGGAACGCGGAGCGGAGCGCGGCTTGCGCCGGGCGGCGTGATGACGTTTTCTGCGAGCGACCATAAACCGACGGGGAATCTAGTTGCTGCGCCGGGGTTGGCAACCAAATAAAACGGCCTTGGAACGGCGCGGTCAGCGGCCGGCCCCCCACAACGCCAGCCACCACGGGACGATGACCAGAATGGCAAAGGCCACCCCGCAGGCCAGGTTCGCATAAAGTTTGTGAGCCATTTTTGGAGCAAGGCTCAACAAGACGCCCAGCACCAGTCCGCCGAGGAAGCCGCCCAGGTGGGCCACGATGTCCGTTCCCGGCGTAAGCGCCAGCAGCACGAACAGCATGATCCCGCCGCAAACCCCGCTGACCACCAGCTTCACGGCGCGGGTGGACGTCCGCCAAAGAGAAAATGATTGCACCGCCAACAGTCCCAGGCTGCCCATGACCATCCCCGAGGCCCCCAGGCTGCGATGGGTTTGCAAGGAAAGCAAGCCCGCCAAAAGGTTGCCGCCCGCGCCCGCCAGGCAGGCTGCAAGCAAGCCGGTTCCTGTTCCGTAATGCCCCATAGCCAGGCCCAGCAAAACCAGCCCGAGGGCCGCATTGGTCGCCAGGTGCGCCAAGTCGGCATGGAGCCAGATCGCGGTAAAGAGCCGCCACCACTGCCCCTGCGCCACTGCAGCGCCATCCATCACGCCGACGGCTTGCAGGTCGCCCCGGGAGTTCAACCCATAAAACGCGCCGATCAACAAAACCCACGCCAGGCTGCCCCAATCAAACAGCAGGCCCGGGCGAAACACCGGCTGCTGCCAGGGCCAGGCGCGATTCTCGCGGCGGTACTGGCGCAGCGTCTGCAGCGCCCGCGCGCAATCCTGCCGAGGCACCAGCAGCCCCCAGCCAGCGCCTTCGTCGCCGGGATCAATCGTGACCTCAATCCCCTGGCTGATCAGCACCAGGCTCCAGTCCATCGCCTGGCGTTGCGAGCGCACCGGAATTCTGGCCGTCGCCGGCTCCATCAGCAAGACGGCGGGGCGCTAATCGGGGTTAAGCAGGCCGAGCTTCCGGACAGCCGCCCGGCTTTTCTCCGGAGATTCCTGCAAAATGACCTGCCAGCCCCGCGCCGCGCCCGCAGCGATGTTCTCGGGCCGGTCGTCCAGATAGAGAAGGTCGGCGCCACGCCGGCCCGCCTGGCGCTCGACAACTTCGTAAATCCGCGCATCGGGCTTCATGGCGCCCTGTTCGTAGGATAGAATATAGCCGTCGAAATGGGCGTAGAAAGGGAACCGCTGCCGGATATGCTCGATGGCCAATTCATTGGTATTCGAGAAAACGTAAGTGGGAATCCCCCGCTGCCGCAGCTCCGCCTGCAGTCGGATCATGGGCTCGATTTCCACAAAGATGTCGGCAAAACTCGCGCCGAACTCAGCCTGGCTGCCCCGGAAGCCGGTGGCCTGACAAATCTCCTCGAAGAACTGCCGCGTGGTCAACGCGCCGGATTCATATTGATAGAATAGGGAGGACTGGTTGATAAACTGCGCGATTTCAACCAGGGACATCCGGCTGCGGGCCGCAATACGCCGGGCCGCAATGTGGTAGTCGAAATCCACCAGCACCTTGCCCAAGTCAAAAACAACAGCAGCGGGAGCAGGCATGTTAAAAGTCAGGGGTTCATTCCGGGCGGCGGCAGGCGGTTTATCCCGGCATTTCCCGGCGCCCCTCCAGGGCGTGGCTCAAGGTCAATTCATCGGCGAATTCCAGCCCCGTGCCCGCAGGCAGACCGTAGGCCACGCGCGTGATTCTAAGCCCGGGACGGGCGAG
>JAAYVL010000055.1 GCA_012517205.1 Verrucomicrobiota bacterium
CCTGCCATTCCTTGGGCTGGAAGTTCCAGCCGCCCCCACCCCAAGGGTCTGGCGGAAGGCTGGCGGGCGGGAGGTCTTCGCGCAAGGGCAATTTTTGGAGGTTCGCGATAGCGGGCGGGTGCGGAGCGCCGCGTGTGGGCACGCGGCCTACAGGGGGCGGGAGGGTGCGGGGGGGCCTGTGGATTGTCGGGAGTGCGGTGCTGCGAGAGGGCATGGGGGCTGCCGCGGCGTGCTTTCATTTCCTGCAGGCCGCGTGCCCTCACGCGGCGCTCGGGGGCCGTTCGCCCGGCGGCTGAGAAAAACACCTGCGCGCCCGCCTGGATTGTCTGCGGGAAAACCTGATCGCCTTGGAGGGCGATCTTACTTCCACTGTTCCCAATGGCCCAAGCCCTGGGCGGCACGGCCAGACATCCTCTCCGAAGCGCGTAATCCCGTCTCCCCCGCAGCCTCAACCTTCTCAACTTATGCGCTGAAAAATCAAAGGCCCTGCGGCCGAAAACCGGCGGCGGCGGAATGGAATTGTCACCGCCGGCGGTTTTTGGTGGAATGCGGTCTCCATGTCCACAACAAGCCAGCCTGCCGCCCACCCGTGGCGCCGGAAGGTCCGGCGCCATCGCGCCTGGCTGCTGGTGGGGTTGGCGCTGCTGCTGGTGGCGGGGGTCCGGATGCGGCTCTGCGAGCTGCCGCTGGAGCGTGACGAGGGCGAATACGCCTACGCGGGCCAGCTTCTGCTGCAAGGCATCGCGCCCTATCGCGAAGTTTATGCCATGAAGCTGCCGGGGACGTATGCCGCCTACGCTTTGATGATGGGCGGGTTCGGCCAAAGCGCCACCGGCATCCACCTCGGCCTGGCGCTGGTCAACCTTGCTTCCATTGTCATGGTGTTTCTGGTGGGCCGGAAGCTGATGGGGGAGGCGGCCGGGGTCGCCGCGGCGGTGGTCTTTGCGCTGCTTTCGTTAAGCCCGTCCGTGCTGGGGTTATCGGCGCACGCGACCCATTTTGTCATGCTGGCCGCCCTGGGCGGAACGCTGGCGCTCTTGCGGACCGGCCGGGAGGAGGGTGGCGGGGACGCCGCCAATGGGCCGGGCTCGTCCGCCGGCGAACGCTCGCGCGCTCCGGCTCTCCGGCGTTCGGCTTTCGCCCCGCGCCCGTTCGTGGCCGGCTTGCTTTTTGGGCTGGCTTTCCTGATGAAGCAGCATGGGGCGTTCTTCGGCCTGTTTGGGGCGCTGTATCTTCTGTGGGTGCGGGGGAGCCAATGGCGGGCGGCGGCCCGGGTCACCGCCGCGTATGCGGGCGGGCGGAGTTCGCGCGCGCAGGACGGGTTTGATTTCCGCCGCCCGGCGGCGCGCGCCAGCCGGAACCGGCTCGCGCGGGACCTGGGGCTGTATGTGCTGGGCTGGCTGCTGCCGGGCGGGGTGACGGTCGTTGTGCTGGGATGCGCCGGGGTGCTCCGGCCGTTTTTGTTCTGGACAATTTCCTATGCCAGCCAATACGCCGCGGCGATCCCGATCGTGCGGGGGCCGGACGTGCTGCGCGCGAGCCTGCGCGCGGTCGCCAGTCCCAATCTGTTGCTCTGGATACTCCCCTGGTTTGGCGTGCTGGTCATGTGGTGGGAACGCCGCCTGGATGAGGAAAGCGCGCGCGCCGCCGACCGAAGGCCAGGCGCCGCCGCCCGCGGGCCAGCTTCCGCGCCGCCCCCGGCCCAGGACCGCTCGCGGATTGCCCATCCCCGCAGCTTTCTCATGCTGTGGCTGTTTTGCTCGGCTGCCTCGGCCAGTGTGGGATTCTACTTTCGCGAGCACTACTTCATCCTGGTGCTGCCGGCGCTGGCCTGGCTGAGCGGCGTGGCGGTCAGCCGCGGTTTGTATCTGCTCAAGCACGACCGGACGATCGAGCTGTTCCTGGCCATTCCCATGCTGGGCCTGTTCGCCCTTGGCCTGGGGGCGGCGCTTATCGGACATGGCGCGGTCTGGTTCACGTTGCCGGTGGATCAGGCCATGCGCAGCATCTTTGGCTCGACCCTCTTTGCGGAAACGGCCCGGGTGGCGGATTACCTCAAGACCCATGCTCCGAGCGACGCGCGCATCGCCGTCCTGGGTTCCGAGCCGGAGATTTATTTTCAGGCGCGCCGCCGCGCCGCCACCGGGCATATCTACATGTATCCCCTGACGGAAACGACCCCCTACGCGCTAAAGCTGCAAGAGGACCTGATTGCTGAAATCGAACGCGTCCGGCCCGCCTACGTTGTTTACGTGGATAACCCCTTCTCGTGGCTGGCCCGGCCGGATTCGCCCCAACGGATATTCGAGTGGTGGCGGGATTATTGGGCGGCGAACCTGGACCTGGTCCTGACGGTGCCGGTCGAGGAGGGCTTGGCGCGCGGGTCGGATATGAACCAGCCCGCGCCGGGAACCGCCACCGGCAATCACATCCTCGTATTCAAACGCCGTCCCTGATCCGCGCGGGCGAACCTCGCCGCGCGCGGGCGATGAAACCGTTGCCAAACGCGGAAGAATTGATTTACCCTGCCGCCTGATGAAACGGTTTTCAGTGATCTTAGCCCTGCTCGTGGCCATTCTGGGCGCGCGAGCCGAGGGGCCGGATGATCAATACATCGGCATCTATAATCTTATCCAGGAGGCCGACAAATTGAACAACGGCGGCCAGCCGCGCGAGGCGCTGCCCAAGTACCTGCAGGCTCAATCCGCGCTGCAGCGGTTTCAAAAAGGCTACCCGGACTGGAATACCCGGATTGTCAGCTTCCGCCTGAACTACCTGTCGGACAAAATCTCCGCGCTGTCCGCATGGGCGCCCCCTGCCGCCTCTGCCGCCCCCCCGGGCGCAAGCCCGGCCGCCTCACCGGCGGCGCCGAGCGACTGGGAGCATCAACTTCGCGCGCTTCAGGACCAGGTGAGCCGGTTGCAAGCCGACAAAACCGTGCTCGAGGCGAAACTCAAAGAAGCGCTGTCCGTTCAGCCCGCGGCCATGGACCCGCGCGAATTGGCCCGGGCGGAGGCGCAAATCAGCGACCTGCAAAAAGAGAATGACCTGCTCAAGGTGAGCCTGGCCCAGGAGAAAAACAAGCCGGTTGCGGCCCCGGACACGCAGGCATTGGACGAAGCCCGCCAGTCGCTTGAAGAGGCCAACCGCAAGCTCGCCGAACAGGCCCGCTTGGCCGAGGCGTTGACATCCGAAAAAGCCGCCTTGCAAAGCAAACTCGACAGCCTGGCCGCCCAAACGGTTAACACGGCTGAGTTGGCAACCGCGCGACAGGCTCTCGAAGAGGCCAACCGCAAGCTCGCCGAGCAGACTCGCCTGGCCGAGACGCTGACGTCTGAAAAGGCTGCCTTGCAAAGCAAACTCGACAGCCTGGCCGCCCAAACGGTTAACACGGCTGAGTTGGAAACCGCGCGGCAGGCCCTCGAAGAGGCCAACCGCAAGCTCGCCGA
>JAAYVL010000139.1 GCA_012517205.1 Verrucomicrobiota bacterium
CAAGCATTGGGGGAGGAGTTGCGGCCCATCTATGAGAGTGCCGAGCGCGTGCGGGGGTTAGTCTCTCATCCTTGGCTGGTTCAACAAGTAAACGCTACCGCAGCGGAGAATAGTGCATTTACGTGCCAGAAGTGGTATTAGCATTTCCCGTCCGCTCCGCCGGCAGAACTCCCAAAGTAGTCTTGCCTGAAAGCTTTCACCGGTGCATTTTCGCACATCGAAAACATCGCGGCCACGAGAGCAGCAGACCTGAATTACAGGTGTGATGATGATTGACGGCGTAGAAGCGTACCGCCGTTATTTGGCGAGTCTGTACCGGCAGAAGCTGGGGTATGAGCTGGTCGATAGGGCGCAAATAGCGAGACCACGCCGCCGACGATCTGGCGGATCGTGTCAGAATGTGATTTGACTTGTTGGATTGACGCGCAAAGGATAGCCGTACAGCCAGGCTCCTGATGGATTACGAGGTAGGGATTCCACTTTACCTTCTTCCCTTCCGGGATGGCACTGACATTCAGAACCAGATTACACAGGCGCAGGCAGCCAGAGCCGTCAGGTGGGCAACGTCAACCGCCGTAGCCCTTCTCGCGGAGCAGCTCTTCAGCCACCTCGTAATCGTTGAAATGGATGGTGCGGTCCTTGAGGATCTGAGAGCTTTCGTGGCCTTTACCGGCCACCAGAACCAGATCGCCAGGCTGGGCTTGGTCTAAAGCGTGACGGATGGCGTCGCGCCGGTTGTGGATTACCTCGTGTGCCCCGCTCTGCTTTTTTTGCAAGCCGGCCATGATGTCGCCCACGATTTGGTCGGGGTCTTCGGTGCGGGGGTTGTCATCGGTGATGATGAACCGGTCACTGTGCGCTTCGACGGCGGCGGCCATCAGGGGGCGTTTGGCGCGGTCGCGATCGCCGCCGCAGCCGAAGACCGTGATCAGGCGCTGGGGGTTCATAGCGCGGGCGGCCCGCAGCACCGTTTCCATCCCATCCGGCGTATGGGCATAATCTATGATGACGGAGAAGGGCTGCCCGAGAGCAATCGGCTGGAAGCGGCCAGCCACGGCGATATTCTTTTCCAGGCCCTGTTTGAGTTCGGCCAGCGTCAGCGGCGTATGCAGAACTGCGGCGACACCCGCCAGCATGTTGTAGAGGTTGAATTCGCCGCGCAGCTTGGCCTGAACCTCAATCTCACCGCGGGGCGTGACCAAGGTGAAGCGGGTGCCGTCAGCAGAGAAACGGTAATCGCGGGCGGTCACGTCGGCCTTGTTTTTGAGGCCATAAAGCACCTTCTGCGCACGCACGCGCTCAATGAAGAAGGGGGCGCTGGGATCGTCATGGTTGAGGGCCACATGCTGCTGCGGGCCGAGGCTGGACAGCCAGCGCAGCTTGGCGTGACGGTAATTCTCCATCGTCTTGTGCCAGTCGAGATGATCTTGCGAGAGGTTCGTCCATGCCGCGGCCTGGTAATCAACGCCGACCACGCGGTGGAAATCCACAGCGTGAGAAGAGACTTCCATGGTGCAAAAATCGCACTTCTCGTTGACCATTTCCGTGAAGATGGCGGCCAGATCGGGCGGTTCAGGGGTGGTGTCCTTTGAATTGCAGATGCGACCGTTGATTTTGTAGTACAACGTGCCGATAAGGCCGGCGCGGTAGCGGGTCATCAGGAGACTTTCGATGACGTGGGTGGTGGTGGTTTTGCCGTTTGTGCCGGTGACGCCAATAAGTTGGAGGGACCGGGCCGGATGCCGATAAAACTCCACCGCCAGCAGGGCCAACGCATAGCGCGAGTCGGGCACCAGGATTTTGACCACCCCGGCAGGGACAGGCTGATCCTGCTGCAGGACGACTGCCACCGCACCTGCCCGCACGGCATCCGGCAGGAGGGGATGTCCGTCCGGAATCTCAATCTTGTCCAACTGCGTGTAGATATTGATGGCGACGTACAGGCATCCGGGGGTGACTCGGAGAGGATCATAAACCACTCCTGTGATTTCAGGGGCCTGGTTTCCGAAGACCTTTTTCTCCGGCAGCACGGACAGTAGAGCACTTAACTTCATAGTATGAACTAGTTGTAATAAATGCCGCGCCCGGCAGCGTCGGAACGCGGTGACAGATGCAGGCTTAGCAGTAGCGACCTCTCAGGTCAAGCACGCGGTTAACCGCGTTCGTCGGGCGTCCTTCGCGACGTCGGCCAGTCGGCTTGGGAGGAGTTCGGAGGCGCTGGGGACGGCGATTTCACGGTTAGAGTTGCTATGCGTCAGGTTCCCAGCCAGGCCGCCAGTTCCATCCGGAGGCGTTCCAGGGGGAGGCCGACGACATTAGTGTAGGAGCCGGCAATCTCTTCAATGATCAGATCCCCATGCTCCTGGATGGCGTAGGCACCGGCTTTATCCAACGGATTGACCCGGCTCAGGTATTGCCGGATTTGGTAATCTGTGAGACGGCGGAAGGCTACAGCGGTGCTCTCGGTGAAGAGCACTTGGCATTGCGTTCGCCAGTGCAGGAGACAAACTCCAGTCACGACCAAGTGAGTGCGCCCTTGCAGTTGTCTAAGCATTTTTCTGGCGGCCGCTTGCGTTGCTGGCTTGCCCAGGAGTGTTTCCTCCAGGGAAACCAGGGTGTCTGCTGCCAGCACCAGGGCGTGGGGAACTTTCCTAGCTACCCAGCGCGCTTTGCGGAGGGCATTGATCCGGCACAACTCGCAGGCGCTCAACTGTGCATGATGGATTTCCGACGCATCGGCGGGTTGAACCTCGAACGCGAGGCCCAGTGATCGCAGCAATTCCGCTCGCCGCGGGGAGGCGGAAGCAAGGATCAGCCGGGGCCAGGACCGCCGCGAGGTTGGCATAATAGCTCGCGATGCTAAGGTTGGGGCGACGCTAGCCAGAAGTTGATGGCGCTGGCCTGCGGATGCTGCGGCTCCAGTTCGATCACCTTCAAATAATGCTGGCGTGCCCGGGTCGGCTGTTTCAATTGCTGTGCGTAAAGATTGCCCAGCGCCAGGTGGGCACGGGTTTCGTTTGGAGAGTGAGCGACGATCTTTTCCAACTCGTTAACCGCATCGCGTGGGCAGTTGGCTCGTTTGAGCACCAGCGCGAAGTTGTAACGCGCATCATTTGATGACGGTTCGAGGGCCAGCGCGGTTTCATAGGCACGCAGAGCCAGGGGCAGATTGCCGGTTTCGGCTGCCACCAGGCCAAGATTGTAATGTGCTTCGAACAGGCTGGGATCGAGTTGCACCGCTTGCTGGTAAGCCTGTTTTGCCTCCGTCCAGCGCCGCGTTTGTTGTGCTCGAACTCCCCGGGTAAACGCTGCCTCGGCTTCGGGGCGATTGCCACGGGAGGGAACCGCTGGCGAGTGGTAGGCATAGCGGCTCAGTTGGTTGCCGGGCTCTGGCGCGGTGAAGACGCCCGGTGTCGGCGCGGCTCCCGTCGTAACCGTCCCGGCCGATTCCGGCAACTCGGTACCTGGGGTTGCCCCCAGGGGCGTTGGCTGCGGGGGTGTTTTCTCTTTGCTGCGAACCAGGTTGAGCGGATTGATGCGCTGGAAGAAACCACGTTTGTCCGTTTGCGAAGCTGTCACCCGGGCTGGCACCGATGATGTGATAATCAAGGGTTCTGTGGGCGAACCTTGCGCCGGGATTGGCCTCGCGACAACTGGCGGGCTAGGTTGCAAGGCGGATTCAACGGAGGGGCGCACTATTCCGGTGGTAGCTGGCGGCGGCGGAGGGATAATCGGAGCGGGCGACGGCACGCTGGTCGGACTGGCTTTTGCCGCACTAGCGGTGGTGGTTTTCGGGGGCTCGAGGATCGGTTCTGGTTTATGGGTTGCCACAGTGCTGGTTACGGGAGGCGCAACCGGTTGCGGCGGAGGGGTGACTTGGATTGATGGAACTGTGGGGCCTGTGGTTGCCGGCCGCGCAGGAGAAGCAAGTTCCATTTCAAGTTGTCGTATGGTTGCCTGCACGGCCTGGGCATTGGCGGGCACTGGCTTTAATGTGGCATAGGCCCGGTATTTTTCCAGTGCCACCTGGCGATTACGCAGGTGCTGGTGCGAGACGATGGCCAGATTCAAGAGCGCGGGGCCATAGTCAGCTTGCTGTTTGAGCGCAGCTTCAAAGCAGTGGGCCGCCGCTGTTGCCTGTCCGCGCCCGAGCAAGGTCAGGCCCAACCCGTTGAGCGCTTCCGGGTTTTGCCGCTGCAGCCGAAGTGCCTCACGGAAGCTTTTCTCCGCAGCGTTTAGCTCCCGAGCTCGCAATTGGGCCGTGCCCAATTTCAGGAACCCCGGGGCTTCGTTGGGGCGGCGCAAAGTGTAGGCGGCGAATTCAGTTTTGGCGGCTTCGAGGCGATTTTGCGACAGCCAGAGGCAGCCCAGATTGTAGCGCGCTTCGCTCAAATCCTGGTTCAATGTCAGCGCTCGCCGGTAGGCATGCTCCGCTTCGACCGCCTCACCGGCATGATGGTAAGCCAAACCCAGGTCGTTCCAGGCCAGTGCATTGGTGCCGCCCAGAAGGACGGTTGCGGCGCGCAGCTTTTCGATCGCCTGCTGGTATTCTCCCCGGTTCATCAAGCGGCGGCCTTCCAAAAAAGCGTGCGGACCTGCCGGGGTGCAGCCGGCCAGCAGCGCCAGCAGGCCGGCCAGCCCGGCTCTCCAGCACCGACGCGGCCCGCTGACCGCCATCCGCGCTCCCGGATCGCGGGCCGCCGCATTTTTTGTGGTCAGCATTGGTCAGGGTGGTATCATTCAAGGCTGGAAGTGTCAAGTAACGCACAATGCCCGGAACGTTTGATCTTTGCCGCCACCCCACGCTGGCGGCCCGGCGCCTTGCTGGTCTTGTTTCTCGGCGGGTTGATGGGGGGGCACCCCCTGCCGGCACAACTGCTTGCACCGGCTTCGCCCGGCAGCACCGCTCCCCAGGCTGACATCTTCGTGGTTCAGGATGACACCGCCACCGCGGCCTTTGCGCCGCGCTGGGACCGGGTTCGACTGATGGTCAACTGTGCGATCACCAACCTGACCCATTGTGCCACCATGCCAGAAGCCTGGCGCAGCCTGATCGCAACCCAGGATGTGGTTGGCATTAAGGTGTTTTCAGCACCTGGTCCAAATAGCGGCACGCGACCGGCGGTGGTGGCTGCGGTGATCGAAGGTTTGCTCGCAGCGGGGTTGCCGCCCAAACAGATCGTTGTCTGGGACCGCCGCCTCACCGACCTGCGCCTGGCTGGCTACGGCACGCTGGCCCAAAAGTATGGCATTCGGCTGGCTGGAAGCATCGAAGCGGGTTGGGATTTGGAGGTCTTTTATGATCCTGACAGTCCGATCCTGGGCAACCTGGTCTGGGGTGACCTGGAGTTTGGCCGGAAGGGCGAGAGTGTGGGGCGCAAGTCGTTTGTCTCACAACTGCTCACCCGCCAGGTTAACAAGCTCATCAATGTGACCCCGCTGCTCAATCACAACGCGGCCGGCGTTGCGGGCAACCTCTACAGCCTTGCGACGGGTAGTGTGGATAACGTGATCCGTTTCGAGTCCCAACCCGAAAGCCTGGCTACTGCGGTCCCGGAAATTTACGGCCTGCCCGTGCTGAGCGACCATGTGGTGCTCAATATCACCGATGCGCTGATTTGCCAATACGAGGGCGGCGAGCGCGGTCTGCTCCACTATTCGACAGTGCTCAACCAACTCCGCTTCAGCCGCGATCCCGTGGCGCTGGACGTGCTTTCGCTTCAAGAACTGGATCGCCAGCGCCAGTTTGCGGATGTTCCTACGGTTAAACGCAACCTTCGCCTCTATAATAATGCTGCTCTGCTCCAGTTAGGCGTAAGTGATCTCAGGCGCATCCGAGTGGAGCGGATTCCCTAGTCGGTGGAAGCCGTGCCGCATTGGCTCGTGCGTCCTCTGTTTCAGTTCCGGGGGCTTCTGTGTGGAGCGGCTCCGGGTTGAACTTGGCCATCTGCTGTGATGGTTAATTATTGGGAGACGACGGCTTCGGTTGCTTGGACTCCGGCTGGCTTCCCTCATTCTTCAGCAAGGCAATGATCTCACTGGCTGAAGCGGCCAGGGTAGCTTCGACTTCAGATCCCTGCTGCTTGAGGTTGATCGCGCTAATCAACCGCATGGCGCTCGCCGCATTCGGTTGCAGCTTCACCAGCTTCAACAAGGCCTGGCCAGCCGACAAAATTTGCGTGGCGGTGGCATTACCGTCGGCTTCGAGTGAGAGCGTTGCCGTAAACCGGTCTGACGCTTCGCTCATTTCCAACCGTGCCGCCCGGGCCAGGCGGAGAATAATGGTGGCGGGATGCACGGGAAGCGGTTCCACTTTGGTCGCGGCGGCCTGGAGGAAGACACTGCCCGCCTGGTTGCCGAGTTGTGCACACTGGCCGCTTTCCCTGAGGCTGCGCACGGTGCAGTCCAGCACATCCAGCGCGTGCGCTACGTTCGTCTCCTGGCGGGACAGGATTATCACGCGCTGATGGTGCATGGCTCCATAGACGCGCTGCTCGGCGGAAGGATTGCGGTTTCCGCTCGTGTCAAGCCACTGGTGGATTCGATGCTTTTGGTAAGGTGTGGTCAGGTGATCTTTGGCTGCCCGGGCGGCGCGCTCGAGTTGGCCGGCTTGGAAATCTCCATAGACCAGCAGCGTGCCGTCTGCCGGGGCGTCGGCGCGGCCGTACAGGGTAAGGCCGCGCAAATGCTTGCGCGGGTCAAGTTGGAGCGCGGCCCAGAAAGCGCCCAGGCGAGCTCGGATTTCGGGTTTTTCCATTCCCTCCAGCAGGTACTGGCCCATTGCGCTCGGACGCAGTTTGTCGCAATCCACATGCAGCACCCAGGCGGGAGCTGCAGGCACGTCGGCGCGCTGAAGCGGCAAGGCCGATAGCGGGCACGGGTCGTTCGCGAGGCAGCCGGCGAGCAGAATCACCCGAAGCAAACATGCGTTCCTCATAACGGCGGCCCACTGTGCCACAGGAAAATTGGTATTGGAAGGGCTGTAAGCCGAATTTTGTCTGCGCCCGTTGCCGGGCGGAGAGAATCATTTGTCTCAGCAGCCAGAACCCGGGACCCGTTCCGCGGTTCGGAACCTGGAGCGGGCCGCTCCGGGGTCCCCTATTTGGCCTTGCACCCGATGGGGTTTTCCGTGCCTCCGCGCTTGCGCTTGGAGCGGTGGGCTCTTACCCCACCTTTTCACCCTTACCGCAGCCTCGTTGCCGGGGCTACGGCGGTTTAATTTTCTGCGGCACTGTCCGTCGGGATGCCTCACGGCATCACCTCCCGCGTGTATCCCGCCGTGAGCCAGGTTGGCCTGCCTCCATGCTGTTCGCACGGGGGGTAGCGCCCGGCTCCGGCCGGTTACGCGGCATCGCGCCCTTTGGTGTTCGGACTTTCCTCCTTCCCCGGATTCATTCGGGGAAAGCGATTCTCCGCCCTTCCAAAACCAACTTGAATATACTCTTGCCGCCCCGTGCGAGCAAGCCCGCGTAGATTCACGGGGAGCGGAAATTGGGGTTGGCGGCCCAGGCCGGGAAGGCCGAGAAGCAACGCCCAGATGAAGGCCGCATCCTATTCGGTCACTGCCAAATCCATATCCGGGGTGTAGTAGAGCATGCGGCCGCAGTTGCTGCAGGCAACCAGTTCTTTTTCGGCCTGGCAGGTTACCAGAAGTTGGGGCGGCACTTTCATGTGGCAGCCGCCGCAGACGCCGTGCTGCACGCCGACCAGAACATTTTCACCCTTGCTGCGCAGCAGGCGCTCATAGCGTGAGCGCGCGGTTTGTTCGACGTTCCCGGCCAGGGTTTCCCGGCGGGCGCGCAGTTCGTCCAATTCCCGGCGCAGGTTCGCCTCGCGCGCGGCCAGTTGAGCGAGTTGGTCTTCGACCAATTTGCGGGTATCGCTGGCGGTTGCGGTTGCATGGGCAATCTCCTTCTGGACCGCTTCGGCTTGTTCCATTAACTCGATTTGCTGATTCTCAAGCTCGAAGATGGCGCTTTTACAAGTTTCTATCTGGGAGGCCAAAGCGCGGTATTCATCGTTTTTTCGGGTCAACAACTGCTGATGGGCGTAACGATCTATCATCTGCTTTTTGACCTGGGCTTCAAGTTCAAGGTCCTTGCGAGCCGACTCGATCTGCTTGAGGCGTTGCCGTGCGTTTTCCAGCGCTGACTGGGCGGCCGCAGCTTTGGCGTTAAAGGTTTGCCGTTCCGGTTCGATGCGTGCCAGTTCACCTTGCTCACGCCGAATTTTGCGGTCGCAATCTTGCAGAATCAGGAGTCTTTCGATCGTCTCGAGCATGTTTTTAGCTTCAGCCAGGGGACAGAGTACTTGGCGCAGCGGCGCAAGTCAACGTGTGGTCTTTTCATTTTAAGGGCGCGCTTATCCGGTTGCGCTTTGGCGTTCGCTGCGCTACCAAGCAGATATGCGATTCATTAGCGGCGTGATCGAAAAATTGCAGCGTCACCCCAAGCGCATTGTGTTCCCGGAAGGAACCGAACCGCGCGTGCTGCTGGCGGCCCGCCAGTTTTACGCGTTGCGGCTGGGGGTGCCAATTCTGCTGGGCGATCCGGTTCGCATCCAGGAGGTTGCCCGCGACTTGAAGGTCGCGTTGAACGGCATTCGTCTGCTGAATCCGGCCGACAGTGAAGAGTTGGACAACTACGCCAGCCGGTTCCGACGGTTGCACCAGTACCGCGGCAAGCGCATGAAAATGCTCGAAGCCCGCGACGCGGTTCTCCAGCCCAACTACTTTGGCGCCATGATGCTCGCCATGCATGCCGCCGACGGCTTTGTCGCCGGCGTCCGCCAGGTGACCGCCGGCGTCCTGCGGCCTCTATTCCAGACCATTAAACCCGCCCCGCACTCCAAAACTGTCGCCAGTTGCCTGATCATGGAGGTCGAAGATTCGCGGTTGGGTGAGCAGGGCGTCCTGTTCCTGGCCGATTGCGATGTCATCGAAGATCCCTCGGTTGAGCAATTGGCGGACATCGCGGTTTCCACGGCCCAACTCGCCCGGCATTTGCTCGGGGCGCGTCCCCGGGTGGCTTTGCTTTCATTTTCCACCAAAGGCAGTGCGGCTCACCCCTCCGTGGGCAAAGTCCAGGCGGCCACCGCACGTGCCCAGCAAAAGGCCTCCGCCCAAAAGCTCGATGCCGACTTTGATGGCGAGCTTCAGGTGGATACGGCACTAGTGCCGGAAATCGCCGCCCGCAAACTGCCCGACAGCAAACTCGGCGGCCATGCCAACGTTCTCATCTTTCCTGATCTCAACTCCGCCCAGATCGCCAGTAAACTGGCCCGTCTCCTGGCTCGCGCCAACGCTTACGGCCACATCCTGCTGGGCCTGGACCGCCCGGCGGCTGATGTTTCCCGCGGGTCCACCACCCGCGACCTTCTCGGTGTGGCCGCCATCATTGGCGTCCAATCGATTGATTACCAGGCTCTGTACCCTGGTGCCGGCCAGCGATTACCCGGAGATCGCGTTCGCTGACAAAGGGATCGGAAAAGGGACGGAGCCTCATTGCCAGAAGTTGCGAGATTCTACGGGTACACAAAAAGGCCGGGTTATTCACCCGGTCTTTCTGCCACATTTCTACATTGAGAACCGATTAAATCTTCACCGATGCCACACACCAGCATCGTTAACACACCCCAAACTTACCAGGATCCCAATTTGCAGCTAGTCACCAGTTCTGGGGACAAGCCGGGGGAGGGCGCAAGCGGGATGGCGCGCGGATATTGCCGCCGTTCGAAGCGGCGGCGGTTGGCGGAAAGAAAAGCAGGCGCACCTCCCGGGAGTTTCGCCATGCGCGCGCTAACCGGGAGCGTCTTAACCGATTTGCTGCCGGCTTGAGTTTGGGGAGGTGGCGCGGCATTCTAAGCGGAAACGATCATGGAAACCATGTCCATAGCCTATGTGTTGCTGGCGTATGTCCTGGCCGTGGGGGGCGGCGCGTTGGGGATACTGCTGGGCAATTCGCATGAGCGATTGTGTGCGCTGATCAGCCTGGGCGCCGGCACATTGCTGGGGGTGACGCTCTTGGCGATTTTGCCTGAGAGCTTTGCGACCCTGCGCTGGCGGGGAGTGTTGCTGGCGGTGGGGTCGGGCTATGCGGTGTTTGCCGTGATCAGCAAATACATCTTTCATATCTGCCCTGCCTGCGCGGCCAGCCATTTCGACGAAGCCGCCACACATCGTTTCGGCGAGATTGCCACCGCGATGATGGTGGCGCTGGCGATTCATTGCCTGGCCGACGGTGTGGCGCTGGCTGCGGGGCACGAAGCCGAGGCGTCCCACGCGCACAGCAGCCGCGTGCTGGACTTGTCCCTGATCGTTGCCATTTGCGTGCATAAAGTCCCGGAAGGATTGGCGCTGGGCGGGTTATTGTTGGGCGCCGGCTTTAGCCGGATGCAGACGTTGCTGCGGGTTGCGGCGATCGAGGCGACCACCTTGGTGGGAGGCGTGCTGGGTTGGTTCTTTTTACGCGAAGCTTCGTTGTTCTGGCTGGATGCCGCGGTCGCCCATGTCGGCGGCGGGTTTCTCTATTTGGCGGTGCATGCGGTTTTGGGCGAAATCCTCAAACACCACAAAGCGCTTGTGCTAACCTGTTTTGCGTTGGGCTTTGGTATTATCGCCGCGTTGGTTTGTTTGCTTCGGTTGTTGCACTGAACCCTGCCGGGAAAAGCAGAAATCGCGTGGAAAGGGTTGCAGCGAGGCGGGGGAGGCAGGGAGGGAATTGGCTTCCGGGCGGAGTGTCTCATAATGGGACAGCCGGTTTCGCGCCGGGCGGCTAAGTGTCCAAATATGAGATAGAACGCGGGGAGCTTTTTCCCTAAACCCGGGATTTCAGTGGCAAGCGTGACAGGGCACGCTGCTTGCTGGAATGGGGGCATGGCTATGGCGCTTATTTCGTGGTTTTGTGTTTCGACGCTGACGGGTTTTGCCCTGGCTGCGGCGGCGGCGCGAGCAACCCCACGCCGACCCGGACAGTGGCCGTCGGTTAACGAACTGACGGAGGAGACGGGCGTTGAAGGATTGCCCGTATTGCCGGGGTTGGATGCGGCAGGAAAGCGGGCGGCTTAGGCGCCCGGGGGAACGCACGAGGGAGCCCGTCATGCGAGAAACCGCCACAGCACAGGGCAGGGCAGGCGCGGCGGGAATGGAAACCGGAAGCCGGGCTGTCGGTAGTTTCACGGAAAGCCACTCCGTAATGAGCGGAGTTGCCGATTTTGGAAGATGGGGGAAGATGTCTGAGCATGATGATAAGCTCAGAGATTTCGGCTGGTTCGGCTGGAAAGATTCTAGGTGGATCGGCAAGTGGACAAAGTGTGGCGGTTCGGCATGGGGCGAAAGGGTTGCCGATGTGGAAGCGGGCGCTAGACCTGGCGCTGGTGGTGATGCTGGCGCCGGGATTGTTGGTCATCGGCGGGGTGGTGGCTCTGGTGGTGGCGTGCGGGTCGCGGGGGTCGGTGTTTTTCCGGCAACGGCGGGTGGGCTACCAGGGGCAGATTTTCGAGTGCTACAAGTTTCGGACAATGCAGGAGAATGCCGACACGCAGCAGCATCGGGCGCATGTGCAGCAGTTGATGGAGGCGGACGTGCCGATGACGAAACTGGATGCCAAAGCGGATCCCCGGCTGGTGCCATTGGGCCGGTTGCTGCGGGCGACGGGGTTGGACGAGTTGCCGCAGGTTTTGAACATCATTCGCGGCGAAATGAGTTTCGTGGGGCCGCGCCCTTGCATTCCTTACGAATTCGAGCACTACCAGTCATGGCAGCGGCGGCGGTTTGCCGCGGCCCCGGGGCTGACGGGATTGTGGCAGGTGAGCGGAAAGAACCGCACGACTTTTAATGAGATGATCCGGCTGGACATTGAATATTCGGAGCGCCAGAGCCTGGGGCTGGACTTGTGGATCATTATGAAAACCTTCCCGGCGCTGCTGCAACAGTGCGTGGATCTGCGGGCGGGAAAGCGCCGGCAGCCGTCCGCGGCAGTGGCGGTCAGCGTGGGATAAACGACCGAAGAACAACGAACAAGAATTATGAAGCAAACCATCAAGGTGGGAGTGGCGGGTTGCGGCTACTGGGGCCCGAACCTGATCCGAAACCTGCGGCAATCGCCGGACTGCCAGCTCAAGCTGCTATGCGACCCGAGCGAGCAGCGGCTGGCGCACATGCGGCGGCTGTATCCGGAAGTGGCCACCACACGCCAGTTTGATGATTTGCTGAACGGCGCGGACCTGGACGCCTTGGTGATTGCCACCCCGGTGCGCTATCATTACGAGATGGCGATGGCCGGGCTGCGAGCCGGCAAGCACGTATTCGTCGAGAAGCCCATGGCGCGCACCGAGGCGGAAGCCGAGGAAATGGTGGCCCTGGCCGAGCGCGAGGGGCTGGTGCTGATGGTGGGGCATACCTTCCTGTTTTCACCGGCGGTGCGCCGGATGAAGGAGATCGTGGACGCGGGCGATATCGGGGAAGTGCAATACATCGCGGCGCGGCGGCTGAACCTGGGACTGTTCCAGAAAGACATCAACGTGGCGTGGGACCTGGCGCCGCATGACATTTCGATCCTGCTGCATTTGCTGGAAGAGCATCCGGTCAGCGTTTCCTGCCAGGGAAGCTGCCATGTGACGCGCAGCATCGAGGACGTGACCATGATGTACCTCACGTTCGCCCGGAACCGTTGCGCCATGATCCACAATAGCTGGCTGGATCCCAAGAAGGTGCGGCAAATGACCGTGGTGGGCTCGCAGCGGATGATTGTATATGACGACACCGAGCCGCTGGAAAAGCTGAAGATTTACGATGCGCGGGTGGAAGTGCCGCCGCATTACGACACCTTTGCGGAGTTCACCTATTCCTATCATTATGGCGACGCCTACGTGCCGTATATCAAGCAGGACGAGCCATTGAAGCTGGAATGCCAGCATTTCCTGGAATGCATTCGCGCCAAGTGCACGCCGATCGCCGGGGGCCGCCTGGGGCTGGAGGTGGTGCGGATTCTGGAAGCGGCGAGCGAATCGCTGCGCCAGCAGGGGGCCCCGGTGTCGTTGGAAGCGGTGACCCAGTGGAACAACGGCCACGACGGCAACGGCAAAGGCAGCGAGTCATCTGGCCGAGTGGCCGCCAGCCCGGCCCGCCGCATACTGGCTGCATGAGCGGCAGCGAGCAGCTCTACCAGCGTATAGCCGCGGATGTGAAGCTTGGCCAGCGGGTCAAGATCTTCGCCTTTACCAACCTCTACGGCTGCGAGATTGGGGACGATACCAAAATCGGGACGTTTGTTGAAATCCAAAAAGGCGCGCGCATCGGCCAGCGGTGCAAGATTTCCAGCCACAGCTTTATTTGCGAGGGCGTGACGATTGAAGATGAAGTCTTCATCGGCCACGGCGTGACTTTCATCAACGACCGCTTTCCGCGGGCGACCAATACGGACGGCAGCCTCCAGACCGAAGCGGACTGGAAATGCGTCCCCACGACAGTCCGGCAGGGCGCCTCGATCGGTTCGGGCGCAACCATTCTGTGCGGAGTGGAAATTGGACGGCGGGCGACGGTCGGCGCGGGCAGCGTGGTCACGCGGAATGTTCCGGACGGCGCCGTGGTCGCGGGCAATCCGGCGCGGTTGTTGCGCGCCGGGGCGGCGGCGTGAGGCCCGGGGCGAAACCCGGCAAGAGCAATCATAGCATGAAGACAGCCGTAGTGGGATTAGGTTATGTGGGGTTGCCCCTGTCGCTCCAGTTCGCGCGTTCCGGGGTGACGGTGCTGGGCCTGGACGTGGACCCCGCGAAAGTGGAGGCTTTGCTGGCGGGGCAAAGCTATATCAAGCACATTTCGTCCGCGGAGGTCGCCGCTCTGGTGAAGTCAGGCCATCTGTCGGCCTCGACCGATTTCGGCCGCATCCGTGAAGTGGAAGCCGTTATCATTTGCGTGCCCACGCCGCTGAACAGGAATCGGGAGCCGGACCTCTCGTTCATCCTCGAAACCGGGCGGAGCATCGCGCGGCATTTGCAAAAAGGGATGCTGGTGGTGTTGGAGTCCACCACCTATCCCGGCACGACCGACGAGGATCTGCGCGCGGTGCTTGAGAATGGGTCCGGCCTGAAAGCAGGGCAGGATTTTCATCTGGCCTTTTCGCCGGAACGCGAGGACCCCGGCAATCCCGCCAGCCAGGTCGCGTTGATTCCGAAGGTGGTGGGCGGCTACTCGCCGGCCTGCCTTAAAAAGGCGGTGGCCCTGTATTCGCGGGCCGTCAAGACCGTTGTCCCGGTGTCGTCCTGTCGCGCGGCAGAGGCGGCCAAGCTGCTTGAGAACACTTTTCGCGGCGTCAATATTGCCCTCGTCAACGAGCTTAAGATCGTTTACAACGCCATGGGCATAGACATCTGGGAAGTCATCCACGCGGCGAAAACCAAACCGTTCGGGTTTATGCCGTTTTATCCGGGGCCGGGCCTGGGGGGACACTGCATCCCGATTGACCCCTTCTACCTGACCTGGAAGGCCCGCGAGTTTGGCCAGAATACCCGCTTCATCGAGTTGGCCGGGGAGATCAACACCTCCATGCCGCTGTATGTGGTGCACCAATTGGCCGACGCGCTGAACGCCCGCCAAAAGTCCATCAACGGCAGCTCGGTGCTCGTGTTGGGGCTGGCCTACAAGCCGGATGTGGACGATGAGCGCGAGTCCCCCAGCTATGTGCTGATGGAAATGCTCAAGACGCGCGGCGCCCGGGTGGCCTACTACGATCCGTACGTCCCGGTCATCAAACCCACCCGCGAGCATGCCCATTGGGCGGGCACCCAGTCGGTGGCCTGGAACCAGGAAACCATCAAGGCCTTCGATGTGGTGCTGATCGCGACAAACCACTCTTGCGTCAACTACCGGGAGTTGGCGGAGTGGGCGGAGTGCATTGTGGACACGCGGAATGCGATGGGCGGCGTTCCCACGCTTCCCAATCAAGTGTGGAAGGCCTGAGCGGCCGCGGCGGCGCGGTCACCGGATTTCGTACCAGAGCGTGCGGTGCTCCGGGCCGATGGCGAAGCGTGAGATGCGGCCATCAACGCGAACGGGAACGGCGGTCTGGGGCTGGCCGCGGCTGTCCAGCACCCGCACTTGCTTGACGCGAAACGGCAGGCTGACCTCCACCGGGATGCCATTGACCCGCGCCGGGCCGGAGCCCCATCGGTTGCCGACCGACGTGCGCGCATCGTTCCAGACCATGCCCTGATTTTCCGCGGACCCGACCGCCGTCAGCAGCATCCGGCGCGCTTTCTCCAGCGGTTTTCCGTCGAGGCTGGTCAAAACCAGCGCCGCATAGTTGCGATCGGCCGGGCCCAGTGTGAGTTGGACTCCGCCCAGGTCGAACGTTTGCCCGGCAATCAGGCCCCACACCGCGCGCGAGTTGGGTGTGTTGATTTGCACGTGAGCCAGGTTGCGGTCGCGGGCGTCCCATACGACCCGCCCGTCGGGGCTTGCGAGCAGTTGCCCGGCCGGCGCGTTTGCCAGGGCAGGGGAGTCCGCCGCGGGATCAATGCCAATGCGCTGGCTCAGGGCAAGCGCCGCCGGCGCCATCTGGCGCAGCGTGCCGGCGGCCACCGCGGGCAGCGGCTGGAGATCGCCGCGCCGGTAGAGGTTGGCGCACGCGCTGAGCAGGGCCAGTTTCACCGGCTGGCCGTTGAAAGAAAAATACCCCTGCATCCGCTCGGCCTCCCATTCGGTTGCGCGGCTGTGATAATCAAAGAAGAAAACCCCGTCCCAATCCTGCAAGGCCGCCACCATCGCCGCAAACGGCACCGCGCTGGCAGCGTAATCATTCGGGTCCGGGATATTCCATTCCGAGAGCGTGAAGGGCCGATCCAACAGCCGCCACGGCGCGCGGGTCAGCAGGCTGTCAGTTCCCGGCGCCAGTTCCATCGGGGTATTGCGGATCGTCCAGTCGGCCGGGTCCCAGGGGCGGCCGGGAAAGTGCGGGTGTTCCCAGTAAGCATGGATATCGGCGTAATCGCAGGTCGCGGCCACAATTTCCGCCCCGTGATACGTGATCTGGGAAGCCGTGATGGGGACGCGCACGCCGAGATCCCGCTTGAGAAAGTTCGCCACCTCGCGAATGAAGCCTTTTTCCGTGTCCACCATGAACTGCTGCGCCTCCCGCCGTGCCGCTTCGCACCAGCCGGACTGCGGGATTTCCACGTTGCCCTGTTCGAGGCTTTGTCCGTCGGGCACGACGATGAATCTGCCGCCGCGCTGCAAGCTCACGGCGGCCAGCGAGAACGCCGTGGCATCCCGGCCGAACTTGAAACAGATGCGAACTTTGTCCGGGACCTCGGCGGCGCTGGAAAACACATGCTTTACTTGCGTCCAGGCCGGCCCGGCTGGCACCGTCTCCGCCAGCCCCACCGGGTTCCAATCGTGCGGCCCTTGCCGGGATACATCCACATAGAGCGAGCGGACGGCTTCAGCTTTGATCCAGAACGAAAGGGTATAGGTGCGGGAAGGTTCAAGACGCAGGCCCGGGAATTGAAGTTCCTGCCGGTGCAACTCCGGGGCGGCTTTCGGAATCTCCAGGCGCAGCGCCGGGAGGCCAGGCTCCGGCCCGGGCTGATCGAGCACGGCCTTGACGGGGAACTCCGGGCTTTGGTGCAGCCACCAGCCGCCAAGGTTTTCCCGCCATTCCGCGGCGGCGAGCACATACTCTCCGGGCGGCTCGACCGTCGTGCCCCAGGCCCGTTTCAAGGCTTCCGTCGAAGCGTGCCGGGAGCCCAACCAGCGGTTCCACTGCCGTTTGAACTCGCCTCGATACGGCTCCGGCAGCCGTGCGGCCAGGCCCGGCCCGAGCTTGCTAAAGGAGTTTTCATTGCTCAATTCAATCAGGGCGATGCCGGGGTCGGCTGTGCGCGGCAGGCGACGGTAGCGGTTGGTGTGCGTCAGGTAATCGCGGCAAAACTCCTTGAATAAAGCCCTCATGCGGGGCTCGTAATAGATCAGGTACTTGTTATAACGAACCGCGTCGGGAAGGTTCGAGGCGACGAAACCTTCGGCGGCCGTGAAAGTGCGCCCGACGTGAAGGTTCAGGTTGGCATAGATCCCATGCCGATGAAGCTGATCCAGGAAATAATCCTGCCGATCCAGCATGTCCGGATCCAGCGTGCGCCGCCCGCCGACGACCGGGCCCCAAATCCCGCTGGGCGCAGCGGCGGTGTCGTGGTGGTGCATGCGCACACCGTTGACGCCCAGCTTGGCCAGGTGCGCGGCCGCTTTTGCGGCATCCTCCTGCGCGGGAAAATTGCCGCCGAAGCACAGGTTCACCCCCCAGATTTTCAGGCGTTTAGGCCCGGTGTAGAAGTGACCGTCCTGAATACGCACAAAGCCGTCGGCTCCCGCGGCCTTGGGCGAAAGCCCCGAAAAATCGGTAGCTGACCTGCTGGCATCGTCGCCCGGAATAACAAAAGCAAACCGCTCCCCGGTTGGGGCGCTCCAAGCCGGGAACCCGAACGCGCATGCGGCCAGCAACCAACTGAGACGGATGAGGGGCAACCTGGGGCTGGAGATTATTCTCATACGCCAGGGGTTCTATCATATCCGGGCCCAAAGCGCCAGATTCCTGCCCAGGCACGCCGAAATTGCCCAGGATGAACTTGTGACAAGGGCACCCGAGGACCACTCCAGCCAGGCAAGTCCGAGCGATTCGGCTGTATTGCCAGCCCCAGGAATGGAGCCTCATAGGTCGCCCGGGAACAGAGGACATGAGCCTTCCTCCTCCCCAAGCCGCCCAAAAACATTAGGCTACTCCATACTGAGAGAACAGGTCCCCTTGTGAACCCTGGCTTCCCGAGGCCCCAGAATCATAGCTCTCAAAGGCGTCCGCCTCCCTTGCCATACCCTTCTTTTGCCGTCCCAAATAGCCGTGTACAAGGGGTGTACAAGGGATGCTCCCCGGGAGTTCATAGGATTTTAGTTAGTACATCCGATGAGCATCCTTTGTACACCCCTTGTACACGGCTTGAGGTTAGCTATAGATGTGCTTGAAATGATAGGAGTTGAACGGGTTTGGAGATGACAGTGACTTTAGGAGGCGCAGGAGAGCCAGGAACGTACTGCTTGGGGGTGTCCAAAAATTGGACACTCCTGAAACGAGAGGTAAGAATCAGGGGATGCTGCAGGCTTCTGGCGGTTGACTTCATGGGGGCAAGATTGTTGACTGTTTAACCAATGATAGTCGGACGCACCCCAAGGCATTTGGCCGTGGCGGCGCTGGTTTTGCTGATGCTCCTGGGCGATGGAGGGGGTAAGGGCGCGGCGGCGGCAGCCCCCAAGCAGCGGGCGCTGGACGAGTGGCGAAGCCTCACTGGTCCCGGCGCGCCTGCGCCGCGGGTGTTTGTGAAGGGGGACCGGGTGCGGTTTTATTTCCAGATTGGCTCCCATATTGAAGAATTCACGGCGAACTGGGATCGGCATCGGCTGCCGAGCGATGGGTATCGCGTCAACTCCGCGGTGCTGCGCTTGAAGCAGCGGATGGCGCACATGCCGGACGGCGAGCGCGGTTGGCGCGAGGCGACGGTGATTTACGGGGCGGAGTGGGCCCGCCTCACCACGAATTTAGTGGAGGCACTGGCGCCCGCCACCGCCGGGCAGGGGATTTATTGCCAGGGGTTTCTTGCGGATCGGCTCCTGTATCGTGATGCGCAGGGGACGCCCCGGTTTGCCTCGCTGGACGAGGCGCCGCCGGGAGTGGTCGTGGCCCGGCAGCTTTCTTTTGAAGAAACGCTCTCGACGGTGGCGCGGATGGTCGAGCAGGACCTGGCGCGGAATCACCCGGGGGAAACGCTTTTTTTGCTGCTGGCGCCCAATCCCCGGCGCTTTCCGCAGCCGCTTTTGCTGGATCGCCAGCAGCGGCAGTGCATCTGGCTGATCCCGGCGTCGCTCTATGACCGGACCGAGCGGGGCCTGGGGCTTTCGACGACGGCGCAGGGATTCAGGGCGCTGTTGTTGGAAAGCCACGGGCTGGCGCTGCTCAAGAACCCGATTTCCAGCGTGGCCCGGCTTGCGGATTTGGGGGTTCAGTCAGTGGTTCGCTTTGTGCGTGTGCCGTTCCCCAAACCCGGCACGCGCTATCCCGAACTCAGTTCGGGGCCGGGAATGGATTTGCGGGCGTGGGAGGAATGGCTGGATCGCTACACCGGCACGCGGCAGGAGGAAGGCTCGCTGGACCTGCTGATAGACGGGGTGCAGTTCTTCCCGCGGCTCAAGCAGGCAATCGCCGATGCGACGAACCATATCCATTTCAACATCTACGTTTTCGACAAGGACGATGTTGGCATCAGCGTGGCGGACCAGTTAAAGCAGCGGGCCAGCGAGATCGAGGTCAAAGTAATCTTTGATCGGCTGGGCGCGATTGGGGGAGGAGGCGCCCCGCCCAGCACGCCGTTGCCGGCGGACTTTAGCAGCCCTTCCTCGATCTATTCCTATTTGCGGCAGGATTCCCGCGTGCGGGTGCGCCCGTTTCTGAATCCGTGGTTCTCGGCGAATCATGCGAAGGTGTTATTGGTGGACGGCACCCATGCGTGGCTGGGGGGAATGAACCTGGGGCGGGAATACCGCTACGAATGGCATGATTTGATGGTCGAGTTGCAAGGCCCGGTTGTGAGCACCCTGGAGGAGGAGTTCCGGCGGAGTTGGGCCCACGAGGGCCTCCTGGGAGATTTTGCCTACGTGGTGGCGCTGGCCCGCGGGCCGAGACCGGACGCGCCGCCGTCACCGCCGGGAGACTGGATTAAATTGCGTCTCCTGCCCACCCGGACGGCCTGGAAGCCATTCAGTGCCGCGGTCCAAAAAGCCATTGGCGCGTCCCGCAGCTATGTTTACCTGGAGAATCCCTACCTGTTTGACAAGCGCGTGATTGTCAGCCTGGCGCGGGCGCGCAACCGGGGAGTGGATGTGCGCGTGGTGTTGCCGCGGGTGAACGATCTCAAGATTGGCGGGCGAAGCAACCTGGTGTTGGCCAATTATCTGCTGGAACACGGGGTGCGGGTTTATTTTTACCCGGGCATGACGCATGTGAAGGCCCTGCTGGTGGATGGCTGGGCCGCGGTGGGATCGGCCAACCTGAACCACTTGAGCCTCCGCGTGTGCCAGGAGCAGAATGTCGCAACCTCCGACCCCGCGTTTGCCGCCCGCCTCAAGCGCGAGCTCTTCGAGGAGGATTTCTCCCGCGCGTATGAGCTGACCGAGCCGCTGTCCATCGAATGGATGGATTTCCTGGCTGACTTGCTGCTTGAAGGACTCTAAGCTGTCGTCATGGCTGGCCAGCTTTCCCGGGCGACCCGCGAGCAAATCCGCGCTGCCAATGACATCGTGGAGGTGATCGGATCGTACCTGCCGCTCAAACGCGCCGGGGCCAACTTCGTCGCGCTTTGCCCCTTCCATAAAGAGAAGACGCCCAGCTTCAACGTCAACCCGCAGCGCCAGGTATTTCATTGTTTCGGCTGCCATGCGGGCGGCGACGTGTTCGAGTTCGTCAAACAATACGAAAACATAGATTTCCCGGAGGCGGTGCGGCGGCTGGCGGAGCGGGCGAGGATTCCGCTGACGTACGAGAAGAGCGACCCCGGGTCGTATGGGCGACCGCTGAAGGAGCAGTTGTTGCAAATCCATGAGCAGATCGCCCAACGCTGGCAAAACGCCCTCGCCAGCGAAGCCGCCGGTCAGTTGGCGCGGGATTACCTGGCCCAACGCGGCGTCTCCGCGGAAGCCATCCAACTCTTCCGTTTGGGCGCCGCGCCGGACTTGTGGGACGACACGGTGAACTGGGCGAAGAGCAAGGGCTACGAACTGTCTTTGGTGGAGCAGGCTGGCCTCATTTTACGCCGCACGGAAGGCGACGGGTACTATGACCGCTTTCGCCGGCGGCTGATGTTCCCCATTTGCGACGAGCAAGGGCGGGTGATCGGCTTCAGTGGGCGGGTGCTGCCCGGGGATGAGAAGGCGCCCAAATACGTCAACTCGCCCGAGACACCCATTTTCACCAAGAGCAAAGTCTTCTTTGGGCTGGATAAGTCCCGGCGCGCGGTGCTTGATGCCGGATATGCGGTCATTTGCGAGGGGCAGCTTGATCTGATCGCCGCCTATATGGCCGGGGTGCAAAATGTCGTGGCTCCCCTGGGAACGGCTTTCACCGCTGACCACGCCCGGATTCTGCGGCGCTATGTGACGGAGGTGGTCAGTTGCTTCGACTCGGACGAGGCCGGTCAAACCGCCGCGGTTCGGTCGTTGGATTCTCTCCTGGAGTCCGGCCTGGCGGTGCGCGTGGCCGTGGTGCCATCGCCCCACGACCCGGACAGCTTTATCAGGGCCTTCGGGAGTGCCGCCTTCAAGCAACTCATTGAAGGTGCCGAAGGCTTCTTTGATTACTACTTGCATCGCCTCTGCGCCACCAACGAGGTAGCCTCCGATAAGGGGCGTCTCGCGGTGCTGCGCAGCATGGCCGAAGCCGTGTATAAGACTGGCAACGCGGTGCTGGTTGATAAATACGCGCAAAAGACCGCTTTGCGCCTGGGGGTGACGCCAGACGCTGTCCGTGCCGAGTTCGGGAAGTTCTCCCGATCGAAAACCGTGAGACCGGAAGCCGCCGAAGAATCGGCCCCGGAAACTGCCGGCCCGCAAAAGCCATCGCCTTCGGAGTTCTGGCTGCTGAAGATCCTCCTGCTGCACGATGACCTCGTGGAGTGGGCGGCGGCGCATTTGGATCCGGCCTGGGTGGAGCACCCGGTGGCAAGGCAGATCATCGCGCAGCGCCTGGCCGCTCAAACGAACCAGACCTGGCTCAGCCTGGCAGACTTCCTCGATGAGTGCGACAGCCCGGAAATGCGGAGCCTGGTGACTGAAGCCACGACCGAGAACCGTGCCATTCCCAACCCATCTCAGCAGCTCAAAGATATCGCCACGCGGTTGCGGAACCAGAGCATTGACCGCCAGCTTGTCGCCTTGATGCAGCGCGCTCACCAGCCGGAAACCAATGAAGCCGACCGGCTTGAACTGTTGCGCCAGCAACAGGAATTACGGCATTGCAAGCGTCAGCCAATCCAGGGCTAGCCGCTGGCACCCGGGCAACGTGCCGTCGGCCGGCCGCTCGGTTGTTTTTGGGGTGCGTTGACGCCGTTCCTTGTTGAGAGCGAGGGGGACGAACTTCCGTTCGAAGCGGTTCCGTTTGAGAGTTTCCTGAGTCACGCAAACGCTTTTCCACAAAGGGTTCGCAGGTGTGTTGCGCAGTGCTGGCTTCAAGAGGGATGCAAAGCGCTTTCCCTGAGCAAGGGAGATGAGGAATTTCAAATCCGTATTGACTCTGGGCGGGCGCGGCGTTAAAGTGCCAGCCATAGACAGGAATTAACGAACCTGAAAGCCAAACAAACAACGCAAACATAGAAAGGGCGGAGTATGAAAATTAGTGCATGGATATTAACAGCAGTAGTGGCCACCACGCTGGCGCTGGTGGGGTGCGGTAAATCAGGCGGCGGCGAAAGTGTGGATACGTCAGCCCTGCAAGCGAGCTTCGAGTCGGCGGAGGCCAGCGTGAAGGAAAGCGCAGAGAAGGCGATCGCCGCCGTGAAGTCCTCTGATTGGGCCGGCGCCGTGACGGAGTTGAAGAAGCTCCTTGAGGACGCCAAGTTGACGGCCGAGCAGCAGCACGCGGTGAAAGACACGCTGGCCAAGGTGCAAAGCGCGATCGGCAAAGTGGCGGGCGAGGTAACCGAGGGAGCCGAGAAGGCGATTGATGACGCGGCGAAGGCAGTCAAAGAATTGCCGAAGCCGTAAGCCGCCCCGGCCAGCCGTTCGTTGGACGCAAATCATATCTTCACCGTGGCGCGTGGCGTTTTGAGGTCACGCGCCACTTCTGTTTACGGATTTGCTTTCACGCGGCCGCCGGACCGCAAGGCTTGGGGAAGATGACCCGGGATTGCTTCCAAGCCCGCTCGCGCCGGAGGGATGCTGCTTGTCTTTGCGCCCGTCGCGCCCGGATACTCGCGCCATGAACCGAAACGCGCCCGTGCTTTCGAATAACCTGGATGCGTTGTTTCTCGAGTCCAGGAAGTGCCAGGCCCGCTATGATTTTGCGGGGGCCATCGAGGTGCTGCAGCGCGCCCGCAGGCTTGAGCCGGCGAATGACAAGATTCTGGTGGACCTCGGGGCTGCCTGCGCCAAGGCGTATGATTTCGCCGCCGCGCAGCGCTGGTTCGACGAGGCTATCCGCGTTACGCTCACCCCCGTTCCCGCTCTCAACGCCATCGGCCATGCCTGGCTGGAGGTGCGCAATTACGAAGCCGCGCAAGCCTGTTTTGAACGGCTATTTAAGGAAAAGCAGGTTCCGGTTGTCGCGTTCATCCGCCTGTCCGAAATCTATATCCGGCGCCGCCGTCTGGCCGATGCCGACGAAATTACCGGGCGCGCGCTGCACCTTTACGGGCCCTTGGACGCCGTCTTATTAGCGCGCGGCAATGTGCATCGCCAACTGGGGCAGTTTGACCTGGCGGAAAAGTTATACAATGTTCTCGTGAGCCGCCCCGCGGGCGATCCCCTGGTCCGCGCCTTTGGCTATTACGAGCTGGCCAGCCTTCACGATCATAAACGGGAATACGATAAGGCGATGTCCGCTTTGCTGGAGGGCAAGGCGCTTATGCGGCAGGGAGCCGCGCAGCCGTTGAAGATTCTGCGGGAGAAGCAGGCGCATCTGAAAGAGATGCAACAGAGCGCCAGTGAGCAGGCGGTACAGCGCTGGCGCAAAGCGGGAACTACGGATCTGCAACCTCCGCGCAAGCTCGCCCTGCTTTGTGGTCATGCCCGCTCCGGAACCACCCTTTTGGAGTATGTGATTGATGCGCATCCGGGCGTCGTTTCGGCCGAGGAAAGCACGGTCTTTCACAACAAGGCCTACTACCCGCTTGGCCGGGCGGTCTCCCGGAACGCGACCTTCGTCTCCTCCCTGGACTGGTTTCCCGCCCGCACCATGCGCCAAATCCGCTCCGAGTATTTCAACGGGATTGAATCCCTTTTGGGCGAGCCCATCGGCGACCGCCTTCTGCTGGATAAGAATCCAGCGAACACCTTTGATGTGCCCGCCATCGCTCGCATTTTTCCGGAGAATAAGTTTGTGGCCGCCTTGCGCGATCCCCGGGATGTTTGCCTGAGCTGTTTTATGCAGCCGGTGAACATTCTGCCTGATACCGCCGCGTGGCTGAGCCTGGAAGAAACGGTGCAACACTACGCAGCCATCATGGGTTTATGGGCCGCCTGGAAACCCTGTCTTGGGGAACTGGCCATCGAAGTTCGTTACGAAGATTTGGTGGACAACCTGGAAGCCAGCGCCCGGCGGGTGTTGGCATTTTTGGACTTGCCTTGGGATGACCGCGTTGTGCGCTTTCACGAGCATGCCAGCAGCAAAGTGGTTCGTTCGCCTACCTTTGCCGAGGTTACCAAGCCGCTTTATCGAGCATCCGTTGGGCGCTGGAGGAACTACCAGAAGTATTTTGAGCCACATCTGCCCAAACTCGCACCTCTGCTGCGCGCATTCGGCTACGAATAAGGAAGGACGGTTTTCCATGGGCGGGTCGTTTGGGGCAGGCCGAGGAGGAGGTTGGCTTGCGTAAGGTTGCCAGTTCGCGTCGGAGGGGTGTTCTTCCTTCATCACGGGTTTCTGCGGAGCGTTTTGGAAAACATTTGGCGGTCTGGACTCGGTCCGTCTGGTTCTTCAGTCAAAGGCAAGCGCGGTTCCAGGTTTGCGCGTGCCAGGAACAGTTCGTAATGACTGGGTTTTACGAGAACACTCCATGCTGTGAGCTTGCAAGGGTTGCGGTGGCTGGCTAATCTAAACGCGTGGACGCCAGCAAACATTCTGTCCCGCAGCCCCGAAAGTTTAAGGTGGGCTTTTGCGAATGTTTCGGGTGCTCTGTTGAGGCCTTCCCAAAGGCGCTCTTAAGAAAGAGCATCCATCCTCCTTTGCGTCCCCTGGCTTGGTTGGTTCGGAGCTTGTCGCCCAACTATTTCCGCCCGGATTTGGAATATGCGGAGCGAATTGGCGAAACCAGAGACTGGGAGGCATTCTGGACGCTGGCTAATAGCATTCGCAGGGACATGATCTTGAATCACGGTCTGTTGCGCGCGGGCCTTCATCTGCGCATTTCGGGGTATCGCTTGATCAAGGTCTATCAGGAGATCACCCGGCACCGGCGCGAGTCTTTCCTTTAAAATCCGTGAGACTCGTCATAGTTCATCATCATTTCCGGCCTGGAGGGGTGCGGCGTGTAATTGAATTGGCCACGCCGCATTTGGTGTCGCACTGGCCGGAAGCGATTCGCACGGTAGTGCTGGCCACGGGCGAGGCTCCGGAAGCTGCCTGGCTGCGCCGTTTCCGCAAAGAACTTCCAGGCGTGCGCGTTCAGGTCGTCGTGCAGCCATCCTTTGGCTACCGGTCTGAAATGAAGGAAACGGGTTCGGTTTGGAAGCGGCGCGTCGAGGAGGGCATTAGCGCTCTGGTCCGCCTCTCGATGCGTGAGGATTGCCTGGTCTGGGCGCATAATTTGGGGTTGGGGCGCAATCTGGAACTGGCGCATAAGTTAACGCAGGCATGCCATAGCGGGGGCATTCCGCTAGTGGCGCACCATCACGATTGGTGGTTCGAAAACCGGTGGCACCATTTTACCGCAAACCGCAGTCCCGGTTTTCAAACATTGCCGGCTGTCGCGAATGCGGTGCTGCCTGCCTCCCCGTATATTTATCATGCGGCCATTAACCGCGCCGATGCCGTAGTGCTGCGGCGGCACTTCCACAACCAGGCCGATTGGCTACCCAATCCGGTAATGCCGCCCGCGCGAGTGCCCGCCCGGCGCGTTGCCGCTGCCCGTGCCTGGCTTCAGCGTCAACTGAATGACAAGGCTCCCGTCTGGCTGCTGCCTTGCCGGTTGTTGCGCCGTAAAAACATTGGCGAGGCCTTGCTGCTCACCCGCTGGTTGCGACCCCAGGCATGGTTGGTCACGACGGGCGACTGCAGTTCGACAGAGGAAACCACTTATGCGCGGACGTTGGCTGACGCCGCGCGCAAAGGCCGCTGGCGGCTGCGGCTTGGAGTTTTGCGGGATAGAGAAACTACGAGCCCTTCAGTGCCGGAACTGTTGGCCGCCTGCGAAGCGGTAATGTTCACCTCGCTTCAGGAAGGTTTTGGTTTGCCGTATTTGGAGGCGGTGGCAGCTCGCCGCCCTCTGGTGGCGCGGGAATTGCCGAACATAGCACCGGACCTGGCAGAGTTTGGGTTTGCTTTCCCGCAATCCTATCGCGAAGTATACGTGGCCCCGGAGCTGTTTGATTGGCGAAGCGAACGGGAACGGCAGGCCCGCAGGTTTGCGCAATGGATTCGTGTGATGCCTGATGCGGCTGCTCGCCTGGCCGGCAAACCCGCCGTGCTGGCTGGCGGGAAGAAGCCGCGGCCAGTGCCATTCAGCCGACTGACGCTTGCGGCTCAACTCGAGGTATTGGCTCAACCGATTGAACGGTCGTGGGAGCGTTGCCTGCCACTTAATCCGTTTCTGGAACGGTGGCGCCAGCGGGCGGCCGCCGGGGATTTGGAAACTGCACCCTGGCCGCCTCGGGCGGAATCCTGGCTCAGCGGGCACGCCTATGCCCAACGATTTCTGTCTCTGGTTTCGCCGCGGCGCGGAGAGGTTCCGGAGCCTGGAGCTGGCCAGGCGGCGCAAGCTGAATTTTTGCGGCGGAAATTACATGCCGATTATCTTTACCCCCTTTTATGGAGCTAGCAGATGTGAATGTGCGCGCGGTTATTTTCGATGTTTATGGCACCCTTTTGGAGATCGGCCCGCCGCCGGTGGATGCCGATGCGCGTTGGCAGCAGCTATTTCAAGAGATGCTGCACGCCCCTCCTTTGTTGAGCCGCCTGGATTTCTATGTGGCCAGCAACAAACTCGTGGCCAAACGCCATGAAGCCAGCCGGGCGCGCGGCATAGCCTGGCCGGAGGTGCAGTGGCCTGCGGTGGTCGCGGAAGTACTGCCGCCCTTGCGCCGGCTGCCGCGGGCGAAACTGGACGAATTTCTCTATCGTCAAATCCAGATAGGCCACACTCCACTCCTGAGTGATGCTACGGTAGCGGCCTTACGCAAACTCAAGGCGAGCGGCTGCCTGTTCGGCATAGCTTCGAATGCCCAGGCATACACACTGCGCGAATTGGAAGAGGCCCTGGTTCGCCATGGGCTTGGGATGGACCTGTTCGAGCGCGACCTTTGCTTCTGGTCGTTCGAGCATGGCTTTAGCAAACCAGACCCGCATGTGTTCCAGATTCTCAGCACCCGGCTGGAGGCGCGGGGCATTTCCCGGGCCGAGGCGCTTATGGTTGGCGATCGCCTCGATAACGACTGTGAGCCGGCTCGCGCCTTTGGCTGGCAGACGTGGCTATTGAAACCGAAAGGCGACAGCCGCATTCCAAGAAGCGGAAACTGGCAGGATCTGCTGCATCAGCTCGCCATAAAATAAATCAGGCCGACTTGACGGAACCGGCTATTTGCCGTCGGAAATACGGTAACTATTCCGCGCCGGAGCTTTGCGTCAGGCTTGAAGTTCCGAGTAGTGGCGGTAGCATCGACTAATGTCATTCTGCATACTTACGACGGGCGCGCCTAAACGCATCGGCTTCATCTCCACACGGTTTCATGGTACGGACGGTGTCACGCTCGAAACGCGAAAATGGGCGCAGATTCTGACCGGGATGGGGCACTCCTGTTTTTGGATGGCGGGATTGCTCGATGCCCCGCCGGAGGCGAGCCATGTTGCACCGCTGGCCTTCTTTGGCCATCCGGAGGTTGCCGAAGTGCAGAGCAGGCTTTTTGGCGTGGCGTTTCGAAGCCGGGCTGTCACCAATCAAATCCAATCCATTAAAGAACGGCTGAAGGATGAGCTTTATCGCTTCATAGAGAAGTTCCAGATTGAAATCCTTCTGCCGGAAAACATTCTGGCTATCCCGATGCACGTGCCGCTAGGGCTGGCCATGACCGAGGTAACGGCCGAGACCACCTTGCCCGTCATCGCCCATCATCACGATTTTGCCTGGGAGCGCGAGCGCTTCACGTTGAATGCCGTTAGCGATTATCTGCAAGCTGCCTTCCCGCCGCTATTCTACAAAATGGAGCACGTGGTGATCAACTCGATGCAGCAAAAAGAACTGGCCCGGCGGCTCGGCATTCCTTCGCAAATCATCCCGAATGTGTTGGACTTCGAAACGCCCCCTCCGGGTGTTGATGACTATAGCCGGGATCTTCGCCGTGAGATCGGCTTGGAAGAGAGCGATTGGTTTATTCTGCAGCCCACGCGTGTGGTTCAGCGCAAAGGCATCGAGCATGCCATCGAACTGGTGCGCCGCCTTAATAATTCGCGGGCCAAGCTCGTCATCTCGCACCCCGCAGGCGATGAAGGGAACGCTTACATGGCCATGCTCAAAGACCGTATTGCCGATGCCGGCATTGACGTGCGGTTCATTTTCGATCGGGTAGGCGAAACCCGCGGCACCACTCCGGAGGGAAAGAAGATTTACACCCTGGCCGATGTCTATCCGCACGCGGACCTGATTACCTACCCCAGTCATTATGAAGGATTCGGCAACGCCTTTTTGGAGGCGGTTTATTTTAGCAAGCCGGTAGTCGTAAACACTTACGCCGTGTATGCGCGCGATATTGATCCGCTGGGGTTTAAAACCATCGAGATGCCACAGTTGGTGACCCGGGAGGTGGTCGAACAAGCCCGGGCCGTCTTGGAGGACCAGGCGCTGGCGGCAGAGTGGGCGCGCACCAACTACGCTCTGGGCGTGAAATACTTCTCTTATTCTGTGGCGCGGCGCAAACTGGCTGCCCGCATTTCCAACCTGTTTGGAGAAGGAGTTTAGCGGGCGCGATTATTTGTCTTCCGCGCGCAGCCAAAGGGTCTGGTATCCCTTGAGCCGTACGTTTGCCGGCTGATAGCGGTCGCCGGAGATCAGTTCAGTCCAGAAAGGGGCGCACTCAGCCGCTTGCACCAGGCGAGAGGCGGAAACCGTTTGGCTGGTAACGTTGTGCAAACACAGCAACCGTTGACGGCCATCGAGCGAAGCCCGATACACGGCAAACAAACGCCGATCGCCCGCCAGCACCCGCTGCGCCGCCTGGGGGTGAAATGCGCGGTGTTGGCGGCGAATACGCAGCAGCTTGTTCAATCCGCCAAAAACGCAGGCTCGCAGGGAGCCTGCTTCGGCCAACTCGCTTTCCAATTGCGCGCGAGCCAACTTCTCGCGGTTGATGCGCCGTTTCAAGCCGCTGGTTTCCGCGCCGGCCCGGTCGCCCCGTGAACCCAGAAGCGAGTGGAAATAAATGCCCGGCACTCCTTGCAGGCTGAGCAGAATGGCATGCGCCGTGAGAAACTTGCGGGCGGCCAATTCGGCAGGTTCACCTCGCCGCGGGTTCGACAGGGCATCGAGATAATTAATATTCAACTCGTAAGGAACCTGCGTGTGGTCCGGCAACTCCTTGAATGAAAGGAAGCCGCCGTGCGCCAGGGCGCGGCGTGCCAGTGCCTCAATTTCTGCCTTGGCGAGGATGCCTTGCGCCGGATTCAGGCCGATGCCGTCGTGCGAGGCCAGGAAGTTGAAGAACGCCACCCGGTCCGACGGCAATGTTAATGACTGCGCCCAGCGAGTCAGTTTCACCGCGTTGCCGGTGGCGAAACTATGCAGCACCAGCGGCGGCAGAGCGAAGTTATAGACCAACTGAGCTTCGTTGGCGCCGTTTCCAAAGTAAGAAACATTTTCAGCGTGCGGCACGTTGGTTTCGGTGATGAGTCGCACATGCGGAGCCGCTTTATCCAATACCGCACGCATAAGCTGGACGATTGCGTGTGTTTGCGGCAGGTGCAGGCAAGTTGTTCCGATTTCCTTCCAGAGAAAAGCGATGGCATCCAGCCGGATGAACCGCGCCCCGCGTGCCGCGTAAAACAGCAGCACTTCCAATACGGCCAGCAGTACGCGGGGATTCCGGTAATCCAGATCCACCTGGTCGGCGCTGAAAGTCGTCCATAACCGGCGCCGCCCGCGCGCAGTGGGAAATTCCGTAAGTAACGGCAGGGTGCGTGGGCGCACGACCTGCGACAAGTCCGGCTGTCCCTTGACCGTTATAAAGAAATCCCGGAATTGAGGATCATCGCGCTGAAAACGGCGGAACCATTCCCCTTGCGCCGAAAGGTGATTAACGACAGCGTCGAACATCAAATCAAACGACTGCCCAAGGCGCGCCACGTCATTCCACGAGCCGAATGCCGGGTCCACCGCGAAGTAGTCTTTTACAGCAAATCCATCATCTGATGACGCGGGATAAAAAGGCAGGATATGCACGCCGCTAATCAAACCTTGCAAATGTGATTTGCAGAAACGAGCCAGCGTCCGCAGCGGCGCCTCCCCGGGTTCTCGCAATTGGTCAGCATAGGTGATGAGCAGGATATCGTGCTCGGCGAGTGGCTTTACCGTGCGGCGGAATCTGCCGAGCGTCTGTCGCGGCCAGGATTTTAGCAGTACGGACAGTTGCCGCATGGAAGCAGCGGCGCCCTCCCGTCCATAGAGGAAATCCAGATACTGGCGGAACTGTGAAGTCATGCGCTACGGCTTACCCAAAATGCCGGCAGGTGCGCGCTGGTTTGCCGCTGCCAGTTGAACGGTCGAGCATCATAATGCCGCCATTCAATGCGTATTATCCAGCCGAACCGCAGCGTTCAACCCATCAAAGAACCTGGGCAGGGCGGATTGCACGCGGTTCCAGTTGGGAATCAGCGGAGTCGACAGCGGGTCCTCCAGGAAAGCCTTTTCCGCAATTTGGATGCTGCGCACGAATGTGGCCACCGCTTTTTCCTCCTCATGCCGCGGAAACGACAAGCCATTGACGGCGGCATCGGCGCCATAGAATCGAAGCGAGTCTTCGGCCTGGCGCAAGTAGGCGCTCAAAAGGGTGTCAAACAACCCCACATCCAGTTTGATGCCTTCGGCGGCCATCCGGCGGAAGAAAGATTTGGTGATATCCACCGCCATCTTGTTAAGCCCCTTGGCGGTGTCGCGCGGCGAAAGCTCCTGATGTTTGTGGTCGTAATTTTCGCATAATTCCGACTGGCAAATCGCGCGGGGCGCGGCGTTGCGAAACACCTCGGCCAGGGTGCCCACCTCCACCGCCCAATCGTAGGGAATGCGCACGCGCCGGACCAGGTCGGTATGGATTGAGAACTCACCGGCCAGCGGATAGCGGAAGGTATCCATATAGACCAGGTAGGGATGCTGGCCGATAATGCTTTTGAGCGCCCGCAGAAGCGGCGTGACCAGCAGGCGCATCACGCGGCCATTCAACTGGTGAGTGACGCGGGCGTAATAGCCTTTGCAGAAATCAAAGCCCAGGCTGGGGTGCGCCACCGGGTAAGTTAGCCGGGCCAGCAACTCCCGGCTGTAGGTCAGGATATCGCAATCATGCACCACGACCACGCGCGCCTGTTCGCTGGCCAGCACATAGCCGAAGCAGATCCAAATATTGCGCCCTTTGCCGCCCGGCCCGGCGCTCAACTCGGCTTCCTCAAGTTTTTGGAATAGCGCTGACAGCCGAGGCCCGTCGTTCCACAATAACATCGGGCGTTGCGGCAACTGGGCGAAGAATTTGCAGGCTCGCTGGAAATCAGCCGCGCGGGTCGCGCCATCGATGCCCACCACAATTTGCTTGAGGTAGGAAACGTTCTTGAGTTCGCGGACAATCCGCGCCAACGCGCGCGTGCCGAGTTCTTTGATGTGGCACGGCAATACCAACGTAATCGGCGATTCGGCTGCAAATCGCTCCAACTCATGCTCGAGCCGGGCAACGTCGGGGCGCCCCAGCCGATGCAGGGTGGCGATGGCGCCGGTTTGAAAAAAGTCAGGCATGGTTGTTTGCGTTTTGCGTCTCTGCCGCGGGCGCGCGCTGTTTGCGGCCGCATCGGCGTCGAGTCGTCTGATTATCCCGATGGCGGCCCGACCATTCGGACTTATCCTCCGACGGCACCCACCGTCGGACCCTTGCGCTCAAAGTCAACGCTTATGCGTTTGCGTTAGGAGCCTGATAACTATGCCGCTGAATGGCCAAAGCCGTCAAGGCCGCGTTATTATCAATTTTTTTGAGGAGGCGGTTCGTCGGGGATTAGCATCGCACGAGGAGTATTCTGAGCCCGCCAATCTCATCTCGTTCTTGCCGGAGTCTTTTCGCCGTAAGACCACACGCAGGCGCTTCCGAAAGAGACTTTGGGCTTTGGACTTTGGATTATAGCCGCTAGCCTGTCTTGAATGATCGGCACAGCTCTGAATGTTGCGGGGATTCTGCTTGGCGGCGCGATTGGTTTGGCGCGGCGCAAGCCTTTCTCCCCGGCGCGGGAATCCTTTTTCAAGGTTGCGCTGGGGGTCTTCGCCATTTTCTATGGTCTGCGGCTGACCTGGACCAGTCTAAATGGGTCCTTGTGGCAAATCCTCCGGCAGCTTCTCATTGTTGTGCTGGCGCTAATGCTGGGGAAGTTAACCGGGCGATTGCTGCGTCTGCAGAAGATGTCGAACCGGGTGGGGAAAAAGGCGCGCGAGAGCATAGCCGCGGCCCGACCTGCCGCGCCGGGCCGCCTGGGCGAGGGGTTCAAGACCTGCGCCGCGCTCTATTGCGTCGCGCCATTGGCCATCCTGGGTTCGGTGCAAGACGGTTTGAGCGGCTACTATTACCCCCTCGCGGTGAAGGCGGTAATGGATGGCCTGGCCACGATGGGGTTTACTCTCGTGTTCGGCTGGGGGGTGTTGCTGGTTGCCCTGCCGGTGCTGGCTTTTCAGGGCACGATTACGTTGTTGTGTCTGCATGGGCTTAAACCTTTTCTGGAGGCCCACAGCCTGGTGGACCCGGTCAATGCGGCAGGCGGACTGCTGGTCTTCTGTGTGGGAATGGTAATCCTTGACTTGAAGAAAATCGAACTGGCCGATTACCTGCCCAGCTTGATTTTTGCCCCGATACTGTCATGGCTGATGTGACCGGCATAAGCCCGGCACGGATGCGGGGGCCGGGCCGTTGCGCGCGCCGGGGCTTACACTATTTCACTCGGCAAGCGGCAATCCTGTGTTAAGCTCTTTCGTATGAAGCACGTGCGCTTGGGACTTATCGGGTTGGGCAACATTGGCCAGCACCATTTTAACTATCTTACCGCCGGCAAAATCAGCCGGGCGGAACTGGTAGCGGTGTCAGATACCGCCTCGGCCAAGCTGGAGAAATACAAACCGCTGAAAACCTTCATCGGCGGGGAGGAGTTAATCCGCTCCGGCCTCGTGGATGCGGTCATCATTGCAACCCCGCATTACCAGCATACCACCCTCGGGATTGCGGCCCTTAAACAAGGGTTGCACGTGATGGTCGAGAAGCCCATCTCCGCCCACAAAGCCGACGCGGAGCGGCTGATCGCCGTGCATAAGACAAAGCCCAGGCTGGTATTTGCCGCCATGTTCCAACTGCGCACCGAGCCGCGTTACCTGAAGATTCGCAAGCTCATTCAGGACAACGAACTGGGCGAGATCGTGCGCATGAGCTGGGTCATGACGGATTGGTTCCGCACCGAGGCCTACTACGCCAGCGGTGGCTGGCGCGCCACATGGAAGGGCGAGGGAGGGGGCGTATTGCTCAACCAATGCCTCCACAACCTCGACACCCTGCAATGGCTGCTCGGCATGCCGGCCCGCGTGCGCGGATTCTGCCAGCTCGGCCGCTTCCATCAGATCGAGGTCGAGGACAATGTCTCCGCCTACCTTGAATATCCGAACGGCGCCACCGGCACGTTCGTCTCCTCCACCGGCGAGTCCCCCGGCACCAACCGCTTCGAGATCGCTGGCACGCGCGGCAAACTGCTGCTCGAAGCGGACAAGCTCACCCTGGAGCGCAACGAGGTGGATATGATCGAGTTCAGCCGCACGGCCAGGCTCGGCTTCGCCAAGCCCGAGGTCTGGCACGTCGAAATCCCCTTCGGCCCTTCTCCCAACGGCCACGCGGTCCTGATGCAGAACTTCATCAACGCCATCCTCGACGGCGAGCCGCTGATTACGCCGGGCCCGGAAGGCATCCATTCCGTCGAACTGGCCAACGCGATCCTCTTTTCCTCGCTCCTGGGGAAAACGCTGGAGTTGCCCATGGACAGCCGGGCCTACGAGAAGAAGCTGAACCAATTGATCGCAGCGTCAAAGGTGAAGAAGAAGGTAGTGGCAATCGCTAATGAGGACTTCACCAAGTCCTTCCGGCGGTAAGAAAACAGCTTGTCAATCGGGGCAGAGGAGTTAGGGTGTCGCGCATGAGCATCCCGGGAATCAAAGCCCGCATGGGCCGGGCGGCAGAAGCGGCGCGATTCTTCGCATCCGCTTGCTTGCCGTGCGGGGCCGGGGCTGATGATCCTGCCTGTCGGACCCGGTGGCCCGAATGGATGAAGCGCCTGGATGACGGCGAAAGGTCAGCCGGGATAAGGCCCAATACATTCGCGAGGTGCTTGGGCCTGAGGGCCGCCAGGGGAAGCCTGGAAACCGGTGCTCGACGAAGCCGTATTCCTGGGCTTTGTGCCCTATCGCGCCCGCAAGGCGCAAGTTGCTATTGGTCTTTGAACACTTGAGGGTCAGCCCGCGGCAGCGGCCGGATTATCATATAGCGGACGCAACCGGCCGCCTATCGAACCGGCTGGCTGGTTGTTCGTTTATGATGCGTTTCGGCGAGATTCCTTCGAGCCGGGGTGCCGATTGCGAATACCCAGCAGGTTCGTTTTCAGAGTGTCCGTTTTAGATTCGTAAATGATATGAAATACATGGGCATCGGCGATGAAGCCGCTAACAACATAGACGGCCAGATCCAGGCCACCCAGGAACTGGGCTGGAAACTCCTTGAGCCCCGGGGCGTCGAAGTCCCTGGCTTTGCCAAGGCCAACTTCCACGACATACCGGACGTGGCGTTTGACCTCGCCGTTCGCAAGCTGGAGGCGGCGGGCATAAACGCCTATTGCTTCGGCTCCACCATCATGAACTGGGCCAAGAAGCTGAGCGATCCCTTCGACATCACCCTTGCGGAAGTCAAGCGTGCCATCCCGCGCATGCAGCGCGCCAGGGCCAAATACGTCCGCATCATGAGTTTCAAGCCGGAAGACGACGCGTGCGTGATCCCGGCCGAGGTCTTTCGCCGGGTGAAGGAAGTGACCGACCGCTTCCTCGACGCCGGTCTTCAGCCCGTCCACGAGAATTGCATGAACTACGGCGGTATGAGTTGGCAGCACGCCCTCGAACTCCTCGACAAGTGTCCCGGCCTCAAATGGGTCTTCGACACCGCCAACCCCATCTTCAATCCCGATCGTTCCAAGCCAAAGCCCTGGCCCAAACAGGACCCGTGGGAGTTCTGGACGCACGTGCGCGATCATGTCGCCCACATCCACGTTAAGGACGCCACCTGGAATCCCGCAAAGGACGACGCGGACTACAACTGGCCCGGCGAAGGGCGGGCCCGAGTGCGCGACATTCTCAAGGACGCCCTGTCGCGCGGCTACAACGGAGGCTTATCCATCGAGCCGCACATGGTTGTCGTCTTCCACGACGCCCAGGCCAAGGCCGCCAACGAAGCGGCCATGCGCCAGAACTACGTCGAATACGGCCGCCGCCTGGAGAAGATCGTTGCAGAGGCCAGGAACGAGTTGAAGCAGCCTGCGGCGTAGCCGCCCGGTATAAGCCGGGGGGACGGGAGCCTTGCAAAACAAGGCTCCTTGAGGGCCAAATCGGCGGCTGGCGCGTGTTGCTTATTTGGCGGGGATGCCGGGGGCCGGTTGGTCCGTGTCGCGGGTGACTTTCACATGCAGGACACCCTGGCTGTCGAACCACAGCGGATCAAGCGCCAGAAAGCGGCGCCAGTTCACCTCGGTATCCCACTTCTGGTGGTAGAGCATCCAGAGCTTTCCGTCCGGGCCTTTCACCACACAATGATGTCCCGGCCCCGACACCTTGCCGCCGCGCTGGGCGATGGGATTGCCCGCGTATTTCACAAACGGACCGGTGGGCGATTTGGACGTGGCGTAGCCAATGCCGTAATTGGGAGTGTCGGCCCCGGAGCCGGAGTACATCAGGTAGTAGATTCCATTGTGCTTTAACATGAACGGCCCCTCCGTCACCTCGCCGCTGCGCCTCTCCCATTCCACGGTTGGCCGGATTACAACTTTGGGTTCGTTTACCTTGCGGATCGGGTCGGCCATGGGCTGAACCATAATCTTGAAGCCTTCGTTTAAATCCACGTAGTAAAGGAAGAGCCTGCCGTCATCGTCCTGAAACAGATGGGCGTCAATTGAGTGCGTGGCCAGCACCGCCTGATCAATAAAAGGGCCGAGCGGGCTGTCTGCCACCGCCACGCCAATCTGCTTTTCCAGCGGACCGCGCCTGGGGCCGCCGATGTTGTCGGTGTAGTAGAGGTAGAATTTGCCATCGCCGCGCTGGTTATGAAACACCTCCGGGGCCCAATTCCCGCCGCGCGGGTCGCGAAACACGCGCCCCTTGTTCTTCCAGTCCACCAGATTTTCGGACACAAACACCTCGTAACCCCGGCTATCGGTGGTCGAATAAAGATAATATTGGCCGTTGAACCGCAGGACAAAAGGATCGGCTATTTCGCGCTCGGGCAGCAGCGGGTTGCGATAGGTCCTGGCAGGCGCGGGGACTTGGGCGGCCGCCTGCGCCTCGCGGCCAAAGGCGCAGAGCGCCAGTGTCGCTAGAACCAGAAAGGTTGTCAGCGTCTTCATTGGGGCAGGATATTAGACAGGGCTGCATGGCAAGGGAAGCCTTTCACGAAAGAGTGACGCCCTTGCGCTCGAAACGGGAGGTCAAGCGCGGTGTTAGCCGCCGCGTGGAGGCAGGGGAAGGCCGGGCGGGATGATGGCAGTTCCTCGAAAGGCGGGAGACGTTCCCGAACTGGTGGACGAGTCAGTATAGTCGAGGCTGGTCAGGCTTGGGGGATTATTACGGCGGAAACTCGCCCCCTGCCCAGTCCATCCCAGGTGATGCGGATTCGGCTGCGGCGCTTTACAGATTGCGAGGTGGGGGCGCAATACCCGGAGAAACGCCAACCATCAGGAGGCCGAGGTCAGGTCTGCTTTCGTCGTGGCAAAACCGCTTAGGAACCCCTCCTTTCCGGGTCAACTCCCGGTTTTGGGATATTCCAGTGAATATCCGCCCCAATAGGCTCGATTCGCTTCCGGCCAGCGCAACCCCCGGTTTTCCTTAAATTACCTCATTCCCAGGCTCATTTAGGGCTCCCAATGCGTCGTGTACAAGGGGTGTACACCGGATGCTCAACGGGTGTACCAGCTAAAACCCTATGTGCATCCGGTGAGCATCCGGTGTACACCCCTTGTACACGGCGCATTGGGGCGGGAAAATGACGGGAAATGGAGGGAATTGGAGAGCTGGCAGGGGAAACGCTGGTTGGGGAGGGTTGCCGGTTTGGTTGGTTGGGGAAAGGGCTTGTTTTCGCCTTTGGAGGGGGGCCGTACGAGGGTGATTACGGCCATTAGCGCCAGGGCTGAAGTGTGCCAAAATGGCACAGTTCGCCGGAGGGCCGGGAATGGAGCATAAAAGTCGGCGAAGAGGGTAGCCAGGCGCGCTTTAGCCGCGCTTTTGGCCGTCTTGCCGTTTGACAGGCGGCCCAACCCGGCTTACCTGTTTATCCAATAGATAAACTCAATCATTAACAAAGTATAAATATGCCAATACCAGTAGGTTCCAAAGCACCTGATTTCACGCTCAAGTCCAAGCAAGCCTCCGGCCTGGTGGATGTTAAGCTCAGTGCCAACTTCGGCCGGAAGAACACCGTGCTGCTCTTCGTTCCCGCCGCTTTTACCGGCGTTTGCACGCAGGAACTGTGCGACATCACCAACGGACTCAATGCCTATGCCAGCCTCAACGCGGACGTCATCGCCATTAGCGTGGACACGCCCTTCGCGCAGGAGGCCTGGGCGCAAAAGGAGAAAATCGGGCTTACCCTGGCCAGCGACCTGAACAAGGAAGTCACGAAGAAATACGACGTCCTGTTTCCCATGCTGCTCGGGATAGGCGACACCTCCGCGCGCGCGGCCTTTGTTATTGATAAGCACGGCGTGGTGCAATACAGCGAGCAGACCCCGACGCCGAAGGACCTGCCCAACTTCGATCGGATCAAAGAAACGCTGGCCCGGCTGAAGTAGGCCCGCCAGGGCGGGAGCGCGGACGCCCCCGGCAATCCAGGCTTTCGGAGAGCGCAATCTTTGTAAGGTGATCCCCGGGCGCGACCCGGCGGATCAGGCAAGGCTTGCGTACGGGCGGGTTTTGGCGCCATGCTGGCGCATGATTAAACTCAATACAGTAGCCGCGGCGGCTTTGCTGGCGTCGCTGGCGTTTTGCCCGGCGGTTTATGGTGAGGGCCTGGATCATTTGCTGCGGGTGCAGGATTACACGGCGCGGCGGGTTTCGAGCGCGGACCCCAGCGGCGGAAACCTGGACATGCGCCGGGTGGAGGCGGGCAAGTCGCTGACGCTGGCGGAGTTGCCGGGGCCGGGGATCGTGACCCATATCTGGTTCACGCATTTATACCCGTCGCGGAGCGGGCTGCGGAAACTGGTGCTGCGCATCTACTTTGACGATTTGCCCGAGCCGTGCGTGGAGGCGCCGCTGGGCGATTTCTTTGGGCTGGGGCACGCGCAAACTTATGCCTACGCCAGCCAGCCGCTGGCGGTGGGCACGCATGGCGGGCTTAACTGTTACTGGCCCATGCCGTTCGCGAAGACGGCGCGGCTGGTGGTGTCCAACGAGGGGGCCCAGGATTGCAGCGCGCTTTACTTTCAGATTGATTACCGGACGCTGGCGAAGCCGCTGCCGGACGATTTGCATTTCTTTGCCGCTTACCGGCAGGAGTTCCCGCCGGTGAAAGGCAAGCCTTATCTGATTCTGGAAACCGATGGCGGGCGGGGCCATTTCGCGGGGTGCAACCTGTCGGTTGAGCAGCGGGACGAAAGCTGGTGGGGCGAGGGCGACATCGCCATCCATGTGGACGGGGAGGCCCGGCCTTCGCTGGCCGGCACGGGTTCGGAGGACGATTTTGGCGGGGCCTGGTGCTATAGCCACGAGTTTTCGTATCCGCAGTTTGGCGCGCCTTTGCGGGCGCGGTTCAACGCGCAAGGCGTGCTGGAGCATTGCACGCCCGATTTGAAGGACAAGGCCCTCACCCAGTGGCGCTGGCCCGAGGCCTGGAAACCGGGCGACCTGTGGAACGTGTATCGTTATCACGTTGCCGACCCGGTGCCGTTCCGCAAGTCGGTGCGGGTGGAGATCGAGCATGGCTGGCAGGGGAACGAGCGGGCGGATTGGTATTCCAGCGTGGCGTATTGGTACCAGACGGGGCGGCCGGCGGTCCGTGCGGCGTTACCCGCGGTCAAAGACCGGTTGCCGTACTATTTGCGGGCGCGCGACCAGGGCGGGGGCCGGTGGGAGGCCGAGAACCTGGTGGACGACGCGGTTGCCACGGGCGGCACCGTTCAGGAGGCGGGCATGGAATTCTGGGGCGACCTGTTTAGCGAGCGCTATGCGCTGCAATGGGAAGCGGGAAAGACCAACGACATCCTCACCGTGCCGTTCACGGTTTCCCAGGCCGGACGGCACCGGGTCACGGTTCGGCTGGCGCGCGGGGAGGCCGGCGGGGCCTTCACGCTGCAAGTGGATGACCTGAAGCCCGGCGAGCCTGTGGACTTGTTCCAGGCGGGGGCGATTCCCGGGCTGTTCGAGACGCTGGCTGGCGAGGGCAACCTGGCGGCCGGGGCGCATGCGCTGAAGTTCACCTGCCTCACCCCGGACTCACGCGCCAAAGGAAAACGCCTGCTTCTGGATAAGCTGCAAGTGAGCCCGGCGGGCGAGTAGCGGGATCACGAAGGGCCGCCAGCCGCGAATTTGGCGGCGGTCACGCGCCAACCGGCGGGCGTTCCCGTTGGGGGCCCATTCAGGCGCGCTGGCAGCGCGGGCAATAATAGGTGCTGCGGGCCGCTTGCACGCGCCGCCGAATGGGGGTCTTGCAGCGCGGGCAAGGCTGGCCTGCCCGGTCATACACCTGCAAACGCTCCTCGTAGTAATCCGGCGCGCCAGGGGCGCGGCCAAAGTAAAACAGCCGGTCGGATGCCCCCTGGCCGGTGTAATTGAGCGGCACGGTGCTGCCGCCGGCAATGGCCTGCCGGAGCACGGCGCGAATAGCGAGCCGAAGCCGCCTGACCTGGCTTTCGCTCAGGCGCCGGGCCGGCAACGCCGGCGCGATGCCCGCGCGAAAGAGAGCCTCGCTGGCATAAATGTTTCCCACGCCGGCAAGCAGCGATTGGTCCAGCAGCTTGACCTTGATGGCCTGCCGGGACTGCCGCAGAGCCGCGACGAAGGGCCGCAGCGCAAAGGCGCTTTCCAGAGGCTCCGGCCCGAGGTTCCGCCGCGGGGCCGCCGCCAGGGTCAACCGTCCGAAGCGGCGCGAATCCTCGAAGATAAAGTTCTGCCGCCCCAGGCCCAGAACCACCGCCGCGTGCCGCGGCAACGGCGTTTTGGCTGGCAGCAAATACATTCGCCCGGTCATGCCCAGGTGACCGGTCAGCGTTAATGCCCCGCCTTGCCCGGCCGGCCGGAGGTGGAACAAAAGGTATTTCCCCCGGCGTGACACCGCGCGGAACCTGGCGCCACGCAATGCCTGGGCGAAACGGCGTGGGGAATCCGGCCGCACCACCTTTGCCAGGCGAACCTGGACGACGCCAATCCGGCGTCCTTTCAAGAGCGGCGCCAGGTGGCGAACCAGCACCTCAACTTCGGGCAACTCAGGCATAATGAAGGGCGGCCGGTTTGCGGGGACGGAAGCGCAGCATGGGCGGGTCAGCGCGGGTGAGACTGCGTGGCGGCTCGCAGCACGGCCAGCACTTCCTCGTCCGTGTTTTGCGCAAAGGACTCATAGTACTGGCCCACGGCAGCAAAGTCCGGGTCCACATGCAGCACGCGCACTTCGTCGGCCACCTGGGCGAGGCGGCTGACCGCACCGGACGAAGCTACGGGCGCGGCCACGACAATAAAGCCGGCCTTGCGCGCCTTGGCTGACAAGACCGCGGCCTCGGTTGTGGCGCCGGTCGCGAGGCCGTCGTCCACGAGCAGAACGGCCTTGCCCGCCAGGACCGGGGCGCCCTCGGGATGGAATTGCGCCTGGCAGGCGCGGAGACGTTCTTTTTCCTCTTCGAGGACGGCCGCCAGCTCCGCGCGAACTCGCGGGTTGGGGCCGACTGCGCGTTCATCGAGCAGGGTTATGTCGCCTTCGGCCAGCGCGCCGACGGCAAATTCACGGTTCCAGGGGTGCCCGATTTTGCGGACAGTGATCACGCCCAGGGGCCGGCGGAGAGCTCGCGCCACTTGGGCGGCCACGATTACCCCGCCGCGAGGCAGCCCCAGTACCAGGTCGGCTTGAACTGCCTGCGTTTGCAGCAGATTTGCCAGTTTGAGCCCTGCGTCTTCGCGTGAACGAAATATCATTTTTGCGGGGAAAGGCAGGGAAGGGGGCCGGATGTCGCGCCGGGGTGGAGCCGGCGCCGGGCAGCCGCGCGCGCTCAGTCCGCCACAAGGGTGCCGATTTGTTCGCCCAGGATAATCCGCTTGAGGTTGTTCGGCTGGGAGAAGTTAAACACGATGATCGGCATTTTGTTGTCCATGCACAAGGAGAAGGCCGTGGAGTCCATCACCTTGAGCCGCTGCCGCAGCGCGTCGGAGTAGCAGATTTGCGAATAACGCTTTGCCTTCGGATTCTTCTGGGGGTCGTCGTCGTAGATGCCGTCCACCTTGGTGGCCTTGAGCACCACGTCAGCGCCGATCTCGTTGGCGCGCAGGGCAGCCGTGGTGTCGGTGGAGAAATACGGGTTGCCGGTGCCGCCGGCGAAGATGACGACGCGGCCTTTTTCCAGGTGGCGCACGGCGCGACGGCGGATGAAGGGCTCGGCGACCTGCGAGATGCTGATGGCGCTTAGGACGCGGGTGGGCACCTTCAGCTTTTCCAGCGCGTCCTGCAGCGCCAGCGCGTTGATGATGGTCGCCAGCATGCCCATGTAATCGCCGGTGGTGCGATCCATGCCGCGTTTGCTGCCGCTAAGCCCGCGAAAGATATTTCCGCCGCCGACAACGATAACGATCTGCACCTTGAGCTTCCGCACGGCGCGGATTTGCCCGGCCATGCTCCGCACCGCTTGCGGATTGATGTTCAGGCCGGTGGGGCCACCCAGGGCTTCGCCGCTCAGTTTCAGAAGGATGCGCTTATATTTAGGGCGTTTTGCTTGTTTCATAGCTTCGATTTATGTGGCCGCAGTCAATCCGCGCAGAATTGTTTCGCTCCCGGGCGGAAAAGTCAAATCAAAGCCCAGGCCGCGGCGCGGCGTTTTCAAGCGGCCCGGCGAGAGGGATTATTTCGCAGCCCGCTTGCCCCGCCAGGAACCGAGGGGCAGAACATTGGCGCGCGCGGCCCAGGCCTCCCAGCGGGCGGATAATTCCTTGACCTTGTCCGGGTAGCGGTCGGCCAGGTCGTTCATTTCCGTTCGGTCGGCGGTGAGGTCGTAGAGTTCCCACGGCTGGCCGGCCTTGGCCACGAGCTTCCATTGGCCGTCGCGGATGGCGCGGTTGCTTTCGTGTTCCCAGCAGAGGGGCTGTGCGCGGTGGAGGGGTTTTCCGTCCAGGGCCGGACGCAGGCTGACGCCTTCCAGGGGCTGGATTTTCTGGCCGTCTTTTTCGGCGGGGTAAACAGCGCCTGCCACATCCACGCAAGTGGCCATGAGGTCAACCAGGTGGGCGGGCTGGGTGACGAGTTGGTTGCGGCGCGAGGAAGCGATGCCCCGGGGCCAATGGACAATCAGGGGGGTGGCGATGCCGCCTTCGTGGACCCAGTGTTTGTATTCGCGGAAGGGAGTGTTCGAGACATTGGCCCAGCCGCGGCCATAGGCGACGTAAGTGTCCTCCGGGCCGGGCATGACCTCCGGGCCGGTGCGGACGGGGCGCCCGTCGCGGGTTTGCATCGGCGGCCAAATCTTTTTTTGGAGTTCATCCGGGGCCATAGGCTGGCAGGTCATGGTTTTGATTTCGTCGGCGTTGGATTTGCGCCCCATGGGTTCGGCGCAGCCGCCGTTGTCCTGCAGGAAGAGAAGGAGCGTGTTGTCGAAGCGATTTTGCCGTTTCAGCTCGGCGACGATTCGTCCGATGCCCTGGTCCATCCGATCCACCATCGCCGCATACACTTCCATGCAACGGCTTTCCCAGGCCCGGTTGGTGACGGCATCCCAGTCTTCGGCCGGCGGCGGCAGTTGCCAGGCCGGGTCAATCAGCCCCAGTTCCTTGAGCCGGGCAAAGCGCGCGGCGCGGATGGGGCCGTAACCGCCGTCGTAGAGGCCCCGGTATTTGGCGATTTCCTCGGCGGGCGCGTGCATGGGCCAGTGCGCGGCGGTATAGGCCACGTAGAGGAAAAAGGGCTGGGCCGAGTGATCGCGGGCGTGGTCGCGGATGAAAGTGATGGCGTTGTCGCTGATGGCATCGGTGTAGTAGAAGCGGGTGGGGCGATATTCGGGATCGTTATCGGGGGTGATATAGGTATTGCCGCGGCAGAGCGTGGTGGGATCGTAGAAGCTGCCGCCGCCGGTAATGGTGCCGTAGAAGCGGTCGAAGCCGCGCTGAAGCGGCCAGGTGTCCTTGGGGCCGGTGGGGGCAATAATGTTTGCCACGTGCCATTTTCCGCTCAGGTAGGTGCGATAGCCGGCCGGGCGCAGGGCTTCGGCGATGGTCACGCATCGCCGGTTCAGGTCGCCGGCGTATCCGTCTTCGCGCCCGCTGCCATGCCCGGTCATGTGCCCCATGCCGGCCTGGTGGGGATAAAGTCCGCTTAGCAGGCTGGCCCGGGTGGGGCAGCAGCGCGCGGTGTTGTAGAACTGGGTGAAGCGCAACCCCTCTTTGGCCAGGGCGTCCAGATTGGGCGTGCGAATCTCGCTGCCGTAGCATCCCAGGTCGGAGAATCCCATGTCGTCGGACATAATGAGGACGATGTCCGGCTGTGATGATTGGGCGGAAGCGGAGGCGGGGCGGGGAAGGGATTTTCGCCATTCCAGAGCCTTGGCGCCCAGGCGGTCGGCCAGGGCCGAGTGTGCGGCCGCCTGGTTGGTCGTTTCCCCGGGATCGGTGGCCACGTTGTAGAGTTCGCGTTGACGGCCATCGGCGTTGAGCAGCAATTTCCAGTCGCCTTCGCGGATAGCCACATTCGGACTGCGGTTGGTTCCTTTTGGATAGGCGAAGGCATGTTCATTTCGGCCGTATTCCCAGAAAAGCGCCTTTGCGCGGGCGGCGACCGGGCGGCCCAGCAAAGCCGGGCTGAGGTTTTCGCCGTCCAGGGCAGCGCCGGCGGGCAGAGGCGCGCCTGCCAGCGCGCACAGGCTGGGGAAGAGGTCCCACGCGCTCAGCACGGTCTGGTCGTCAGTGCGCCCGGCCGGGACTTGCCCGGGCCAGCGCACTAGAAACGGCATGCGGATGCCGCCTTCGTAGAGGCTGAGCTTGCTTCCGCGCAAGCCTGCCGTGCGGCGGCCCCGGAAAGTGGGCAGGGGGCCGTTGTCGCTCGTGAAGATGAGCAGCGTTTTTTCGTCCAGGCCCAATTCCTTTAACCCGGCCAGCAACCGCCCAATCTGGCGATCGTATTCAGCCATCACGCCGATGAAGTTGCGCTCGGTCTGGGCGCCGTTGGGAAATTCGCTGAGTCGTTCCCGGTTGGGCACCCAGGGGGTGTGAACGTCGTCCGGCCAAAGGTTGACGTAGCAGGGTTGGCCGCGATGACGGTTCAGGAAGTCCAGGGTCCGATCCACGAAGTAGGCGGTGCGGTCCCAGCGCTGGACTTTGTCCTGCGCCGACCAGATCCAGTTGGTAGCGGTGAGGTCTGGATGCGGATCCGGGCTTTCGTAGGTGCTGGCATGTTCATCAAAACCATAGGCTGGGAAAGGGGGGGCGTTGGTCACGTCGCGGCCACCGCCCATGTGCCACTTGCCGAAGTGGCCAGTGGCATACCCGGCGGCTTTGAGAGCGCGCGCCAGCGAAGGAGCACTGGGGTCCAGGAAATCCGCTTGTTCGCAGGCGTGGTTGCCCTGGCGTGTTTGCAGGAAACTGGTGATGCGCCAGCGGGCGGGATGCATTCCGGTGAGCAACCCCGTGCGGGACGGCGAGCAGATGGGCGAAGCCGCGTAGTATTGCGTGAAGCGGATGCCTTCCCGCGCCATGCGATCAAGGTTGGGCGTGGGAACCAGGTCGCCGCCATAACAACCCAGATCGCCGCAGCCCATGTCGTCGGTGAGGAGGACGATGATGTTGGGGCGGGTGATGGGTGGGGTGGCGGCTTGCACGACGCCGGGGCTTGGCAGGTAAGCACCGGCCATGGCGGCCAGTATCATCAAACGTGGCAGAAAAAGAATCCCGGCGCGCATCTGCTGCCGGATTAGCCGTGGGCTTGGAGTCATAGGCATGTTGGGCAATGGCGCAACGGGCAATAGACTAAAGGCAACCGGGGCCAATTAACAGCAAATTCTCCAGCGCAACTGGTTCCGGCGAGTGGGGAAACAACCGGCCGGGTTCAGAGGCCGGGCGTGCCGCCCATAGGCGGGTTTGCCTCTCATGGGGTGAACACCCCATAGCCGCCAGAGGGCTTATAGTATAGATAGATGCATGAAACGACTATGGCTCGAATAGGAGGCGAGCCAAGTGGCACTACGCGGAGCGGCCCGACAAAGGGCCGCTCACTTTTTTTACCCATAGCGCATGAATTAGGGGCGATTCGCCCTTGCCTCGGCTCCCGCAAGCCAGGCAGCACCGCTGATACGAAACCTCGGCGTTCCCGATTGGGGCGGTTAAGGCAACCGCTGCACGCGGTAGTAGCGTTGGCTCAGGTTTGTCTCGGCATCCAGGAATTGGAAGGAGGGCCCGGCGGTGGTCAGATTGGTTAACGCCTCCCAGTTCACCAGGTTGGTTGTCACCTTAAGGGTGTAGTCGCCCGGGCCGCCGCTGACCTGCAACTGGATTTGGCCGCCGGGGGTCAGCCGGATCCAGTCAATTTGCAACGGAGCGGATGGAATGAGAGTGAGTTCCGCTTCGGAGCTGGCCACGGTGCCGGCGAGATTGGAGACCACGACAGAATAGCTGCCAGCATTTTCCGCCTGGACATTCCAGCAAGTATAAGCACTGTCGGTAGCGGCGGCCAGGTTGGTGCCGTTGAAACGCCATTGATACTCCAGCGGCACGGTGCCGGTAGCGATCACGGTGAAGGTGGCGTTGCTGCCCGCCGCGACGGCGATGCTTTGCGGCTGGGTGATAATAACGGGCGGCACCAGGACGGTGAGGAGGGCGTTCGAACTGGTCACGCTGCCGGCCACGTTCGTGACGATCGCCGCATACGCGCCGGCGTCAGTCGGTTGCACGTTGATCCGGGTGTAGCTGCTGGCGGTGGCTCCGGGGATGTTGGTGCCGTCGAATATCCACTGATAACTCAGCGGCGCGGTGCCGGTGGCGGTCACAGTAAAGGTGATATTGGTCCCGGCGATCACGGTCGCGCTTTGCGGTTGGGCGATAATGCCCGGAGGCACGCTAATGGCGAGGGTGGCGTTGGAACTGGTCACGCTGCCCAAGGCATTAGACACGACGACGGCATAGATGCCGGCGTGCGCTGCCTGCACCGGGGAACGCGTGTAGTGGCTGTCAGTGGCGCCGGCGAGGCTCACGTTGTTGAACTGCCATTGATAGCTCAGCGGCGCCGTTCCGGCCGCCGTGACGGTAAAGGTGGCGTTGCCGCCTTCATTTACCGTGAGGCTTTGCGGGTGCTCCAGGATGGTCGGCGGCGCCAGTACCGCGAGCGCCGCAATGGGGCTGGTGGCGCCGCCCAAGGCGTTGGATACGATGACTGCATAGTTCCCATCGTCCGAACTTTGTACGCCGGCCAGGTGGAGCGCGGACGTGGTGGCGCCGTCAATATTCGTTCCATTCCGCTGCCATTGGTAGCTTAGCGGCGGGGCGCCCGCGGCCATGACGGTCAGGCTCACGTTGGAGTTCGCGGCGGCGACCTGGCCGCGCGGCGGCACGGTGATATACGGGCGGCCGTCGTTTACCAGCGCCAGGTTGTGATAGCCGCTGCTTGAGATACCGATGACGTTGGCCACACTGTTTGGCGTGGAAGTTTGGCCGTAGCTATTATCGCCCCAGGCCACCACCGTTCCGTCTGCTTTCAAGGCGAGGCTGCAGTAGCGTCCCGCGCTAATTGCCACGGCATTAGTCAGGCCGGCGGGGACATTGGTTTGGCCGTAGCTGTTGTCGCCCCAGGCCACCACCGTTCCATCAGCTTTGAGGGCCAGGTTGTGGTAGCCGCCGGCGGCAATCATCGCCACGTTGGTCAGTCCATTGGGGACAATCGCCTGGCCATAGTGCGGATTGCCGGAAGTGGTAGTGCCGGCTCCCCAGGCCACCACGGTGCCATCTGCCTTGAGGGCCAGGCTGTGGTAGCCGCCCGCCGCAATGGAAATTACGTTGTTCAGGCCACTGGGAATCATCGCCTGGCCATAGTGCGGATTGCCGGAAGCAGTAGTGCCGGCTCCCCAGGCCGCCACGGTGCCATCGGCCTTGAGGGCCAGGCTGTGGTAACCGCCGGCCGCAACGGCGAGGACACTGCCCAAGCCGCCGGGAATCATTGCCTGGCCGTAGTGCGGACTGGCTCCCGAGTTATTCGTGCCCGCGCCCCAGGCGGCGATGCTGCCATCGGAGCGGAGCGCGAGGCTGTGGAAGTAGCCAGCCGCAATCCCCACCACGTTGCTGAGACTGTCGGGAACCACGGCCTGCCCGAGATGAGGATTAGCCCCCGCGTTGGTCATCCCGGCTCCCCAGGCGGCGACAAGGCCGTCTGTCCGCAATGCCAGGCAGTGGTAAAAGCCGGCGGCAATTGCCGACACGGTGTTTAGCCCGGCAGGAATATCCGTCTGTGTGTAGTTATTTCGGCCCCAGGCAGCCAGTGGCGCCAGCCCCACCAACGCATTTGAGCTGGTGGCGTTCCCGTAGGCATTTTCGACGAAGAGCGAGTAGTCTCCGCAGTCGTCAATCTGCATGTCGGAGATTGTCAGGGTTGCTGTGGCGGCGCCGCTGATTTTGCCGCCATCCGCGAGGTTAATTCCTCCCTTACGCCATTGGTAAACGAGCGGCGCGGGACCAACCGCGGCGGCAGTCAACTGCGCGGAGGAGCCCGCGACGACTTTCTGGCTGACCGGCTGGGATACTATGACCGGCGGAAATTGGCCGAGCAAGGTGGCGTTCGAGCTGACTATCTGGCTGTTAGAGTTGCTCACCACGACTGAATAATTGCCCATGTCCATCGCCTGCGCATTGGCCACAGTCAGGGTGGGTGTTGCCGCCCCGCTGATGCGTCCGCCGTCAAACAGATCCACGCCTTCTTTGCGCCAACGATAACTCAAGGTGGGCGAACCCACCGCGCTGACGGAGAAGGTGGCGGTGGCCCCCGCCGCCACGGATTGATTTTGCGGCTGGGTGACGATGAACGGGTCCATCACAGTCAGGGTTGCAATCGAACTGATGACGGTGTCATACGGATTGGACACCATCACCGCGTACTCGCCCGCCGCCGTCGCCTGGGCGTTGAAGATTGCCAGGCCGGCAGCCGTTGCCCCGTTAATATTGGTGCCGTTGAACTGCCATTGGTAGCTTAACGGCGCGGTGCCGCTGGCGGTCACGCTGAACAGGGCAGTCATGCCGATCCCGACCGTGGTATCCACTGGCTGCGTCGTAATTTTCGCCGGCAGGGCCACCACCAGAATTGAGGGACTGCTGGTGACCGACCCGGCCGTATTGGTGATCACCACCGTATAAGTGCCCGCATCCGCCGGCTGCACATTGTTGCGGGTGTAGGTATAGAGTATGGCATTGGGGATGTTCGTGCCGTTGAGCCGCCACTGGTAATGGAGCGGCGGACTGCCGGAGGCCACCACGCTAAAGGAGGCGGCGCTGCCTTGCAGGTTGGTCTGTGTGGCCGCGGGTTGGGTCACGATGGACGGCCCGACTGGCGGCGGCGGTTCGTAAACGAACTTGTAACCGTCGCTATACATCCGGGAACTCGCGCTGAGCGTGCCGCCGGACTTGGTGAAGGTGATGGTTGGCATTGTCTCCCCGGGGGAGAGCGTCATCTGGCCAACATAGCCCCAGGAGTTGGCATAGGACGACTGGAAGACCGGGGTGGTGGCCGGCAATCCGGAGCACCCGCTCTGAGTTATGCTCGCCACCAAATCCGCCGAACAACTGGTAGCGCAATGCGTCACGTAAACCTTGTAGGCGCCACCCGCGATGGGCAGAGTGGGCCGCAGCGTGACCGAAGGGGTTCCACTGCCGCCGGTGGCATACTGAACCTTCGCGGGTGCGGTAAGGCCCGGGGCAGTGCTCTTGCAGGTTGAAAACGCCACGAACCCCGCATCGGTGTACGGCGGGTTGGAATTCAGCGCGCCGTTGGGCAGGTAGCTTTCCACAATTACGTCCGGCGCCGTAACCGCCGTGGTCGCAAAGACATTGACACCGGAGACGCCGGTTTGGTTATTGGCGTTCTTCGATTTAACCCGGTAATAATAAGTCGTGTAGGGGCTCAGACCGCTCAGGGTGACGCTGTGGACATAGATGGGCGAACTGTTCGTGACGCTGGTGCCGTAGTTCGTGTCCAGGCCGTATTCGACCACGCTGTCTGATTTTTGATCGGTCGTCCAGGTAATGGTGGCGGACGTGGAATTGATATTATCCGCCGAAACATTCGCCACCACCGGCGCATTGGTCCAGAGGGTGATCTCGTTAGTGGCGATGCTGGGCCAAATCGCCGCCGGATGCAGTTCGCATACCCAGTAATTCACTCCTTTGAACCCTCCCGCGGTGGCAGGGTTGGCGACGTTCTTGACCGCGTCGACAAACTCGGTGATAAGGGCCGGGGTAATTGTTCCCTCCCCGTGCCAGCCCTGGCCGAGCGGCACAATGGGCTTGATGGAATTACGCCATTGCCCATAGAGGCCGTTTTGCCAGTTGCGGAAATCAGTGTTCATTTTGTTCACGCATTGCGTGGGCGTGACGCCAATCTGGATGAAATAAACCTGCGGCATGACGGCGTCGCAGTAGTAGCCGAATTCCTTGTACGGAAAAGTGGAATGCACGCTGATATAAGGGAAAGGCGCATGCGCCAGGAATTTGTTGGGCCAGTTCGAGCGCACCATGGAGCAGAGCTGGATCGCCTTGGCGGTATTGTTGGGCAGGTTATGGGACTCCCACTCGATCTCCGCGTCAAAGACAAAGCCATCGGCCCCCTGGTTGAACACCCAATCAGCGACGGCGCTTTCGCCGGGGATATCCAGCCCGTCCGAGCGCGTGTAGCCGAAGATCTTCAACCCGGCGTTGTGGGCGGCGTCCACCAGGCTGCTGCTGAACTGGGGGCTGTAGCCCGGAACCGAGAAAAGCGCCCCGCCCGTGCCGGCTTTGACGATGATATATTGCATGCCCTGATTCTTGAGGTAAGTCATCAAGCTGGGCACGTCGGTCACCGACGGCACATTGCCGTTGCATTGGGCGACTGCGTGGTGCAACTGGTAAATCCAGTCGCCCTTCCCAAGGTTGGCGGGGTCAATTCCTCCATCCCGGATTACTCCGTAGGCAGAATGGGTTAGTTGGCAGGCTATGAGCAGAGCCCCAAGGCGGGGAGCAACGCGAATGGCACGAGTCAACAGGCGCATAATTGCGGAGCAATATCACGCAATAAAACCGTGCGGTCAATGCCTTTGTGCGGAAATCCATTATGTAACAGGGTCTTTGGTTTTGTAGATCATAAGCCGAGGCGGTCGAGGCTGCGGATTGGGCGGCGGTTAAGCGCTTTGGGGAGGATAACTGGCCGTGCGCCAGGGCCCGGGTTGTTGGAAATAGATAAGGCTGGTTGCTTTGCGCGGAAGGAGATTGTTGCCGCCCTTTTGCCTCGATTGTTTGGGCCAGTTTCTGCCGACCGTACAAAGGATCAGCGGTAATGAGCTTGCTATTGCAGAAACTCAGGCGCCGATAACGAAGGATTCTGCCCGCCACCGCCAACCCCAAAAAATTGCCCTTGCGCGAAGCCTCCCCGCCCGCCAGCCTTCCCGCGTGGGCTCGGGGTGGCGGCGGCGGGGACTTCCAGCCCAAGGAATGGCAGGAAGCCGAGTCGCCCTCCGGGGCGATGACAGAACGACAATAAAAAAACAACAAAAAGGAACTACGTTATGAAAATACTATCTGCTCCGCGCACGGGCAGCCTGGGCGCGGAAACATATTACCAATCCCCCTTCGGCGTGTGCGCCCGGCGGCGCACCGTTCCCCGGGACCGGC
>JAAYVL010000123.1 GCA_012517205.1 Verrucomicrobiota bacterium
AAAGAAAGCGCCGGCGCTCGCGGTGGCGGCGTAGCGCGCGATTTTGCCCCCTGCGGCGGCGCCGCCGCAGGGGGCAAGCCAAGAAACACCTTGAGTGGAAACCATGATAACCAATTTGCTGAACTTGACGGACACAACTCAGAAGCGCTCCGGGGTGCTTGAGGGCTTGGCCGCCACCTGCCCGGTGAAGCGCACCAGTCCCAACGCGGCACCTGTTTATGATATATTGACCAGTTTTGGGTTGACGGTGCTGTGCGACGGGCGCCGTTTTGCGCATGTGCAGCGATTGCGGGAGGACCCGACGCTGGACGAAGTGTTTGGTTTGGGAAAGGTGGTTAGTGACGACACGTTGCGGCGTTTCATGGCCCGCGTGCCGGAAGCCGAGGGGGGCCGCCTGGGTGGCTGCGGCCGCCCGACGGCTGTGGGGAGCGCTGCCCGACAAACTCATTCTGGACTGGGATTCGACGGTGCAGACCAAATATGGCCACCAGGAGGGAGCGGAAGTGGGCTACAATCCGCAAAAGTGGGGGCGCAAGAGTTTTCATCCCTTGCTGGCCGTGGCTGCGGGCACACGGCTTTGTCCCATAAGCGTTAACCTAACAAGGTGTGAGAATTTCTCGCACTTTCTTCAATTGCAGTGGCCTTCCTGTCCGCTCGACTCGCAACGAGAGCGCAATGGAATGGCCATGCGCCAGTAACTGTGGCAATGGGATCGCAGGCGTGAGCACGTTTTTGAGGGTGTCGATGACTTCCACCATTACCCCCCCAACGGCTGACCTCATCGAAGCGTAAATCCCCAGGGGGAAAAAAACTTTCCCTCTATTAGAATCCGATCCACCAGCAGCGCGGTGAGGATTTTTGCCTGCATCCAGGCCAGTGCCGAGGCCGGATCGTATTTGGGCACTTGCCCCACCTCCAGCAGGTGCTTGAGACGTTTAAAGACCAACTCGACTTGCCAGCGACCGCGGTAGAGTTCCAGCACCGCCTCCAACGGGAGCGTCGGCTCCGAGGTCAGGATTAGCACATAGCCGGTTAACTCGAGGGCTTCCGCCTGGGCCTGCGTCCCGTTCTTCTGGGCTTTGCGCCGCGCCTTCTTGAGGGCCTTTTGGGCGGCCAGTTGACTCTTACGCACGGCGCACAGGCGCAAGCGATACGTTTTAGTGTTCCACTCAAACTCAACCCACTGCTCCGCCGTTTGCCCTTCCCGGAGCGTTCGCAACTTCGGCCACAGTTCGAGGGCTTTACCGCCGGGGGCTCGCAGGGGGAATAAACCTGGATTCCAGCGCACCAACACCTGTGCCCCCGATTCCAGAACGTGGGCGACCCCGGCCCGGTGGCTATAGCCGCGATCCACCAGCACCAGTTCGCCGGCGGCAAAGGGATAGCGGCCCAGCTTTTCTCCGCCCTGGTCGTCCGTGAGTTCAAAGTAATCACACGTCAGTTCCGGCAGGCGGATGCTGTAGTGCAATCGCCAGTCGGTGCCGGTGCTGCCTGGCTCCTGAATGTGGGAGGCGTCAATGATGCGCAGCCGGTAACGATAAGGCCAATCAAAGCGCCCCAATTTCTTCTGCTGAACTGTCAGCAAGTGACGTGTCAATCCTTGCAACCACCGCTGGGAACGGCGAAGCCGCTTGAAAAGAGCCACGCTGCTAATCCTGGCCAGCCCCAGCTCGCGCGCGCGCACCGCCGTTTGCTTTAGCGATAAGCCGCCCCCTACGTGCATGAGAATCAGCCGCAGCCACAACTCCGCGTCGTGGAGTCCGCGCGACCGCTGAAAAAAACCATCCGCCCATGCACGCTCCTGCATATCCACAGGAAGCCAACGGCGAAGAATCGTCCAATCGTCCGGAAGCGCATCAGTTGCCATGCCCCAAAGATTAGCGTCCGTCGCATAAAACTCAAGAACTTAGGTTAACGCTTATGCGGCTTTGTCCCTACTATCGTTTTCGCCGCGGGGACACGGTGACCGCCAGCCAGTGGGAAGCGGCGATGGAAGAGTGCCAACAATGGCTGGACCCAGCGCGGGTATGGCTCAACCGGGGGGATCTGGGTTTAGGCCATGAGCAGGTCTGCGCCTGGCACGAAGCGTCGGCCGCCCGGCCCTATTATCTTTTTCGTCTCAAGCTCACGGCGAACGTCAAGCGAGCCCTCGCCGCGGTGCCGGAGAGTTCGTGGCAAGGGCCGACGCGACTGGGGGTGTTGCAGGTGGCCGAAATTCAATTGCGCCTGCCCGATTGGAGTTGTGTCCGGCGCGTGGTGGTGGGGCGGCGGTGTCGGGGCCAGATTAGCAAAGAGGTGGCGGGCACGTTTTGGGATCAAGCCCAGCACGAATTCGAGGCGTATGTGACCAATCTACCGCCCGCACAAGCCAATCCCTGGCAGGTCATTGAATTGTATCGCCAACGGGCCGACGCTGAGAATGTCTTTGACGAACTCAAGCACCAATGGAGTTTGGAAGGTTTCTGTTGCCAGAAGCGTAATGCCACCGCCCTGGCCGCACGGTTGGGTTTGTTAATCTACAACTTGTGGCACCTGTTCTTGCGCCTGTTGGAACCGGCACGACACGTTGAGAGCGCTGGAGGACGGCGGTGGTTTCTGTTGATCGCGGCGCGGTTGGTGCAAAGCGGGCGGCAAAAGACGCTGCAAGTCAGCGTTCAGGGAAAATGGTGGGAGCAGTTGCGCCTCGGCTACGAGCGGGTATGCGCGTGGCTGGCAACAACTGCGCCGCAGTTGAAACCCGCCGTGGCAACTCCCCCACTACCGGCGCAAGTTGGAGATATCAGGACATGAAAACTTACCTCTCAACAGCGGAAATTAGGTTTATTGCCTCCTACAACCCAAAGGCCAAACCCTTCAAGTGGCGCAAACGGGAAGTAAAGGGTTCGCAATTGCGTAATACCACTTCTGGCACGTAAATGCACTATTCTCCGCTGCGGTAGCGTTTACTTGTTGAACCAGCCAAGGATGAGAGACTAACCCCCGCACGCGCTCGGCACTCTCATAGATGGGCCGCAACTCCTCCCCCAATGCTTG
>JAAYVL010000137.1 GCA_012517205.1 Verrucomicrobiota bacterium
CCTGGATTGCTGGTGATATGTCCGAACCGGCAAACTCTTCCCGGGAGGTTTGGCGCGTCGGCGGGGCGTTGACCGCTTTGGTGGTTGTCGTGGCTGGCGCGATGTTGTTCTGGTTTGACCCGAGCGAGTTTCACTTCTACCCGGTGTGTTTTTTCCATCGCGCCACCGGGCTGCTTTGCCCCGGTTGCGGCGGCTTGCGCGCGCTGCACCAACTGCTCCACGGGCATGTGGCGGCGGCGTTTCGTTTTAACCCGATGCTGGTTTTGTCCTTGCCCCTGGCGGCGGGCCTGGCCCTCCGGTATGGGCGGCCAAAGGCGTGGCGGCAGCCGGGGTGGAGCGGGCCGCGTTCGGGCTGGCTCTGGCTGTTGCTGGCGGTGTGGCTGGCGGTCGGCCTGCTGCGGAATATGCCGGGCGCGCTGTTTGCGATGCTGCGGCCATGAATCCCTGGTCGCGAAAAGCTGGCGGCCCGCCCGGCTTTCGATTAAAACCAGCGTAACCAGTCCATCACGAAAGGAACGAAATGATGTATAAAATCATCGGCGCGGACCAAAAGGAATATGGCCCCGTTTCAGCCGAGCAGTTGCGTCAGTGGCTTGCGGAAGGGCGCGCCAACGCGCAAACACCGGTGCAGGCGGCGGGGACGGCAGGGTGGAAGCCTCTGGCCGCATATCCTGAATTTGCGGCGCTGTTGCCCGCGGACGCCCTGGCGGCAGCCACGCCCCCGGGGTATGACGCCCCCCGCGAGCTGCCGGAAGATATTTTTGCGCGCGACTACGACCTGGACATCGGGGGTTGTCTCGGTCGCGCGTGGGAGTTGCTGAAAGGAAACTTCGCCCTGGTGGCGGGCGGCGTTGCCGTTTATTTTCTCTGCCAGATAGCCATAATCGGGCTGGCGCTGCTCTGCCTGATACTCTTCAGCCGGCTGACGCATACACCCTTCGTGGGGATCGCAGGCACCCTGGTAAATCTCATTATCACCGGTCCGCTGACGGGGGGCGTTCTCTACTTTTTGCTGAAGAATATCCGGCGGCAACCAACAGGGATCAGCGATGTCTTTGCCGGGTTCCGCCGGGCGTTTGGCCAACTGCTGCTGGGCTATGTGGTAATGATAATCCTGATTTACCTGGCAATGCTGCCCGGGGTGGCGCTGATGGTCTGGCCGCTACTGACCCTGGCGCGCCAGCAGGCCGTTGCGGCGGGGCCAATCTTCGTGGCTTTGTTGGGCTTTATCTGTCTGATAGTCCCGGCCATTTATCTGTCGGTCAGTTGGACGTTTTTGCTGCCGCTCATCATTGACCGGCAAATGAAGTTTGGGCCGGCGATGAAGGCCAGCCGGCGAATGGTGGGCAAGCATTGGTGGCAGGTCTTTGGGCTTGTCGCGGTGTGCGGGCTGATCAATGTAGTTGGGTTACTGTTCTGCGGCGTGGGCATCTTTTTAACGCTGCCCATCGCTCTGGGCGCGATCCTGTATGCGTATGAGAGCATCTTTTCCCCGCCCGCCGCGCCCGCCGCTTACCGCGCTGCCGCCCGCAACGCCACGCTGCTTAATCTGTGCGCCACGCCGGGGTTGGGCTCGCTCATTGCCGGGCGGCGCGCGGCGGGTCTGGGGCAGCTTCTTCTGGCGATTGCCGGCTTTGGGGCGGTCTGTGGCTGGTTGGTGCTGGTGGCCTGGCAAATCTATAACGCGGCCACCCGGGGCGCCGAACTTCGGCCCACCGGTTGGCTGGGCGGCGCGGGGGCGGCCCTCTTCGCCCTGGCCTGGATTTGGTCGTTGTTTACCAGCCTCAGCCTCTTGCGCGAGGCGCGCGCCAATGAGCCGGGCGCCGGGCGGCCGCCGCCGCTTTGAGACGGTGCGGGGGGATGGCCCCCGGCGCGGGCGCTTACTGGTTGATGTGCACCACTTTGGCCGGCGGGAAGCCGTTGAACCAGGTGGAGGAGGCGTGGCTGTAGGCGCCGATGTTTTTGCTGTAGAGCAGGTCGCCGAGTTCGAGGTTGGCGGGAAGATGCTCGGCC
>JAAYVL010000113.1 GCA_012517205.1 Verrucomicrobiota bacterium
CCGAGCGTCCGCCAGATCAGCGCGCGCAGCCAGCGCTGCGGCAGCCCCTCGGTCAGCGGGTAGATGGGGGTGAGGCGGTTAAAGTGGATGAAGTCCTCCTCGCCGTTTTCGCAGACTTCGGTCTCCGGGTGGTCGAGGGTTCGGGGCTTGAGGTTCACCGGTTTGCCGAACGCAATCACTTCCTGGCCCACCGCGAAGTATTTCTCCATGAACGGCAGGTTCCACCAGCGGCAATGCAGCCGCGCGGTGCCGTCATCGAGGATCAGCTCGAAGATGGAGCGGGTGTGGTGCTGATACCACTTGACTCCGTGGGCGATCACCCGGCCCCGCGTGGTGGCCGGCACGCCCAGTTGCAGCCCGGCGATGGGGGAAAAGTGGCGGCGGTCTTCGTGCCGGGCCGGCCGATGCCGCAGCAAGTCCTCGAGGGTGCGAATCTCCAGCCGGGCCAGTTGCGCGGCGCGTTCCGGGCCGACGCCGGGCAAAATCGTGACCGCCTGGCCCAGGGGCGGAAGCGGTTCGTTGGCGGTCGCAGCGGTCATCCCGGCGCACCATAGCAGGACGCCGCGCAAACCGAGAAGCCTGAAATCCCGGGCGGCTCAGTCCGGGGCGCCCCCCGGCTCCGCGGCGGGCGGCGGGCGCAGGAAGGCCTCCAGCGCCGCGAAGAGCGCCGGCGCATCGGCCAGGTGGAGGCACGATCCGTCCGCCCGCACCAGCCCGAAGCCCGCGCCGTAAGCCGGGCCATTGGCGACGCAGCCATCCGTGTGGTATTCGGCCAGTTGCCGCGCGGCCCGGCGGAGCGCGCGGGCGCGGCCGCCCTCGACTTCATACTTCCAGCCCACCAGCCGCGCCCGGGGAAACCAGGCGCGCAGGTCGGCGATGATTTTCGGCGTCGGCACCAGCCGGGCCAGCAACGGCCCGTGGCGGCTTGCGAGCTTGCCCCGGCCGGGTTTCGCCGGCCGGCCGGCCCGGCGCGGATTCCAGACCCGGCCAAACGTGTAATCGCTCACCGCCGCCGCGTGAAACACCGCCGCCACCGCCGGGCCGGCCAGGGCCTGCAAGCGGGCGCGCAGGTCGGCGGTGGTGGTAAACGTCTGCACGCGCCGGGCGCGGACCTCCCCGCGCCACGTGGCCTGCTCGCCCCGCAGCAGCGTCACGTCGTGCCCGCGCGCCGCGAGGAAATCGGCCAGCTCCGAGCCCAGCCGGCCGGTGGAAAAGTTGGTCAGCCGCCGCACCGCATCCAGCGGTTCAAACGTGGGGCCAGCCGTGACAACGCATCGCATAAGCCGGGAATCCGCCCGCGCCGCGGGTTAGTAGCGGGCGCGCCAGTTCATGCTGGTCAACCCATACATGATGACGGCCACCAGCGCCACCGCCGCCAGCGCCAGCACCCCCACCAGAAAAATGAGCTGCCGCTTGCGCCGGGAATGGCGCCGTCTTTTGTGCCGGCTCCGGGAAGGAACCATGCAGGAATGATAGGCATCCGCCGCGGCCGGGTAAAGCCTTTTTTCGCGAGCCGGCGCGGGCGCGCGGGGGAGCCGGGAACGGCCCGGCGCGGCTCATGCCGCCTCCGCCAGCGCCTGGTTCATGCGCTGGATGGCCTCGTCAATTTCCGCCCGGTTCTTGAAGCCAATCACGACCGCGTCCAGCTCCGGCCGGCGCATCGCAAAGCGGATGGACTTCTCCCGGTCGGCGGGATCGGTGAAGTCGCCATTGCCGATGAGCTTCATGCCGATGACGCCGCGGCCTTTGGCGCGCATGACCGCGAGCTCTTGCAGCACCAGCGCCACGTCGCGGTTCGGCCCGTTCCAATTTTCGTCCAGGCCGTCAATGTGGCTGGCCTGTGGATTCACGCGCACGAGGTGGACCTGGGGCCAGGGGGAGGCGGCGGCGGTGCGCAAGGCGGGCAGGCTGTGGCAGGAGACGCCCTTGGCCCGAATCCACTGCTTCGCCTGCGCCTCGTCAAAGGCGTCCATGATGCGTTTCCATCCATCCGTCCAGCCGTCCTTGACCATGCAATGGATCAGCAGGCTGTCCACGTAGTCGGTGTCAAAAACCTTGCGGTGCCGGTCAATGGCGGCGAGCACCTGGTCGGGTTTGCCGGGGATTTTGGACTGGAGAAACAGCTTCTCGCGGGGCAGCCCCTTGAGGGCGCCCTTGATCCAGTCAAAGGTGCGGTAGGTCTGGGCGCAATCAAAGTAGGTGATGCCCTGGTCGTAGGCGTAGCGCACCAGCGAGGTGAACGCCTCCTGCCCCAGGGCGAACTGAACATGGCCGCCGTTGGTGCCGGTGCCGAAGCCCAACCGGCTGAGCCGGAGGCCGGTCTGGCCCAGGGCCACTTGATCCACCGCTGTGCGCCGGGCCGCCGCCCGGGGCCGCTCCAGGGAACACGCGGGCAACAGCAGCGCGCCGGTCAGGGCGGCGGAACGTTCCAGAAACTGGCGGCGGCTTAATGGCTGGCTCGGCATAGCGGTCTCCATAAATCAAGGTTGCGCGGGACAACCGCGCGGCGCGCCGCCATCCCGGCCTTTACTCTAGCCCAGACATTTCACACCTGCAAGGCCGGAGCGCGGGCATCTTGCCCGCTTACAGCCTCCAAACGGGCTAAGCGGGCCAGAGGCCCGCGCTCCGGCCTGCGGGTATTTCGTGCGGGGCGTGAAATATCCCGGTTAGAACAATCCCCCGCCGCGCCGTAACCGCAAAAC
>JAAYVL010000075.1 GCA_012517205.1 Verrucomicrobiota bacterium
CGTCCGGGCCGACCAACTGCGCGGCATATTCTTTTGCCTGCGCCACCGGCGCCGGGCGGGCGCCCGCGAACATCCACTCCTCGAACTGGCCGTGGACCGCGGGCTTGGCCCGCCAGACGGCCAGGCCCAACCGCGCATACTCACAGGCGTTCGCAATCGAGTGCGACTGCGGCGGCAGAAAGGGATTGCAGTTGGTTGAAATCGGCATGGGCAGACTGACAATTCCCAGTTGCGGGCCGAACCGGCGCTGAGCCCTGATCAAAATGGGATGCAGCGCCCGGCAATGCGAACAGGTATAGTCGAAAACATAAACAATTACGTTCGTGGCGTCCGGCGATCCGATCATCGGCACCGTATCGAGCTGGAGCAGGAAGGCGTTGCTATAAAGCGAAAGCTGCCGGGGCGCGACGAGGTGGGGCTGGGGGGACGCGGGCGTGGGCGCCGCGGAATTCCCCTCGCCGGGGGTGCCGTTGATCGCGTTTGTTTGCCCGGCAACCGGGCGGCCTGCCGGCCGCAAGTCCCTCACCACGTTCAGCTTCCGGGGCACCAGCAGTTGCCCCCCTGCCAGCGCCATGACGCCCGCCAGGCCAATCGCCGCCACCGAAGCCACTCCCGCGCGCGGAACGCCCCGCAGCCCCGACCCCGCGGCCCACATGGGCGTGGCGGGGTCGCGCGCCAGGGGAATATGCCAGAGACAAAGCAAGGCGGCGGCAAGGCCGCAGGCATGGGCAATCATGCAAAACTTGCAGTAGGCCTTGATGACGAAAATCTGCAGGCCGACAAACCAAAGCGCGGCTCCAGCCACAATGACCGCCAATGCAATGGTTGCCGCCCATGCCCCGCGCTCCTCGTCCGGCGCCGGACGTTTCTGCAACAGAACTGTGGTCCCAAGCAGCGCCAAATAAACCAGCAGCGCAGGCACGCTGACAGGAATATCGAGCCAATAGGCCCAGGGGCTTTGCAGCACTTGGCCGCACCCGGAGGTCGGGCCGCAACCGGCTACCGGGCCGTTATGAATGGAAACCCAGGCCAGGTAACCCGCCCCCACAATGGCCACCCCCAGCAATCCTCGCACCCAGCACACCCATGCCGGCGTCACGGAAGCCGCGGGCATCGCTGAATTAGTGGAACCGTGGGTTTCGTTCATAAAATCTGCCGGGGACATGTCATGGCCAGTTTCCCTCCATCCTGGCGCGCTCCTTGCCTGTGGCTCTACCACAGGCTGATCACCCGGGACTGGATTGGAAGTCAGCCCTGATTCGAGATTGCTCCTGGCTATTGCGGAGGCGGCGGAGCGGCATCCGGGGCGGGAGCCGGAGGCGCGAGTTGTTGGGCTCCCGCTGCCGGAGGAATCGCACTACGCCGAGTTTTGCCTGGAACTCGTCGCGGTGATTTCGGAGTTGACATTCTTTGCTTGTCCTGGCCCGATTCCCCCTTGGACCGAACGACACTGGACGGCGGAATGGACTCTTCAGGAGCATCTTTAGACACCACTGGTGGAGGCTCCGCATCTTCAGGAAGCTTCAGATAAGCAATCGCATCCAGCAACGCCACTTTCTCCCGCGGATCTTCAATGAGTCCCACAGTTTGCTCCAACGTGGGAATAATGTTGGTGTCATTCAAGTGAATCAAAGCGTCCAGGGCAGCCGCGCGAACCTCTTTTTCCCGATGCGTCAACTTGCCAGCCAATAACCCCGCCGCATGGGGATTGCCGGTCCCGGCAAGACTCAGATCGGTGATCTCCTGCAATTCCCGCTCGACCTCATCGCCAGATAGCGATTCTCCTTTGCTCTCAGGGCTCGATCCTGGAGTTGGCGACAGTGCCGTTCCTACAGGTGAGTTCGTCGTAACCGGCACCGTCGCTGCATCGCCAGGTTCCGGGGTTTTCGGTCGGTTTATGATCCCCTTAAACACCGCCGCCAGTGCCACCAAGCCGACCGCCACCGCCAAAATCAATATCACTATCTTCGGTCGCATAATATCTCCGTGTCCCACTATAAGAAACGCAACCCAAGGGGCGCCTTGCGGCCTCCGCCTTGGGTTGCGTTGATAATTTAACGATTAAGCGTCAGAAAACTAATATCTGACCTGCGTTATTCCGTGGCCCATCCGCCTTCAATGAAGTACCAGCGGGTGCCCGGGATATAGGTCTCACCCGCGCCACGGAGGTTTTCCACGGTCTCGTCAGGGAGCGCCGGGTTCGGTTCCGGGCTGCTCTGCGGCCATTGCCAGCGCGGTTGGTAGAACTCGTTCACGCCCACGTGCAAGCTCAGCGAAGCAGGCACATTAACCGGCGATTCCCAGTAATCACTCCACGGATACTGCCAGCTATTCCAGCCAACCCCATACCAGCTATCATCCCACCAAATATTGTCACAGCAAAATGCTTTGCCGCTGTTGACCAGCGTTTCATTGATTTTCATGGAACCGGTCAACAGGCCGCAATACAGCGCATGGAAGCTGTAACCATTGGCCACATAGGTGGCGGCGGCACCGTTCTGGATGAAATCCAACACCAGATCATTGGCATTAAACTTCGCAAGCTTCCACTTGTAGGTAAGGATGCCGTTCAGCGTGAACCGCATAGCATACCAAGCCGGCGTTCCCTGATTGGAGATGATCCGATCAACATACGGAAGCTGATCCGGAGTCGTTCCGTCACCCGTCAGTTGGTCCTTCAGGTACCCCCGCACTCCCGGGTACGGGCCATCCGACACGCCGATCCAAGCTTCATTATCGTCATTAAGATACGGATTGTTGAAGGTATTATCAAAGGACAGGCTCATGTAGTAGCGATCGATGCCACTGCCCGTAAGCGTAGATTCAATGTAGGTGCTGCAGCAAGGCGGGCCTTCCTGTTGTTCAGTGCCTTTCTTGAGCACGAACTTGGTATCGGTCACGAAGCTGTTCAGATAGAAGCAGTCGTAGCATTCCTGCACAGTAATGGCGAAGAAGAAGGTCACGTTATCGCAAAGATTCTTCTGCGCGTCCTTCACGAAGATCTGCCCCCACGGCTGGTGGTGTCCCGGAGGCCAGTTGCCTTCGGTTGCATAACCTTCGGGAACGGCCAGGAAATGCCGACCCGTCGCCAGGCGAACGAAGGTGCCCTCAATCGTGCTGGCGAGTCCGGCGTCCTCAGCGTACCCGCTGTTGTATCCTTCCGCCGAAAACTCGGTGTCCGCATCGGCGAGCTCAGGCACAATATTAAAGAAGCCACCCAACTCTCCCTGCGTCAGGATCAGGCGGGCTGCCGGCTTGGAGCTGGTCCCCGTCCGACTGTAGTAGTTCGGGCTGCCGTGCAACACTTGTCCGATGCAGTCCAGAATAGTGCGCTCCGTAACTTTCCGTTGCGCC
>JAAYVL010000059.1 GCA_012517205.1 Verrucomicrobiota bacterium
GGCCCGCCGCCCGCGGCCCGCGCCGCCCCCGCCGCCGCCGCGCTCCCGGATCTCATTCTCATTGATGGCGGCAAAGGGCAGTTGAGCGCGGCGCGGGCGGAGCTGGAGAAGCTGGGGCTGGGGCACATTCCGCTGATCGGGCTGGCCAAGGAGTTCGAGGAGATTTACCGGGCCGGCCGGCCCGCGCCGCTCCGGCTGCCGCCGGAAAGCGGCGCGCTGAAGCTTTTGCAGCGCGTGCGGGACGAGTCGCACCGTTTCGCCAACACCTACAATGCGCAACTGCGGCTGCGCAAGATTTCGGAGAGCCTTCTGGATGAGTTTCCCCACATCGGCCAGCGGCGCAAGGCGGCCTTGCTAAAGAAGTTCGGCTCCGTGCAGCGCCTCCGGCGGGCGAGCGTCGAGCAGATTGCGGAGGTGCCCGGGTTCGGCGGCAAAACCGCGGCGGAGTTGAAGGCGTTTCTGGCCGCGCGCCCGGGCGGCGGGGTTTGAGGCGGCGGCGGCCGTGGAGGCTCCGCCGGCGGATTTAAAGCGTGCCCCGGCGGCCGGGGTGCGCTTTAATCGGGGCCGGATGAATATTCAAGTGGCGGTTTTGTGCGATGCGGCGACGGATGACAACGGCAAGCTCAATTTGCTGGGGGCGTTTGATACGATCTACACGCAGCAGCTCCCGGCGGTTCATCCGCAATGCTCGATTGCGCTGCGGGTGACGTTTGCCAGCGCGGACGAGGGGCGGCACCAGTTGCAGGTGAACTTCGTGGACGCCGACGGCCGCTCCATCGCGCAGTTTCCGCCCATCCCGGTGGAGGTGACGCTCCCGGACGATATGCATTTTGGCACGCGCAACTTCATCGTGAACATTCAGCAGTTGAAGTTCGACCACCCCGGGTTGTATGCCATTGACATCGCCCTGGACGGACGGCCGCAGGCGAGCATCCCGCTCCTGGTGCGGCACACGCCGCCGGGGCCGGCGTGACCGGTCCGGGCGCCCGCGGGCGGGCGGCGCGGCGCCTCAGCGCAGGTGCTCCCACTCGGGTTCGTTGTCGAAAATCCAGCGGTAGTAATCCTTTTCGCGGAGCTCGCTGGCGGCTTCCTCATCCACCACCACGGTGGCGCGGGGATGCAACTGGAGGGCGGTGGCGGAAATCATGCTGGTGATCGGGCCTTCGACGGCCTGGGCGATGACCCGGGCCTTGCTGTCGCCCGTGGCCAGGAGGACGCAGCGGTGGCATTCGAGGATGGTGCCGACGCCCATGGTGATGGCGCGCCGGGGCATCTTATCCTCGCCGCCGAAGGCCCCGGCGTTTTGTTTGAGCGTGGTGGGGGTGAGGGCCTTGACGCGGGTGCGGGAATGGAGCGCGGACAGGGGCTCGTTGAAGCCGATGTGCCCGGCTTTGCCGATGCCCAGGATCTGCAGGTCAATGCCGCCGAATCCCTTGATCGTCGCCTCATAGCGGAGACATTCCTCGTTGAGGTTGGTGGCGAGGCCGTTGGGCAGATGGGTGTTCCGAATATCCACGTTCACATGGCGGAAGAGGTGATGATTCATGTAGTAGCGGTAGGAATTCGGGTCCGCCGGGAACAGCCCCACATACTCGTCCAGGTTAAAGGTGCGGCAGAGGGAGAAATCCAGGTTCTCGGTTTGGTGCAGGCGCACCAGGTGGCGGTAGAGGCATTCCATCGTCTGGCCGGTGGCCAGCCCCAGAACCAGGTGCGGGTTGGCGCGCAGTTCGTGGGCGACAATGCGGGCGACCAGGGCGGCGGCGGCTTCCTTATTCGGTTGTATAATGACTTCCATCGCCCGGATGCTGCCACAAACGGAAGAAAAAAGACACCCCTAAAATGCAGCCCCGCTTTCCGCCTCTCGCCGCCGGGCAATCCCCTCCGCCGCGGCCGGGGAACTAACGCCGCGCCGCGGTGGGCTCGGGCGCGGAGGGCGTCTGATCCGGGTCCAGCGGGCGGATGAGCGGAATGAGGACGCCCGGCTTGTCCGGCGGCGACGCCGCCGCGGCGGGGGGCGGGCTGTTATTCGGCGGCGGGGGCTGGGAATCCGGGCCGCGCCGAGGGGGTACCGCGGGGAACGGCAGCGGCGGGGAATCGCCCGCGCCGGGAGCGGCGGCGGTTGCGGGGCCGGGCCCGAGGGCCGCGGCCAGCTTCTGGAGCACGGCCAGGGAGCGTTGCCGGCTCGCGCGGCGCGCCTGGTGGAGTTCATGCAGCCGGCGGTCTTCAATCTCTTTGGCCGCTTCGGCCAAAGTCCGGGCCGTCAGCCGGATCAGCCGGGTCTTGCGCTTGCGCAATAACTGGCCCGAGCGGGAGGCCTGGGTTTGCTCGGTAATGCGGTAGAACAGCGTTCCCTGCTCATTCTGGCAGACGCAGGGGGCGATGACCCGAACCTGGCCGCGCGCTTCCGGTGGCGGCTGGCAGGCCGCGCCGTCCCGGTACCGGAGCCGGCCCGACGCCGCGTCATGAACCAGCTCGCCCCGGGCTTCGGCGAGCAGCCGTGCCCGGACATCCGGCGGAAGAAACAGGTTCCGGAGATCGTCGCCGTTGAAGCCCGGACGGTAGGCTGCTTCCCCGGCGGGGTCGTCCACAGTGAGAACCTTTTCCGGCGGCCCGGCGTGGTGTTTAAAGTATTTGGCAAACCACTGCAGCGCCAGGCGCACGGCCGTCTGGCGGTTGGGGGCCCGGATTACCCGTTCCGCGACAAAGTAATCACCCCGCAGGACCAGGGCCACCTGCCGATGGCTGTGGTAGTCCTCGAACGCAAGGGTGACGGTGTATGATCTCATGCGCTTCCCCGGGTGCGGGCGATGATTCGATCAACTTCCGGATGGCGACAGAAATAGCCGCCGGCGAAATAGAAGCCGAACGCGCATTGGGGAACCGGCCGGACGAGGCATCGCGCCAGGTTGGGACCATACCGGTTCCGCTCCGCCCGGCATTTTGCCGGAATGGGCGCGCCGGCGCCGACCGCGCGCGCGGGATCCGGCGGCGTGGACGGCGGAAGGGGGGGGTGGGAGGATGACATGGGCCGGGACACTCGATTCAACGTTTGGCGGGAGCGCGGGGGGGAGTTTTTCCCGCGGCACGACCGGACTGCTGCGCCTGCGTGCGCGCAATAATGCGTTCGATTTCCGGGTGCCGGCACAGGTAGCCGTCGCCGTAGGCAAAGCCGTGCGGGCAGTAGGGGATGGGCCGTACCAGACACCAGCCGCCTTGAAAGCCGGGAACCAGCGCCCGGACCTGGCACGCCGCGGGGTTCGGCGCGCCGGCGCCCACTTCAGGGAGGGTTTTAACCGAAGGAGGTTTGCGATGTAAGAGTGCAGTATTTGACATAAAGAGTTTGGGGAGCCGGCGTGGGGGCCGGCGGATGGGATGGTGGGATTGGTTTGAGAGCATCGCCGGGCAACAGCCGGCCCGGCGGGCATGCCCGGGAGGCCGAGCCCGTCCGCGGCCGCCGCTCGCGGCGGATGGGAACTTCCCAGGCGCTGATTTCCTCCCGGATCGGGAGGCGCATGCTAGAGATGGGTTTGGCCGGTGCATTCATATTGACTCCAGGCAAGGTGAGGCTGCCGGTTCGGCGGCCTCGGGAAACAGGCGCGCCAGCAGGGGCGGAAACTCCTCCGGCAGCCGTTGTTTGCCGATGAAGGCGTCCGCCCCGTGCCGCAGGCAGGCGGCGCGGCAGGTCGTGCTCTCATAAACCGAGGTGACCAGCGAGCGCATCGCCGGGTGCTGCCGCCGGAGCCGCTCGACCAGTTGAAGGCCGTTGACGCCCGGCATTTGCAGATCGGTGATGACGAGGTCGGGCTGCAGCCGGTCGGCCAGGGCCAGCCCCTCGGTTCCGCTGGCCGCCTGCCCCGCAATGCAAACCTGCAGGTAGGGAGCCAGCAGGCGGGTCAACATGGCGCGGGCCGGCGCCGAATCATCCACCAGCACAATGCGGATCTGGCGTCCCGCCCGTTTGCGGGCGGCGCGCGCTGCCGATTGATTATTCATGATTATGCCATAGCATGCGGCCGCCGCGCCAGAAGGGGTATCCGGTGAATCCTGTATTTTGCGGGGGGAAAATCCTGTAAGGAAATTCCCTACCGGGCGGCCATCTTTGGAGTTGGCGCGGGCCGGCGGACGCGGTAGTGTTGCCCGAGCGCTGCCCCGCCAGCATGGCGGGCCGGTTCGTTTTCCGCCGGCCCGGCGGCGGAACCGGAAAAGTGACTATTCGAGCCAAAACATTTATGAGCCCTGAACTGAATCCCCCCACGACCCGACGCGAGTTCCTGAAAGACACCGGCCGCTGGGCCGCCCTGTCGGCCCTGGCCGGCCTGACCCTGCCGCACGTTCACGCCGCCGCGGATGACACCATCCGCCTGGCCTTGATCGGCTGCGGCGGCCGGGGCAGCGGCGCGGTGGCCAACGCCATGTCCGCCGGCGGCCTGGTCCTGGGCGACGACGGCGGCACGAAGCGGGCCGCCCTGTCCGGCGCGGGCGGGCCGGTCAAACTGGTCGCCATGGCCGACCTGCGCCGGGACAAACTGGACCACTCCTATAAATCCCTGAGCGAAAGCTTGAGGGACTTGATCGAAGTGCCGCCGGAGCGGCGCTTCCTGGGCTTTGGCGCGTATCGCCAGGCCATTGACTGCCTGCGCCCCGGCGACGTGGCCATCCTGGCCACCCACGCCGCCTTCCGCGCGCCGCACCTGGAATACGCCGTCGCCAAAGGCGTCAACGTGTTCATGGAAAAAGACTTCGCCTCCGACCCCGGCGGCATCCAGCGCATCCTGAAAGCCGGCGAAGCCGCGGAAAAGAAAAACCTCAAGATCGCCGCCGGGTTGATGTGCCGCCATTCCTCGGCCCGGCAGGCGCTCATCCAGCAAATCCGCGACGGCGCGCTGGGCGACATCCAGCTCATCCGGGCCTATCGCATGGATTCCAGCTACGCCATGCCGCCCTTCCCGCGCGGGGAAAACGAGTTGCTCTGGCAGCTCAGCCCCGGCCACCCCTACCAGTTCCTGTGGGCGGGCGGCGGCCTGTTCATCGAACTGATGATTCACCAGATGGATGAGTGCTTCTGGATCAAGGATGCCTGGCCCGTCGCCGCCCACGGCGTCGGCGGCCGCATCCCCGGCAGCACCGATTGCAGCCAGAACCTCGACCACTACGCCGTGGAGTTCACCTTCCCCGACGGCGCCAAAGCCCAGGTCGTCAACCGGTGCATCTCCAATTGCTACACCGACTTCGCCACCTATATCCACGGCACCCGGTGCGCCGCCCAGTTCTCCGGCAACATCCACGCCCCCACCACCCACATCTATAAAGACCAGCGCACGGAACGCTCCAACCTGACCTGGCGCGCCCCCCGGGAAACCGTCAACCCCTGGCAAGCCGAATGGGACGTGCTGCTCAGCGCCATCCGGCAAAACAAACCGCACAACGAAACCCGCCGCGCGGCGCTGGCCAACCTTGGCGCCATCATGGGCCGCGCCGCGGTTCACATGGGCAAAATCGTCACCTGGGACGAAGTCATGGCCTCCAACTTCCAATTCTGCGCCAACGTGGACGCGCTGACGGAGCAAAGCCCCGCCCCCGTCCAGGCCGACGCCCAGGGCCGCTACCCCGCGCCCATCCCCGGCCAAACGGTGGAAATTTAGCGCAGAACTCCGGCTTGCCAGTCCGCCCCTGGGCCATTAGCCCCCGGCGCTGCCCTGCAGAAAGCACAGAGCATGGGCGAGGCTCCGTGGGCGTTCGGGAAACAGCCTCCGGGCCGCGCCACCAGCGAATCCAGCCCCCGGGGGAGTGCCGGATTTTCGGGCGTAATCCTCATCGATAAGCGAATCCAACGGCCTGACCGTCGGACCTTGAGCGCCTTTCTCCTGTAAAATCAACGATTTACGCACGCCGGGAAGGGTAAATTGGGGGCGGAATCCAAACCAAGCCGGCTCAGACGCACCTTGGATTTACCCCAGACATACCCTGCCTTCAGGCCGTGTACAAGGGGTGTACAAGGGATGCCCACCGGGAGTCCATGAGATTTTAGCTGGTACACCCGATGGGCATCCCTTGTACACCCCTTGTACACGGCCTGAAGGCAGGGTATATCCACGGTATCTGGATGGTGGATGCGGATGCCTGGAAAGGCCGGAACGAAGAGAGGGAACGGGAGGATTATTACTAAGTTCCGTAGAAACAGCCAGTTATGAAGCAAAGGCTGGCAAAGAGCGGGTTTTCAAAAGCGGGTGGGCGTCCTGGGGGCTTTTAGCTTTACGGATGCCGTTTGCTTGTAAAATCAGGGACTTACGTGCGCAATGGAGTCGGAATGGGGGTGGAAGCGGAACTGATCCGGGTTAGCGGGGGGACTGGGCGGGGGAGGCCGGACGGGGTTGGGGGGCGCGGAGTTTGCGGTACACCCAGCCTTCCAGCGGGCGCAGGGGGCGCAGCAGGCGGTAGATTCGCGGCGAATAGATGAGCCAGATTCGCAGGGCGGAGAGGAACATGACCAGCGAGGTGCGCGCCAGGGTGACTTTGGAGCCGATTTGGTCGGTCCATTCGGTGGGGATTTCGCGGATGCGATAGCCGGCGCGATGGAGAGAGTAGAGCAGGTTGATGTCAAAGGCCATGTCGGCGATGCACAGCGAGGAATGGACGGCCTGGATGGCTTCGCGGCGCATGACTTTGGCGCCGCATTGGGTGTCCTGGAGGTTCATGCGGAACAGGATCTGCACGATGAGGTGAAAGGCCCGGCTGGCGAAGCGGCGCCGGCCGCTCTGCTCCACGTGCAGCACGGCGCCCGGCAGCCAGCGCGAGCCGATGACGCAGTCCACGCCGTCCATGTGTTGGGCCAGTTCGTGGAAGGCGCGCGGGGGGGTGGCGCCGTCGGCGTCCACGTAGCCGATGAGGTCGGCCAGCGGCGCCAGTTTGAGCCCTTCAATCAGGGCGCCGCCTTTGCCGATGGGCTCGGGGAAATCGAGGGCGGAGACGGCGGGGTAATCCGCGGCGACGCGCTGGACCACGCCGAGGGTGTTGTCGGTGCAGCCGTTGAGCACGACGACCAGTTGGAAGCGGCCGCGGTAGTGGTCGTGGAAATAACGCGCGTAGTCCCGCAGCACGGGTTCGAGGCGCAACTCCTCATTGTAGGCCGGGATCAGGAGCAGCAGGCTGGGCGCGGTCACATGGCGTATTTAGCAGAGCCGCGCCAAAAGGCAACGGCAGAATGCGCCGGGGGTCAGATTGACCAGCGCGCCGGGGTCTGGCGGCGCAGGAACCAGACGGCGCCCAGCCGGGCCAGGGCCTGGGGGTCCATGACTTTTTCCACGGTGGGGAAGACTTTGCGTTCTTCGTTTTTGAAGTGCCGGCGGGAGGCGGCCAGGGCGCCCCGGAGCAGGGTGCGGGCTTCGGGCAGGGCGTGGGCGGCGCGGATGCGGGTGAGGCGGCCGTCAATTTCCTGGTGTTCGTGGCGGGTTTGCTCGAAGCGGCGCAGTTCCGTGCGGGAAAAGCCGCGGGCCAGCAGCAGCAAATCGTCTTCCACCCGGGCGTGTTGGCGCAGGATTCCTTCCACCAGGCGCGCCAGTTGTTTTATGTCAGCCAGATGCTTGAGGTGGCTCAACGACGCTTCGATTTCGTCAAACAGAGCCTCGAACATCCGGTGTTCGGCGCTTAAAGCCCGCGTGATTGGTATCATGAGGATTAGTGTATCCGAGGCCGGGGGAAGCGCAACTGCGCATTCGGCGGCGGGGGCACGGGCCCCCGGCCGGGGCGGAATGAGAGCGGCGGGAAGCGGGCGCGGGCGCGGGCCGGAAGCCCGGCGGCGGAGGAGCGCGGCGGGCGGCGGGAGGGTGCGCGGGAGCCGCGCCTTTTGCGTGAAGTTCACACGCGCGATTTGGGGAAGGGGGCGGAAATCAAGGGAAAAGCGGCTTGGCATGGTTTGTGGTAAGGCGCGTGGTTTAATCATGAGACGGCGCGGCCGGGCTAGGGGCTTAGGGTTGGACGGCCCTTGGGTTTTTTCTTTTTCTGTTTGACTGTGGGTGGGGTTATCGGTAACCACCCTTGGCTGCCTGCCGGTTAACCCAACCCGGGCGGCAAAAGATTTGTTGGCATCAAGCCACGACAGCAATGCTGAATACGAAGTCATTTTTAACGGTTGATTTTGGCGCGGGCAGTCTCAAGCTGGCCGAGTTCGAGGTCAACGAGGCGGGCGGGTTGCGGCTGAAGCAATACGGCCTCAAGGCGCTGGGCGCGGAGGGGGCGCAGGAAAGCACCCGCGAGGCGGTGATTCTCAAGGCGTTGCAGGAGATCCTGGCCGAGCAGGGGATCAAGGCCCGGAAGATCAATGTCAGCGCCCCGGGGTTCCACGTGTTTTCCAAGTTCGTCAAGCTGCCGCCGGTGGAGGCGGGCAAGGTGACGCAGATGATCCAGTATGAGGCGCAGCAGAATGTGCCGTTTCCGCTGGCCGAGGTGGTGTGGGATTACCAGATTCTCGGGACGACGCCCGGGGGGGAGCTGGAGGTGATGCTGGTGGCCATCAAGGCGAACGTGGTGGAGGGGTTGTTCCGGGTGACGGAGACGGCGGGGCTGCAGTTGCAGTTGACGGATGTTTCGCCGGCGGCGCTGTGCAATGCGTTTCGCTATAATTATGGCGACCTGGAGGATTGCACGATGCTGCTGGATATTGGCGCCAAGACCAGCAACCTGCTGTTTTTTGAGAAGGGCAAGGTTTTCTCGCGCAGCATCAACCTGGGGGCGAACTCCATCACGCAGGATTTTGCCAATGAGGCGAAGCTGAAGTTTGACGCGGCGGAGAAGCTCAAGATTGACGAGGGGTTTGTGAGCCTGGGCGGGGCGTATGAGGAGCCGGATAACCCGCACCAGGCGGCGATCTCCAAGATTGCCCGGCAGTTTATGACGCGGCTGCATATCCAGGTCAACCAGACCATGCAGTTTTACCGCGGCCAGCAGGGCGGCTCGGCGCCGCAGCGGCTGTTTTTGTCGGGCGGGGCGTCGGTGATGCCGTATACGGCGCAGTTTTTCGCCGAGAAGCTGAATGTGCCGGTGGAGTATTTCAACCCGCTGCGCAACATCCAGTTGGATCCGGGGCTCAACCTCGAGGAACTGGCGCGGGTGGCGCATTCGCTGGGCGAGGTGGTGGGGCTGGGGCTGCGCAACCTGGCGCGCTGCCCGGTGGAGCTGAATTTGATGCCGGCGAGCACGCTGCGCTGGCAGAGTTTCAACCAGAAGAAGCCGTATTTGCTGGCGACGGTGTGCAGCCTGGTGGCGGTGGTGGCGGCGATGGGGTTCCTGTTTGACAAACTGGCCGCCGTGAAGCGGGAGGTGCTGGCCAACGTGGAAAAGGATGTCGCGCCGCTGCAGCAGAAGGAAAGGGAGTTCAAGTCGGCCTACGGCGAAATGCAGAAGACGCGGGCGGAGGTGGACCGGGTGGTGGGCTGGATTCAGGACCGGTATTACTGGGTGGATGTGTTTGGCGAATTGCGGCAGGCCCTGATGCGGGTGGAGCAGACGACCAAGAGCAAGCTGCGCACCGAGGCGGGCGTGTGGATCGAGCAGTTGACCATGACCCCGCCCCGGCCGACCGGGGACGCGGAGCCGGGTCTGGGGCCGGGCCTGGCGCCCGGGCTGGCGCCGGGACGGCTGCCCGAAGATGATGAATTCGCGCGGCGCTATCATTTGGAGATGGCGGCGATGGCGCCCCAGGTGTCCGCCGAGCCGGTGCCGGCGGGGGTGGCCGCCGAGCCGCCGGCGACCCCGGGGGAGGGCATGGAGCCGACAGATGCCGCCGTTACGGATACCAATGCGGTCGCGACCCTCAACCTTACTTTCCGCGCGGTGAGTGTGAAGGACGTTTCGGGGCAGGCGGATGCGGACAAGGGCATCGCTTACGCCATGCTGCATGAATTGCAGAACAGCCCCCTGTTTGATCCGGATCCGCAGGCGACCCGGACGGCCAGTGATGTGACCCACGATGAGCAGACGGGCACGTTCACCTTCAGCATTATCGCCCGGCTTCGGCACCCGTTAAAGCTCTAGGTTATGGATTGGATCAAGCGCAATTTGTATTTTCTGGTGGGGAGCTTCGTGGCGCTGGTGCTGATGGGGCTGGCCGGCTGGTATCTTTATTCCAAAGGACAGGAGAATGCCGAGACGCTGGGGAAGCTCGAGGAACAGTACGACAAGCTGAAGCGGTTGAATGAGCAAAGGCCCCATCCCGGCTCCGACAAGGTGGATAACATTAAGGCCGCCAAAGAGCAGCAGGCGGAGTTGCAGGCCTGTTTGCAGAAGGCCCGCGCGCATTTTCAGCCGTGTCCCCGCATTCCCGCGACCGAGTCGACGAACGTCACCAGCCAGGAATTCAGCTCGGCGCTCAGCCGGACGATTGATGGGCTGCAACGCGCCGCCACCAAGGCCAACGTGACGCTGCCGGGGCGGGAGAGCGGCAGTTCCGCGGCGTATAGCTTTTCGTTTGCGGCGCAAAGGCATCGGCTGGCCTATGCCGCGGGCAGCCCGGACCTGCTGGCGGTGCAGTTGGGCGAGGTGAAGGCCATTTGCGAGGTGCTGTTCCAGGCGAACATCAATTCGCTGGAAAGCCTGCGGCGCGAGCGGATTTCGGAGGACGATTACAAGGGGCCGCAGACGGATTATTTGCCGGAGCATTCCGAGACGAATGAGCTGGCGGTGCTCACGCCCTACGAGGTGGTGTTTCACTGTTTCAGCTCGGAGCTGGCCGGGGTGCTGGCCGGCTTTGCCAGTTCGCCCTACAGCTTGCAGGTGAAGACGATTAACGTCGAGCCGGCGCCGGCGGTGGTGGCGCCCGCCACGCCGGCGGCGCCAGTGATGTATACCATGCCGGCGGTGGTGCCGACGCCCGCCGCGTCGCCGACGCCCGCCGCGCCGCCGCCTTCGATGGCGGCCGAGGCGCCGCCGTCCATGTCCTTTGAAGAACGTTACGGGCGCGCGGGCCGTTCGCTGGGACCGGCTCCCGCCCCCGCCCCGATGCAGCCGCGCTACGTGCCGCCGATGCCGGTGGCCGCCGCGCCCGTCAGCCGGGGGCCGACGCCGGCCCTGGATGAGCGGCAATTAAAAGTCACCCTGATGCTGGAGGTGGTGAAACTGCTGGCCCCCAAGTAAAATGGATTTCCTGAAGAAACATTACGAGAAGGTCGTGCTGGGCGTGGTGCTGCTGGGCCTGGCGGTGGCGGTGGCCTTTCTGCCGCTCAAGATAGCCGGGGAAAAGCAGAAACTCGATGAGATGCGCACCCGGCTGATTTCGCGCAACGTCCAGCCGCTGACCAACCTGGACTTGAGCCTGGCGGACGCGGCGCTCAAGCGGGCGGCGGTGCCGGCGACGGTGGATTTTTCCGCGCCGAACAAGCTGTTCAACCCGATGCTGTGGCAGAAAACGCCCGAGGGCCGGCTGCTGAAGGCGGATGCGAGCAGTGTGGGGCCGAACGCGGTGGTGGTGACCCGGCAGACGCCCCTTTACCTGAAGCTGGCGCTGGATGAGGTGACGATGACCGATTCGGGATTGCGCTGCCGGATTGGGATCGAGAATGAAGCGGCGCTCAACCCGCGGGATCGCAAGAAGCAGCGGTATTGCCGGCAGGGCGACAAGAACGAGGTGTTTGCCGTGCGCGAGGTGCGCCCGCTGCCGAACAACCCGGCCAACGCGACGGTGGCGCTCGAATTAAACGACGGCGGCCAGCGCGTGGAAATCAGCAAAGACCACCCGTTTCAGCGCGTCGAGGGGTACGTGGTGGATTTGAAATACGGCCCGGAGAACAAGGTTTGGAATGCGCGCCGGGTGGGCGCGCTGCTGACTTTCGGCGGCGAGGAATACAATATCGTTGATATCACGGAGGACGAAATAGTATTGTTAGCCAAGTCGAATTTGAAGAAATGGACCATCAAACACAGTGCCGTTGCCGCACCTTGAAACCCGTTTGTCCTTAGCCAAACGCAACTGAGATTATATGATTAAAGCAGCCTCTTTGCCGCTCGCATTGATTTTACTAGCCGCCGCCGCGCCGGGGGCTTTCGCGCAGCTCGCGCCGCAGGACGCCGCGGTTAACGAAGCGGTCTATCGCCAGGCCCACCGCATTACGCTGCGCCAGAAGCTGGCGGAGGCGCAGGCGGCGCAGGAGCGCCGGGCGCTGGCTTCCGCCGCCAAGCTGTATGATGATTCCTGGGAGCTGGTGCAGAAGATTGGCACCGGGGTGGAGGCGGAGCGGGAGCAGACCGTCGCCGGCCTGGCCGCGGTGCGGCTGGAACTGGCGCGGGCGGCCCAGCGGCGCGGCGATTATCGGGAGGCGCGGACGCAGGTGGATGATGTGCTGCGGGTGGACCCCACGCATGCGGCGGCGGTGGAATTCAAGCGCGGCAACGAGAAACTGCTCGCCGGCCAGCGCGGCACGATCCCCAGTGAGGAAGTGCGCAGCCAGGTCCCGACCGTGGCCGAGGAAAAGATCACCGCCAGCACGCTGGTGCATGACGGGAAGCTGCTGTATGAAATGGGCAAGCTGGATGAATCCGAGGCCAAGCTCAAGCAGGCGCTGCGGATAGACCCGCATAGTGAAGCCGCGCTCTACTACCTGAACCTCGTATCGGAAGCCAAGTATATCCGCTCCGCCAAGCGGCATGAGGTGACGATGCGGGAGGACATCCGCGCCGTGGAACAGGCCTGGGCCAACCCGGTCAGCCGGGAAAAGCTGCTGGTGCCCAATCCTTACGCCCAGACCAACCTGATCCATACCGGCCAGGGGCGGCAGGCCATCATGATTAAACTCGACCGCATCCGGCTCGACAGCGTGAAATATGACAACCTGCCGCTGGGAGAGGTGATCATCAACCTGAACGACGAGTGCAAGAAGCGCGATCCGGAGAAGCGCGGCATCAATTTCCTCATTCACCAGGCCGGGGAAAATGCCAGCGCCGGCCCCCAGCCGATGGTTCTGGGGCCGGACGGCAATCCTCTTCCGGCGCCCATGCCGGAGCAGGTGGATATGAGCTCGATTGCGATTAAGATTAACCCGGCCCTGACGGATGTCCGGCTGGCGGATGCGCTGGATGCCATCGTGCGGGTGGCCGATCAGCCGATAAAATACTCCATCGAGGACTACGCCGTGGTGTTCTCGTTGAAGCCGCGCGAGGCGACCCCCGAGCCTTTGTATATCCGCACGTTCAAAGTGGACCCGAATACGTTCTACCAGGGCTTGCAAGGGGTGGGGTCCTATGTCTTTGGCGAGTCCATGAACGTGGGTCAGAACACCGGCGGCGGCGGCTTTGGCGGCGCGACCGGCGGCATGACCGGCGGGCAGAACCAGAACCAGATCTCGGGCGCGATTATGGCCCGGGTGCGCATCGCCGGCGGCACGGTTATGGGAGGACGGCAGGGCGGCGGCGGGATGGGCGGAGGCGAGACGGCCGGGGGCTTGAACTATCTGACGCGGACCAACGACATGTCGGAGGTGTCGCGCGCGGTCATTAACTTCTTTTCCAGCCTGGGGGTGGACTTGGATCCTTCACGGAACCCTGGCAAGGCTCTGTTCTTTAACGATCGGCAGGGGGTGCTCATTGCGCGGGCCACGCTGCAGGATTTGGATATGATCGAAGCGGCCATCCAGGTGCTGAATACCGTGCCGCCCCAGATCAATATCAAGTCGAAGATTATCGAAATCTCGCAGAGTGACACCAAGGCCCTGGGTTTTGATTGGTTTTTGGGGAACGTGCTGATGAATGGCGGCCAGCTCGGCGGGCAAGCCGGCACCGCCCCGTCCTTTACCGGCCAACCGACTCCCGCCAATCCCCTGGGAGTGTTCCCCGGCAATCCGTATGCTTCGCCGCCGACCACCATTGCGCCCACGGCCACGGATGGTCTTCTGACCTCCGGCTTGCGCAATCCCTCCACGACGCTTTTTACGCTTACCGGCATCCTGACCGACCCGCAATTCCGGCTGGTCATCAAGGCGCTGCAGCAGCGGCAGGGAGCCGAGCTGCTGGCGCAGCCCGAGGTCACCACCACCAGCGGACGGCAGGCGCAAATGAAGGCGGCGGACGTGAAGAGTATTATTACCAGCTATAGCTTCAGCCAGGCGCAGTCCACCGGGGTGTCCACGGGCACGGGGACCACGGTCAACCAGGCCCAGCCCACGGTGGTCTATCCGATTCCCGAGCAGATGGAACTGGGGCCGGTGCTGGACGTAATCCCGTGCGTGCTGTCGGATGGCTACACCATTAACCTGACTTTGATTCCCACGCTGACGGAGTTTGTGGGCTACGACAATCCCAATGAAGTGGGCGCTTCCACGGCGATCAACCAGTCGCTGGCGGGCGGCTTGATCATGGTTCCCACTGTGCTGCCGCATTTCACGGTGCGGCAGGTGGTTTCCACGGTCAACGTGTGGGATGGCCAGACGGTGGTCCTGGGCGGGCTGCTTTCCGAGACGGTGACGACGATCAAGGACCAGGTGCCGGTGCTGGGCGATCTGCCGCTGGTGGGCCGGCTCTTCCGCAGCGAGTCCAAGACTTCCGGGAAGAAGAACCTGCTGATCTTTGTGACGCCGACGCTGATTGACCCGGCCGGCAACCGGCTGCATACGGACGAAGAAATGCCGTTTGCGCAGACGGGCTTTCCGGCGCAGCCGCCCGTGGTGGCGGGAGCGGAAAGGAACTGACCCCCGTGACCTGCCGGCCTGTTTAATCCGCTGCGGCTGTGAGCGTCAAACCCGAGGTCATTGTAATGCTTGAACGTATGTCTTTGCCACTGTTTGCCCGGTCGCTGGTCGCGGGCGCGCTCCTGGTCTTTGCCGCGCCCGTGGCGGTGGTGGGCCAGACCAACCTCTTCCAGACCAACGGGGTGGAGTACGCCATCGCCGGGGCTTTAACCGGCGACCAGGTTCATCCCGGCCTGAGCCTTAGAAGCACCGGCGGCTACCTCGTTTGGGAGGACAACCTCACGGACGGCGACGGCCTGGGGATCAGCGCGTTGCAACTCAACAGCAGCCTGTCCGGGACCTATTCCCCTTTCCGCGTCAATGCGTTGAGCGCGGGCGATCAGGAATTTCCCCAGGTTTGCCGGTTGAGCGGCGGCGGGGTGGCGTTTGCCTGGCAGGGCGGGCGGCGCGGTTCCCAGAATATCTACGCCCGGTTCCTGTCGTCCGGCGGCACGTGGGTGACGCCCCACAGCGATGTGTTGGTCAATACGTTTACGAACAACTTCCAAATCGCGCCGGCCATGGCGCCGCTGGCCAATGGCAACGTGGTGATTGCCTGGGGCAGCTATAATCAGTTTAGCGCCAACAGCCTGCAGGATGTTTATGCGCAGGTGCTTACGCCGAGCGGCCAAAAAGTGGGCGGCGAATGGCTGGTCAACCAGTTCACCAGCTATAACCAGCGCACGCCGTCCGTGGCCGCGTTGAGCGATGGCCGGTTTGTCGTGGCCTGGGTGTCCGAGCAGCAGCGCTTCGAGAACAGCGTGGACCTTTACGCCCGGATTTTCAATGCGAACGGTTCGCCCGCCAGCGCGGAGTTGGCCATCAATTCCTCCACCAATGTCTGCGCCAATCCCCATGTCGTGGCCGCGCCCAATGGCGGGTTTATTGTTGCCTGGTCCGAGAAAGACCTGGCCAGCCTTTGGACCAACAGTTGGGATGTTTATGCCCGCGCTTTCCAGCACACCGGGTCTGCTGCCGGGGCGGCGGTTCGCCTGAACCAGCAACGCCTTGGGGATCAGTATGCGCCGACGCTGACGCTGAACGGCACCGAAATGCTGGCGGTTTGGACCAGCCTGGGCCAGGATGGCTCGGGCGCGGGCGTGGTCGGCCGGTTCCTGCGCAGCGATTTAACGCTGTCCGGCGATGAATTTCTCGTCAACACCACGACGGTCGGCTCGCAGGTGCATCCGGTGGCGGCGGCTGACGGGGCCGACCGGTTTCTCGTGGTTTGGGGCAGTTTCACTGGCCTGGCCTCGGGCTTCGACCTTTACGCCCAACGCTATGCCCGCCAGGTTCAGTCGCTGGCGGCGCCGGACCCGCCGTTTGTGACCGTTTTGAGCTCGAATGCCCTGAGCGTGACTTGGCCGCCCCTGGCGGGGCTCACAGTGGCCGCTTACGAGGTCTATGCCGACGGGGCGGCGACGCCGACGGCGGTGGTTACCAACGCCTGGTGGACCATGACCGGCCTGGCGCCCAATTCCACCCATTCCTTCCGCCTGGCTTACATCCTGACCGACGGCCGCGCCTCGCCCATTTCCGGTGCGACGACCAACACTACTTACGGCACGCTCACCTGGGGCGGCATTCCGTATGAGTGGATGGTTTATTATTTTGGCTCCGACCTTTATAGCTGGCTTTTGCTGTATCCGCCGAATGCCGATACCGACGGGGATGGCGCTTCCAACCTTGAGGAGTTTCTGGCCGGCACTTCTCCCATCAATGCGGCCAGCGTCCTGCGCGTCAAGCTCCACCCCACGCCGCAGGGACCGTTCCTGGACTGGAACACCCAGCCGGGCTTGATCTATCAGGTGCAGGCATCGTCCAATCTCAAGCAGTGGGCCAACCTCGGGGGCGTCCGCTTCGCCCCGGGCACGACGGATTCCATGTATGTTGGCGGCTCGGCGGCTGGTTACTACCGGGTGTTGCGCGTGCGCTAATGGAGCTTCTGATATGTCGCGTTTTTTTAATATAAGACAGTGGGCGGGCTGGATGTTCGGGCTGGGCCTGGCGCTCGTCGCGCCGTCGGCGGCTGCCTTCTCGATGCTGGGGCCGGGCGAATCGTGGCAGGACATCACAATGGGGTATCAGAAGTTCCATTACATAACCTACCCAAGCAGCGGTTGGGTGATCCATGGCAATGACTTTGCCTGGCATCCGCAGAACTGGGGGGAGGAATTCCGCTGGAACAACAAGGTGTTATATTATGCCTGTGACCAGAGCTTCCTCGACTATTTCGGCGCGGAAGGGGTGGCGGCGGTGGATGCCGCGGTGGCGGTTTTCAACAACCTGCCCAATGCTTCCGATGCGGACCTCAACCAGTTTCCGCTCGAAGCCAGCCGCATCAATTACACGGCCGCAGCCCTGCACCTTTACGATTTGAAGTCCACGATCATGGAGTTGCTCATCGAGCGGTTGGGGTTGATTGATCCGGAGCGCTGGACATGGTGTATTCGCGCCCGGGTTCTGCCGCCCTCGCTGGCCTGCCCTCAGTTTGATTTCGCTGTGGTGCAGCGCAATTTCGATCCGGTGACGGGGGAACCGACGCGCTATGTCAACGGCACCTTGTTTACCTACGGTATCCAGCAAATCTGCACCCCGTATGATTTCGGTGACGCCGTCGAGTTTTTGGTGGATCCACATGCCGACGCTTCGGCCAGGTACAGCGCGCTGGCGACGCCCAAACTTACGTTGCCCGACGAGACCTTTTATGGCTGGTTTCATACCGGGCTGACCCGGGATGACATGGGCGGGCTGCGCCATCTCTACCGCACCAATAACATCAATCTCGAAGGAAGCGGAACCAACGCCGTCACTTACGTGGTGGATACCAGCCTGACGAACCTGTTGTTCATGTCGAACCTCACGTTCCTGGCTTCCCAGGCGATAACCAACGACGCGGCCACATTGCAGGCGCTTTTCCCCGGCCTGAGCATTGCTTCCTCGATTCCGATCTTCACCAATGTATATGTGACCAATATTACCGCGTACTTTACCAACTACCCGTTCGATCCAGTCGGTACTCCGCAGCATCTGGAGTTTGCGACCAATCGTACGCTCACCGTCCAGACCTGGTATCATCATACTTTTAACAACTTGGCGACGGTGAAAAAGATTAACAACACCTGGACCGTCGTCCCGTTGCCCGAAATCGCCGACCATACCAATACGGTTTGGCTGGCGATTGAAACCACCGCCATCACGAATGCTCCCTGGAGCCCCGCGGGCAGTCCTTTGGTGACCAATACTCACCGCGTTGTCTTCCCTACCAATATAGTGTCGGGGCAATACTTTATTTTGCCGACCAATATGTGCGGCGTTTCCATTGCCCAATGGCAGGCCACGCTGACCAATTACTACACCAATGCGCTGCTGTCGGCCACCAACACGCCCACGGGCGACACCAATACGCCCGCTGGCAATACCAACACTTTCAACCAGGTGGTCATTGAGCGCTTCATCCACGACGTCTTCCAAATCAATCCGGTGGTGTGTTTGTCCAACAGCATCGGGCTTCGGCAGGGAATCGAGAAGGTGACCTTTATCCGGCGGGATTATGATTCTTTAATCGGGCAGTTCTACAGTCCCATCACCAATAATTACACTTTAACCCTCGTGACCAATGAATTGGTCGGCGGCACCAACCGAACCATTCTCATTCCCCAACAGGTCCGGCGCGTGGTCACCGCGCCCGACATATTATTCACCGCTGCGGATCTGGCCGGGAGCATGCCATCCATTCCGACGGTGACGCGCTCCACTCCCAGCTTTGACCTCACGGGTGCGCAGCCGGGCTTGGCGGGGCCGGGGGTTATTCGCGGGCCGGTTTCTTTCCAGTTTAACAAGGTCGGGCCAATTTACCTTAATGGCACCTATCCGCTTTTCGTGGATGAGTTTGGGGCGCTGCTTAATTTCACCTGGGCTTCTTTTGACGCGAGCACTAATGCGCCGATCATCTATCCCAGCGGCACCAGCCTGGCCAGCCTCGAAAACCAGGTGCTGGTCCAGGTTTCCCCGCCGTATCTGCCGGATGCCGTCACGGGTAGCGCGTACAGCGCCCAGTTATACACCAGCGCGGCCACGCCCAACTGGCAAACTCCCATTACCTGGTCGCTGGCAGCGGGTTCACCCGCTCTGCCGCCAGGATTGACGCTTTCGTCGGGCGGGCACATTTCCGGTACACCCGGGCAGATGGGGTTCTTTAATTTTATCGTTGTGGCCAGGGACGCCGCAGGCCGCACCGTTCAACAGAGTTATGTTATCAATGTGGCAGCGTCTCCATGACCACGGGATCGGCCGGGGCGCCCTGTCGGAGCGATTCTTTATGAAGCAGAAGTCAATTTTGGGTCTGGTGGCATTGGCGCTGACGTCGGCGGCCTGGAGCCAGACCTACGAGAATTGGACCGTCGTCCAGTGTCCTCCGGAAATTCCGCCGAACATTGTTGCGTCCACCTTCATCAACCATGCCGAGTTCCGGATCAACTTCACCAATTTCAACATGGGGGCGCTGCCGGTCACGGCGCCGCCGTATCGTGGGTGGTCGGAAACCGTCAACTTCATCAACGATTTCGGCGCTCACATGAGCTGCAATACCGGGTTCAATATCGAAACTTTTCCCCTATCCGGCTCCGGGCAGCGGGCTGCCAGTCTTTA
>JAAYVL010000039.1 GCA_012517205.1 Verrucomicrobiota bacterium
AAGCGGCTGAAACGGCAACGGTTAAGAAATCGAAGCCCGCCGCCGCCCCAGCCTCCACCGCCGCCCGCGAGGCCGTCTCTTCTCCGTCCTTTCGAGCCATGTACAAGGGGAGTACATCGGAAGCCCGGCAGGAGCACATGGAAAATAAGCATGAGACCCCTTTGAGCCTCCTTTGTACCCCCGTTGTACACGACCTAATGGGAGCGTTAGGCTGGCTGGGGCGGGTGGGGCGGGTTTGGGCGCGGGCCTGAGCCGGAATGGAGGGATGGACGACTTGCGGATGATGTAAAAGGACGTTTCAAGGCGGGAGGAAGTGGACGTGAACGTTCGGCAACCCCGGAACGGGCGGTTGGGTGTTGCCACGCGTCCTGGTTTTTCGGGTTCATCCGGCGGGTTTGTTTTTGGGGCGGGGAGGGTAGTCTGGGTGGGTGAGCCAAAGTCTGCTTTATCATGCCTTTGGGGTGCGGGAAGGTTACGAGTATGTCCGCACCGAATATCGTCGCGGAACGGCCGGGTTTCACCTGACGGTGGCCCCTTGTTTGATGGTTTGTCCCCATTGCCAAGGGCGGGAGATCATCCGCAAGGGCAAGCGCTTTCGGCGCATCCAGACGGTGCCCATTGGGTTCAAGGCGGTGTTCTTGAATGAGAAACTGGACGAACTGCGGCGGGTGCGGGTTCGGGAAGCGGTCGGGACGAGGCGTCAGGCCACCAAGGGCACGCGCTACTATTCCCGCTGGAGTTGGCTGCGGCGGCGGGGTATTTTCGCGGCGGCTTTGTTTAGCACGATTATGCGTCAAATTACCGATAAGGCAGTGGTTGCCCTTCTGGGGTGTTTGCTGGCGGCGGCGATGGGTTCGGGGCAGGCGGCGGAGCCGGATGGCGGCTGGCAGTGGCATGATGCGCGGGGGCTGGTTCTGGAGGGGAAGGGGTGGCGGGATACCCGGCAGTATTACGACCGGCTGCCGGGGCGCGCGGAGGGGATCGTGCGCGGCGCGGTTTGGGGGTTGAGCCAGGATTCCGCGGGGCTGGCGGTGCGATTTGTCACGGACGCCACGGCGATTTCGGCGCGGTGGACGCTGCGGAGCGAGCGGCTGGCCATGGCGCACATGCCGGCCAGCGGGGTGAGCGGGGTGGATCTTTACGTCAAAGATAAAGGCCGGTGGCGCTGGCTGGGCGCCGGGCGCGCGGAGAAGTATCCGACCGAGGAGAAGACGCTGGCGCGGGAACTGCCGCCGATGCGGCGCGAGTATTTGCTTTACCTGCCTTTGTATAACGGCGTGACCGAGGTGCAAATCGGCCTTCCGGCCGGGGCGAAGCTGGAAGCCGCGCCGGCGCGGGAGCCGGGGCGGAAGCCGGTCGTGTTCTATGGCACCTCCATTTTGCAGGGCGGGTGCGCGGCGCGGCCGGGCATGGCGTATCCGGCGATCCTGGGCCGGCGCCTGGACCGGGAGGCGATCAACCTCGGGTTTTCGGGCAACGCGTGGGGCGAGCCGGAGATGGCGCGCCTGCTCGCGGAGCTGGATCCCGCGGCCTACGTGCTGGACCCGCTCCCCAACATGAAGGAGGAGTGGGTGGCGCCGCGGCTGCGGGAGTTCATTGCGATCCTGCGGAAGGCGCATCCGCGGACGCCCATCGTGCTGGTGGAGCACGCGGTTTATCCCGACAGCGAATCGCTGGGGCCGCAGGCCGGGCGCTGCGCGCGGTCCAATGCGCGGCTGCGCGAGCTGCACCGCCAGTGGGTCCGCGCGGGCGATCGGCAGCTGTGGTATGTGTCCGGGGCGGGTTTGACGGGCGATGACCGGGAGGGCACGGTGGACGGGGTGCACGCGACGGACCTGGGTTTTTATCGGATGGCCGGGGCCATCGAACCCACGCTGCGGCGGGCGTTGAAGTTCCACCGCTGACGGGCGGGCCGGCGGGCGCGGGGGGAAAGCGCGGGCGGGGGGCGGCCGGCAATTTTGCCGCGTTCCGGGTTTGACAACCCGCCGGAAGCCCGCAACACTGAGCCCCACGTTTTGACGTATGAAATACTATGCTTCATTGGCGGCGGTGCTATCGTTTCTGTCCCTGGCGCCGCTGCCGCTTCCGGCGGAATCCGCCGCCCCCGCGTTGATTTACGAAACCCCGCAGGAGTTTTTTGCCGGGGGCGACTTTGACCGGGACGGGCGCGCCGACCTGGTGATCGTGGACAAGAGCAGCGGGAAGTTCCGGCTGGGCTACCAGTTGGCGCCGGGGGTTTTTACGTGGGTGGATTGCCGGCCCAGCGGCCTCAAGGACGTCACCGGGTTCAGCCTCGGGCCGTTGCTGAAGAAGGACCAGGAGGCGCTGGCGTTCACCTCGCCCGACGCCAACGAGATCACGCTGGTGGATGTCTCCAGCGCGACGGCGCCGAGCAAGCCCGTGGCGTTGCCGTTCACCGCCGCTTTGGGCCCCAATACGATCGTCGCGGTGGATGTGGGCGGCGCGGGGAACACCGAGCTGGCGGACCTGGCCGTGGGCTCGATCTATAATTCGCCCGATCCGAACCTGGGCGTGCTGCTGCGCAATGATGGCGCGGAGTTTCCCAAGCTGGCGGAGGAGACGCTGCCCGGGGCGGCCGTGCGCGGCAACCGCGTGGCGCTCAAGGCGGGGTCGCGGGAGCTGGTCTGCGGTTTGGTGCAGGGGGACAATGGGGACATGCTGCGGGTGCTGGATGTGAGCGGCGCCAAGCCGGTGGTGGTGGCGTCGGCGGAAGGGCTGCCCGCCGGGTCGGATTATACCGTGGGGCGGTTTCGCGGCTCGCCGTTGTGCGAGTTCATCGTCTATAAGCCCGGGGAGAGCCGCGTGACGGTGCGGCCGGTGGAGGAGCCGGCGGCCGGGACGTTCCGGTTTGGCGCGGGCGCGAGTTTTGATCTCGGGCAGCCGGTGCGGCGGGTGGTGGCGCTCGAGGGCGGCGGCGCCCGGAAGCTGCTGGTCATTTTTGGGGAGGGCGAGAAGGCCGGGTTGTATGATTTTGACGGGACGCGGGCGCCGGCGCTGGCGCACCGCCTGCCGGCCAACAATGATTTGTTCACCTGCGCGGCGGCGGCGCCGGGCGGGTTCATCGTCTTTTCCCAGCCGGCGGGGGGCAAGTTTTCCACGCGCTATCAAATGTTCAAGGTCAGCGGCGGCGCCTGCGCTCCCGGCGCGGCTGGCAGCCTGGCTTCCCTGGCGGACAATGACAACGTCATTATTCCGGACATTCATGCGCGCATCGCCGCGCAGCCGGCGGTGGCGGGGCCGGAGGGGATGAAGCCGTACACCAACACCATCCCGGGGACGCAGGTGAGCTTTGTGATGGTGCCGATCCCCGGGGGCGAGTTTGTGATGGGCAGCCCGGCCGGCGAGGCGGGGCGCAAGCCGGACGAAGGCCCGCAGCACAAGGTGAAGATCGCCCCCTTCTGGATGGGCCAGTGCGAGGTCACCTGGAATGAGTATGAGCTGTTCATGTATCCGGACGAGGAGCGGCGCACCCGCGCCACCCTCCCGACCGATGCCGCCGGGGACAAGCTGGCGGACGCCGTCACGCACCCCTCCCGGCCGTATGTCGAGATGAGCTTTGGCATGGGCAAGGAAGGCTTCCCGGCCATCGCCATGACGCAGCATGCCGCCAACAAGTATTGCCAGTGGCTCAGCGCCAAGACCGGGCAGTTTTACCGCCTGCCGACCGAGGCGGAGTGGGAATACGCCGCGCGCGCGGGCACGACCACCGCTTATTTCTTCGGCGACGACCCGGCCAAGCTGGGCGAGTATGGCTGGTACGCGGAGAACAGCGATTTCAAGTATCAGAAGGTCGGCAAGAAAAAGCCCAACCCGTGGGGGCTGTATGACATGTGCGGCAACGTGGTGGAATGGGTGCTGGATCAATACGCCCCGGACTACTACCAGAAATGCGCCGCGGCGGGCGTCAGCGTGGAGCCGTGGAACAAGGCGACCCAGCCCTATCCCCACTCGGTGCGGGGCGGCTCGTGGGACGACGAGGCGGACCAGTGCCGCAGCGCGGCGCGGCGGGGCTCGGATCGGGCCTGGAAGATGCAGGACCCGCAGTTGCCCAAGAGCATCTGGTATTTCTCCGACGCGCAATGGGTCGGCTTCCGCCTCGTGCGCCCGCTGCAGGTGCCCACGATCGAGCAGATGCAGAAGTATTGGACCAGCGGCGTGGAAAAAGACTAGCGGCGCCGGGGCCGCCGGAACCCGCGCTTGAGATTTTAATGTTAAACCAACGCATCAAACTGAAAGGACCTATGCCTGATCATCTCTCCTCGTCTTCGACGGCGGTTTCGCGCCGCCAGTTCCTTAAGCACTCGACGGTTCTGGCCGCCTCGGCGGCGGCCGCGGCGAGCTTTCCGGCGGTGCTCCACGCCCAGAGCCCGCGGGTGATCAACGCCGTGATCATCGGCCTGGGGGGGCGCGGCAGCGGCGCGGGCCGGGACTTCCTGGAAGCGGCCAAGGCCGCCGGGGTGGAGGGCAAAATTGCGGGCGTGGCGGACATCTTTCCCGACGCCGCCCGGAAGGGCGTGGAGAACTTCGGCCTGTCCGAGGACAAGTGTTTCAGCGGCTTTGACGGCTTCCAGAAGGCGCTGGAGGTGCCGAATGTCCAGTATGCCATTCTGGCCACGCCGCCCGGTTTCCGGCCGGCGTATTTCCAGGCGGCCGTCGCGGCGGGCAAGCATGTGTTCATGGAGAAACCCGTGGCGGTGGACGGCCCCGGCTGCCGGATTATGTACGCGGCGGCGGCGGCGGCGCGGCAAAAGAACCTGAAGGTTGTCGCCGGGACGCAGCGCCGCCACCAGGGGGGCTATGTGGAGACGGTCCAGCGCCTCCGGGACGGCGCGATTGGCGACATCCACACGCTGCGCGCCTACTGGGTCAACGGCGGGCCGATCTGGCATCGCGGCGACCACGGCGCCACCGAGCTGGAGAAGCAGATTCGCAACTGGTATCACTATATCTGGCTGTGCGGCGACCATATTTGCGAGCAGCACGTGCATAATATAGATGTCTGCAACTGGATCGTGGGCGATCACCCGGTGAAATGCTGGGGGATGGGCGCGCGGCAGCAGTTGGACGGCAAGTCGGGCGAGATTTGGGATAACTTTGCCGTCGAGTATGAATACCCGAATGGCGCGCGGATGTTCAGCTACTGCGGCCAGATCAAGCGCGCGTGGTCTTCCGTCAGCGAAGCCGTGCAGGGCACCCGGGGCACCGCCGATCCCGGCGGGCGGATTCAGCCCCAGGGCGGCGCGGCCTGGCGCTACCGGAAAACGGGCGCCGAGGTGAGCCCCTACGTGCAGGAGCATATTGACCTCATCAACGCCATTCTCCGGGACGCCGATTTGAACGAGGGCAAGCAGGTGACGGACAGCACGCTGACCGCGATCATGGGGCGCGAGGCGGCCTACAGCGGCGCGGCCGGGGATTGGGAGGCGGCGCTGAACTCGACGTTCCGCTATGGCCCCGACCTGCTCTATACGGAGCCGGCGAAAATGACCTGGGGCGCCTTCCGAACCCTGCAGCCGCCCATGCCGGGTCTGCACGACATCTATAAGGATCCGCCGTCGGCGCCCACCGTCCAGATCTGATCGGCCGCCGGGCAGCGCCGGGGTTTCGGGCCGGCCGGGCCGGCCGGCCTTTTGTTGGGCCGGGTCGCGTATGAAGTTTTCCGCCGTTTCCGCGCCGGCGCCCGGGGGTGGGGGCGTCTCCCGGCGTTCGGGCTGGGGGTGGCGGGCGGGCGGCTGGGGCGCCGCGCTCCTGCTGCTGGCGGGTTGCTGTTCGACGCCGCGCGGCAAGCCGTTGCAGCGCTATGAGTTCACGCACCCGGCGATGGGCACCCTCATGCGCATCACCCTCTATGCGCCCGATCCCGGCGCGGCGCGGGCGGCGGCGGGCGCCGCGTTTCAGCGCATAGACGCCCTGGAGGACATCCTCAGCGATTACCAGGCGGACAGCGAGTTGAACCGCCTGCGGGATCACCCGAGCGGCACCCCGGTGCCGGTCAGCGCGGAGCTTTTTGACGTGCTCCAGCGCGCCTGCGAGGTGGCCCGGCTCTCGGACGGCGCCTTTGACCCCACCATCGGCCCCTTTGTCCGCCTGTGGCGGTTCTCCCGCAAGCGGGGCGTGCTTCCCACGGCGGCGGAGATTGCGGCCGCGCGGGCGGCGGTCGGCTGGCGGAAGCTCGCGCTGGATCCGCGCGCGCGGACGGTGACCTTGCGCGTGCCGGGAATGCGGCTGGACCTGGGCAGCATCGGCAAAGGCTACGCCGCCGACCAGGCCCTGCGGCTCCTGAAGGAAAGGGGCATTAACCGCGCCCTCGTCGCGGCCAGCGGCGACCTGGCCATCGGCGACCCGCCGCCGGGGCGGCGCGGCTGGCGGGTTGCGCTGGCCGGGTTCGCGGGCGACACCAACGGCCTCCCGGCGCCGCTCCGGCTGCGCAACGCGGGTGTTTCCACCGCCGGCGATGCGGAGCAGTTCATCGTCATTGACGGCGTCCGCTACTCGCACATTGTGGACCCGGCCACCGGCTTCGGCCTGACGCGCCGGATACAAACGACCGTGATCGGGCCGGACGCCACGACCTCGGACAGCCTGGATACGGCGGTGAGCCTGCTCGGCGTCAAACGCGGCCTGGCGTTGGTGGACTCCTGGCCGCGCGCGGCGGCGCTGATTCTCACGCAGGAAAACGGCCGGACGCAAAGCGTGGCCTCGCGCCGGTTCCGAAAGTTGGCGCCCTCCTGGCCGGCGTCTTCACCGGCGATGCGTGGGCGGCCCCGCCGCGGCCTCCCCGACCCGCCGCCGTAGCCGCCGGGAACCCGGAGGAGGAGCGGCGGCGGAATGGCCGGATGGCGGCGGCGGCGGAAGCGCGGCCGCGCCGCGCCGCGCGGGGATGGCGTATTTCCCGAAACTATGCCTTCGGAACGTGGAAGCCATTTCTCCGACCCGGCGGTTGCACCGGCTGCATCTCTTCATCGGGTTGCTGCCTGATCTCCTCGTCTGATTCCTGTTTTGAACGGCCCCGCCCATCGCCGGGGTTTCTCCGTTGGGGGAACGGTTGGGAAAGGAGGCGCGCCGGTTCGACCGCCCGCGGAGACTCGAACCTTGACGCCGGCCGGCCGGGGTTAAACAATCGGCGTCATCAAGCTTATGCGCGCGAAACAGGTTCTTCTCTTTACGCTTATTGCCGGCCTGGCCGGCCTGGCCCAGGCGTCAGCGCCGCAGACGGCGGAGGCGTTGCGGCAGCTTTACCAGCCGGCGAAGGCGCCCGCGCCGAAACGGCTGCTCCTGCGGCCCGGCGACCGGCTTGCCATTTGCGGCGATTCCATTACGGAGCAGAAAATGTATTCGCGCATCATCGAGGATTACCTGACGGTCTGCGTGCCGGAGTTGAACGTGTCGGTGCGGCAATATGGCTGGGGCGGCGAGCGGGCGCCGGGGTTCCTGGCGCGCATGACCAACGATTGCCTGCGGTTCCGGCCGACCCTGGCCACCACTTGCTACGGCATGAACGATCATGAGTATCGCGCTTACGAAGACCGCATCGGCCAGACCTATCGCGAGGCTTCCACCGCCATTGTGCGGGCGTTCAAAGCCCGCGGGGTGCGGGTGATTCAGGGGGCGCCCGGCATCGTGGGCAAGGTGCCGGGCTGGACCCGGCATACCAACGACACCCGGTTGGACTTGAATCGGAATCTCGGGCGCCTCCGCAATCTCGGCATCGAGATTGCAAAGGCGGAGCGCGTTGGGTTTGCCGATGTCTTCTGGGCCATGCTGACCGCCGACGCCACCGCGCGGCAGGTTTACGGCCCCGGCTACGCCCTGGCCGGGGAGGATGGCGTGCATCCCGGCTGGGCCGGCCACCTGGTGATGGCGTACGCCTTTTTGAAAGGCATGGGGCTTACGGGCGACATCGGCCGGTTTGAGGTCGAGTTGAAGAAGAACCGCATGACGCTCTCCCCGGGGCACCGGCTGGTGAGCGCCCGGGAGGGCGAGTTTGTGATTCAAAGCTCGCGCTACCCGTTCTGCGCCTGCGCGCCGGCCGGCCTGGGCGGGGCGTCGTATCCCGTCTGCGGCGCGGACGACCCCGCCACGGACAGCAGCATCCGGTCGGCGCTGAAGCTGGTTCCGTTTAACGAGGAGCTGAACCGGCTGACGCTCAAGGTGCGGAATGTCCGGAGCGGCAGGAGCTACCGGGTCACCTGGGGCGCGGAAGCCCGCACGTTCACGGGGGAGCAGTTGCGGCGCGGGGTTAACCTGGCGGCGGAATTCGCCCGCAATCCCTTTAGCGAAGCCTTTGCCCGGGTGGATGCCGCCGTGGCCGCCAAACAGGCGTACGAAACCACCCAGATCAAGACGCGCTTTCGCAGCCCCGAAGCGAAGGCCGATATGGAAGCCGTCGCCGCCCAAACCGAGCGGGAGCGCGAACCGCTGGCGGCCGCCATCCGGGCCGCTTTCGTGCCGGTGACGCATACCCTCAGGATTGAACGGGCGCCGTAGGGGCGCGGCATGGCCGGGACCGAACAGAGCGAGGCGGTTGGAGGCTCTGCCGGGGCTCCGGGATTGCTGGCCCGCCGGCAGTTTCTGACCCGGACGCTGGGATTCGCCGCGGGAATGTCCCTGCCGGGCCTGGCCCGGCGGGCGCGCGGCGCGGAGGCTCCCCCATTCCGCGCGGCCATTATCGGGCACACGGGCCGCGGGAACTATGGGCATGGCCATGAGCTGATTTTCACGGGGCGGCCGAATATCACCGTGGT
>JAAYVL010000172.1 GCA_012517205.1 Verrucomicrobiota bacterium
CCGACGGTGTTGCCGACGCCGGAGGTGGCGGCGCTGGCGGCGACGGCGGAGAAGAACAAGCTGCCGGGGGTACGGGAGACGGAGCACGAGTTGCGGACGGAGGAAATCCGCCGCCTCAAAGCCGCCGATAAAGCCGAAAAGAACAAGCCGGCTTCCTCCCGGCTGGCGCCCTGATTCAGGCCGGGCGGCCCGGCGGCCCGGGGCTTTGCCGGAAGCGAAAAAGAACCTGGGGCCGGGCGGCTCGCCAGGTTTTCTGGCTTTGCTGCGAATTAAGTGTATATTGCGCGTCAGACAGAGAACTTGAATCCGCGATTTCTCCAACCAGATTGGGCGCGCATGAAGAACTTCTTTTCGGGCCGGTTTAGGCCGGGTGCCATGCGAGGTGGCGGCCTCGGCGCGGCCCTGCTATTGCTGCTGGCCGTTTCTGCCTGGAGCGCCGACACCTTCAACTGGGATACCAACCGCAATCGAGTCAGCGCCGACATTAAAGCCACCCAACTCCGGCCGCTGCTGGAGCAGATCGCCGCCGTCACCGGCTGGCACATCCTGCTGGAACCCGACACCACCTGCGATGTCTCCGCCAAGTTCGAGAACCTGCCCCCGGGAGAAGCGCTGCGCCTGCTCTTTCGCGACCTGAACTTTGCCCTGGTCCCCGACACCAATGCCAGCCCCCGCCTGTTCGTCTTCCGCACCGCCCTGCGGAACGCAACCCAATCCATTCCACCCGCCCGCGCCGCCGAATCAGCCAGCCAGGGCAAGCTCATCCCCAACGAACTGATCCTCCGGCTCAAGCCCGGCGCGAAAATTGACGAACTGGCCCGGTTGCTGGGCGCCAAAGTCACCGGCCGCATTGACAGCCTCAATGCCTACCGCCTCCAGTTCCCGGACGCCGCCGCCGCCGAGGCCGCGCGCCAGCAGTTGGCCGCCCATCCGGAGGTCCTCTCCGTGGACAGCAACTATTCGATTGACCGGCCGCCCGGCCCGGCGGGAACGGCGGCTGCAAACCTCCTGCCGCCGCCGCGGTTGCAGCTCAAACCGCCCCCCAACGACGGGCGCATCGTCGTGGGCCTGGTGGATACCGCCGTCCAGCCGCTGGGGAATGACCTGGACGCCTTTCTGCTCAAGCCCCTCTCGGTGGCGGGCGAGGCGCAACTGGATCCCCATCTTCCCTCCCACGGCACCTCGATGGCGGAGACCATTCTGCACAGTCTCGCCGCCATGACCAAAGACGGCTCCACCGTCCGGATTTTGCCGGTGGATGTCTATGGCCCCAACCCCACCACCAGCACCTTCGATCTCGCCCGGGGCATCGCTGAAGCCGTCAATGGCGGGGCCAATCTCATCAGCCTCAGCCTCGGCAGCGAGGGCGAAAGCCCGTTCCTGCACAACCTTATCCAGGACGCCCACGCCCGGGGCATCCTCTTCATTGGCGCGGCGGGCAACTCTCCCGTCACCACGCCGTTCTATCCCGCCGCCTACCCCGAGGTTATGGCCGTGACCGCCATTGACCAGGGCCAGATTGCCAGCTACGCCAACCGAGGCAGCTTTGTTTCCTTCGGCGCCCCGGGCACCAGCATTATTTATTTCAACAACCAGCCCTACTACGTCACCGGCACTTCCGCCGCCGCCGCCTTCCTCAGCGGCATCGCCGCCGGCTATATGGATTCCACCCGCAGTGATGCCCGCCAGATGCAGACGTTCCTCCAGAGCAACTTTGGCGTGAAGATCACCCCCAGCCGCTGAGCGGCATCCCCGGCCGCTGCCCCGCAGGCCCGGAGGCAACTCGTGGCTTGAAACGGGCGGGCGGAGGGTTGAAACTCCGGGGGTGCGTTGGAAGAAAGTCACATTGATCGGCGTCGGCTTGCTGGGCGGGTCGCTGGGGCTGGCGCTGCGGGAACGCGGGCGGGCGAAGTCAGTGGTGGGCTTTGTCCGGCGCGCCGCCAGCGTGGCCGAGTGTGAGCGGCTCGGCGCGGTGGACCTGGCCACCCGGGACCTGGCGCGCGCGGTGGCGAAGGCGGAGCTGGTGGTCCTGTGCACTCCCCTGGCCCGGATGCGCCCGCTGGTGGAGACGATGCTGCCCTTGCTCTCGCCGGGGGCGGTCGTAACGGATGTGGGGAGCGTCAAAGGCAGCGTGGTGCGCGACCTGGAGGCGCTGGTGGCGCGGGCGGGCGCGCACTTCGTGGGCAGCCATCCCATGGCCGGGAGCGAGCGGATGGGAGTGGCGGCGGCGCGCGCGGATTTGTTTGCCGGCGCGGTATGCGTCGTGACGCCCACGCGCCAATCAAACCCGGCGGCCGTGCGCCAGGTGGAGCAGCTATGGCAGGCGGTGGGCGCCCGGCGGCTGCGGCTTTCGCCGGCGGCGCACGATCAAATGGTAAGCCGCTCCAGCCACCTGCCCCACGTCGTGGCGGCCCAGTTGACCAACCTGGTTCTCGGCCCGAAACGCCCGCGCGCGCAGGGACTGCTCTGCGCCAACGGATTCCGGGACTCGACGCGCATTGCGGCCAGTTCGCCGGAGATGTGGCGGGATATTGCGCTGGCCAACCGGGAGAACCTGCTGCGCGCGCTGGCGGGGTTCGCGTCGGGCCTGCGGGATTTTCAACGCGCGCTAAAAGCCGGGGATGCCCGGGCCGTATCAAAGTTCTTCGCGCAGGCCCGGAAGCGGCGCCTGGCCTGGGCGCGGGGAGCCGGAGCCCGGCCGGCAGAATAAGGCGGGAAGGTTAGCCCCCCGGCGGTATGGCCCTGCCTGAACTCATTGAAATCGTTCCGCTCGACCGGCCGGTGCGGACGGAAATCGCCGTGCCGGGGTCCAAGAGCATCACCAACCGCGCCTTGATCCTGGCCGCGCTGGGCCCGGGCGAAACCACCTTGCCGGGCGCGCTCTGGAGCGAGGACACGCAGGTGATGGCCGCGGCGCTGCGGGAACTGGGGTTCGCAGTGAACGTGGCCCCCGACCCGCGGGAGCCGGGCAACCGCGTGATCACCGTCGGCGGCCAGGGCGGCAGGGTGCCGCGCGCCGGCACCGTGGAGCACCCCCGGGAGCTTTTCGTGGGCAATGCGGGCACGGCGGCCCGGTTCCTGGCGGCGCTGGTGTGTTTGGGCCGGGGCGTTTACCGGCTGCGGGGCGTACCGCGGATGCAGGAGCGGCCCCAGGCCGCGCTCTTCCGCGCGTTGCGCGAGCTGGGCTACCGGGTCGAGTCGCCCAACGACCGGCTGCCGGCAGTGATTCACGGCGCCGGCGCCCGCGCGGCGCATTGCGAGGTGAGCATTCTCGAAAGCTCGCAGTTCGCCTCGGCGTTGCTGCTGTGCGCCGCGGCCGGGAAGTGGCGGGTGACGGTGTCGGGCGAGAATGCGGAGGAATCATCCTATGTGGCGCTGACGCGCAAGCTGGCCGCGGCGTTTCCCCGTTCCGGCGGGCAGTTTCCCATTGAGCCCGACGCTTCCAGCGCCAGCTACTTTCTGGGAGCGGGCCACTTGATTCCCGGGTCGGCGGTGACTCTTCGCGCGCCTCCGGCCACGGACTGGCAGGTGGATGCGGCTTTTCCGCGGTTCCTGCCGTTGCCGGCGAGCCTCTCCCGCCGGGATGAGCTGGGCGACAGCATCATGACGGCGATCGTGCTGGCGCCGCTGGCCCGGCAGGCGGTGCGGTTCACCGACCTGGGCCGGCTGCGCGTGCAGGAATGCGAGCGCGTGCAGGCCCTGCGCACGGAACTGACCCGGTGCGGCGCCGCCGTGGCGGAGGCCGGCGATACGCTGACGGTCTTTCCCTCCCCGCTCCACGGCGCGGAGATTGAAACCTACCAGGACCATCGCATGGCGATGTGCTTTGCGATTCTGGGATTGAAAATCCCCGGGATAAGACTCAAGAATCCCGCGTGCGTGAAGAAGACTTTCCCGAACTTCTTTCAAAAGCTGGCGGCGCCGCCGCCCCACGGCCTGGGGGCGGAACTGCGCGAGGCGACCAGCGGACGGGTGCTGCGCCCGGACGAGCTGCTGGCCGAATGAACCGGCCCCACCCGAGGTGAAGCCCATGCCGCAGCCCCGCAAGCAGGCGCCGGTGGTCATCGCCATTGACGGCACGAGCGCGAGCGGCAAGAGCACCAACTCCCGGTTGGTGGCCCAGGCGCTGGGGTTCATCCATGTGGATACGGGCGCCATGTACCGCACGCTCGCCTGGTATTGCCTCCGCCACCAGATTGACGTGCGGAATGCGCGGGCCATCGCCGCCGCCTGCCGCCGCTGGAAGGCAACCCTCCAGTGCGCCGACGGCCAGGTTTACCTGGCGGTGGACGGCTATTATCCCGCCACGGAAATTCGCTCCCTCGAGGTCAGCGCGGTGGTCTCGCACGTGGCGGCCGTCCCCAAAGTGCGGGAATGGATGAAGAAGAAGCAGCGCGAATGCCTCCAGTTCGGCAACCTGGTCATGGAAGGGCGCGATATCGGCACGAACGTCTTTCCCGAAACCGACTTCAAGTATTACCTCGATGCGAAACTGGAGGAGCGGGCGCGGCGGCGGGCCGCCGACGGCCTCCAGGAAAACCTGGCGCAGCGCGACCAGCGCGACAGCCAGCGCGCGGTCGCGCCGCTCATGATCGCGCTGGGAGCCAAGGTCATCAACAACTCGCAAATGACCCCGGAGCAGACCAGCGGAACCATCCTGGCCGACATCCGCCAGCGGCTGGCCGCCGCCGCCCGGGCCCCGGACCGATGAGCGCCCATGAACTTCTGGTATTTCCTCGGCTGGTGCGCCTACCGAACGCTCTTCCGGTTTTACTTCCGCTGGCGGGTGTATAACGCCGGGCGGGTGCCGCGCCAGGGCGGGGTCATCCTGGCGTCAAACCACGCCAGTTACCTGGACCCGCCGCTGGTGGGGGCCGGCCTGCGGCGCGGCATCCATTACCTGGCGCGGGAAAACCTGTTCCGGTTCCCGGTCATGGGCTGGGTTTTGCGCCAGTGGCAGGTCGTGCCCGTGGACCGCGACGGCGGCGGGGCCAAAGGGCTCAAAGCCATCCTGGACCGGCTGCTGGCCGGCGGCGCCATCATCCTTTTCCCGGAAGGCACCCGCACGCGCGACGGCCGGTTGCAGCCGGCGCGCTCCGGCATAGGACTGACGGTGATCAAATCCACCGCGCCGGTCGTGCCCGTGCGGGTCTTTGGCACCTTTGCCGCGTATGGCCGGCATCTCCGGCTCCCGCGCCCGTTCCGGGTGGCGGTCAAATACGGGCCGCCGATGGACTTTGCCGCGCTCCGGGCGGAAGCCCAGTTATGCTCCAAAGCGCGGTTGAAGGAAATCTACCAGCAGGTCGCCGATGACATCATGGCGGCCATCGCCCAACTCGGGCCGTATGAAGACCTGACCCGGTTTCCGGCTAAAACAAACTCGCCTGCTTCCCGCCCGCGGGCTTGACCCCCAGCTTCTGGTAGCTGAGCTCGGTGGCCACCCGCCCCTGCGGGGTGCGCTTGAGGTAGCCTTCCATGATCAGGTAAGGCTCATAGACCTCCTCCAGGGTGTCCGGCTCCTCGCCCACCGCCACCGCCAGCGAGCTCAGCCCGACCGGGCCGCCGCCAAACTTCACGATGACCGTTTCCAGGATCCGCTTGTCCATCTCGTCGAGGCCGTTCTCGTCAATCTCCAGCATGGCCAGGGCCTGGTCGGCCACCGCGAGCGTGACGCGGCCGGCATGCCGCACCTGCGCGTAATCGCGGACGCGCCGCAGGAGGTTGTTGGCAATGCGCGGGGTGCCGCGGCTGCGGCGGGCGATTTCGCGCGCGCCCGCCGGCTCGATCGCGACGCCGAGCAGCCGGGCCGAGCGCAGGACAATCTGCTGCAAATCCTCCGCCTGGTAGTAGTCCAGCCGCTCGCGAATCGGGAACCGGGTCAGCAGCGGCGCGGTCAGCAGCCCGCTGCGCGTGGTCGCGCCGATGAGCGTGAAGCGCGGCAAATTAAGGCGCACACTGCGGGCGTTGGGCCCCTGGTCAATGATGATGTCCAGCTTGAAATCCTCCATCGCCGGGTAAAGATATTCCTCGATGGTCTTCTGGAGGCGGTGAATCTCGTCAATGAACAACACGTCGCCCTCTTCCAGGTTGGTTAACAGGCCGGCCAGGTCCCCCGCCTTCTCGATGGTCGGCCCGCTGGTGCTTTTGAGGTTGGCGCCCATCGCCTTGGCCAGGATATGCGCCAGGGTGGTCTTGCCCAGCCCGGGCGGCCCGCTGAAAAGAATGTGGTCAATGGCTTCCCGCCGTTGCTGGGCGGCGGCGACGGTGATTTCCAGGCGCTCCTTCACCCGGAGCTGGCCGGTGAACTCGGCAAAGAGCGAGGGGCGCAGCGTCATTTCCAGCGCCCGGTCCGGCTGGGCGAGCGCCTCAGAGATTCTGTGTTCGGCCATCGCCCCAAGGATGGCCAAAGCCCCGGGGCGCGCAAGACGGAAAGTCGCCGCGCCGCCCCGGCCTTATTTCACCGCCAGCAATCCCAGCCCGGTGCAGGCGATGGCGATGAGCGCGGCGACCAGCGACTCGCCCGCGATCAGCCCCGAGGCGACCGGCACGTAGTAAAGGTCCGCGGCCCGCCGGCGCGCGCGGCTCCACAGCAACACCAGCACCGCGCCGAGGGCAAAGGAAAGGCTGTTGGCAAACGGCATGACCCACGCCAGCCCCAGGCCCATCGCCGAGGGCAGATACGGCCGGGCGCGCGGGGCCAGCTTCGCCGCCAGGGGCAGCAGCACCCCGATCAGGGCGCCGCCGACAATGGCCCACAGCGCCGTCACCGGCAGCATGTGGACGCCCTGCGTGAGCAGGTCCGCCACCGCCTTCCACATGAAGGTCGCGGGCGGGTTGAAGGCCTCCAGGGCCTTCGGATTCGGCACCAGGGCATACCACGCCGGCACGATGGCCAGGGTGCCGAAAAAGATGCCCACAAATTGCGCGAGGAACTGCTTGCGCGGGTTGGCCCCCAGGATGTAGCCGCTCTTGAGGTCCGTGAGCAAATCCGCCGCCGCCCCGCCCGCCGCCGCCGTGGCCCCCGCCGCCATGAGGTTGATGGAGGCCACCCCGCGCGCGCCCGGCAGCACGGCATACAATAGCTGCGTCACCTTGCCCATCGCGCCCACCGGCGTCGTGTCGGTCTCGCCGGTCGCCCGGCAGCAGACCAGCGACACCACAAACGCCAGCGCGACCGCAATCAGGCCCAGGGGAACCGAGATGTGGAAAGCCAGATACTGGATGATCACCATGCCCAGGGTGATGGGAACCAGCCCGGCCACCAGCCAGGAAACCGGCACTTCAATCGCGTCCATGGCCGCGCTGTGCGCCGTGCGCTCCTTCTTCCGAAACAGGCTGAACGCGCGCGCCAGGGTGCGCCACTCCAATGCCACGGTGGCCAGGCTCGAAAAGACCATGATGGCCGTCCCCCCCCACAGCGCCCAGCGGATGGGATTGAAGCTGCCGTCGGGCAGGAGGGTGAACGACGGCACATATCCCGCCACCCCGGCGTGGGTCAGATCGCGGAGCAGGACGCGCGGGGCGACCACGAAATACAGCAGCGTGGCGCCCAGCAGCATCGAGAGCGAAACCCGCAGGCCGGTAATCATCCCGGCGCCGATGAGCAGCACGCTGGGCTCGAAGACCAGCCCCGCCATCTGGCCGTGCGGGATCGGGCTCAGCCAGCGCGGCACCGCCAGCGCCTCGGGAAGGGACAGCACCTGGTGCAGCCGCTCCAGCCAGGCCTGCGGCCGGCCCGTGCCGCGGAATTGCTCGACCAGCGTGCCGTAGCTGCGCAGCCCGCCCACCAGGCCGCCGGCGGCCAGCGCGCCGATCAGCGCGTAAGCCTTCTGCAGCGCCTCCCGGCCCCGGGAATAGAGGCTGCGGAGCGTCTCGGCGGCGGCGATGCCGCTGGGAAACTTCAGTTGTTCCTGGTTGATCATCTGGCGCTTCATCGGGATGGCCAGAAACACCCCCAGGGCCGCGGCGAACAACGCAAACGCGCCCACCACATACCACGGCCGATGCATCCCCTCGAGCAGCAGCAACGCCCCAAACGCCGTGCCAATGGTGCCGCCGGTGGAATAACCCGCCGCCGAGGCCGTGGATTGCATGCAGTTATTCTCCAGGATGGACATCGGGCTGAGCCGCCCCCCGGACAGGGCGCGCAGGCCGTTCCAAATCACAAACGACAGCACGCACGCCGTGATGGCCACGCCAAAGGCCCAGCCCAGCTTGAGCGTCGTGTAAAGATTGGAAACGGACATAAACATCCCCAGCCCGCCGCCCATCAGCACCGCGCGCAGCGTCAACTGCCGCTGCACATCGCCGCGCCCCGTATAAATCTTCTCGAACCACTGCCGCTCGATTTCGTCCGGCGTGCCCGAAAAGCCCTTGATGGGCAAATCCAGGTCGCGATCCGCCGCGCCCGCCCCCGGCGCATCCGCCGCTGCCGTCGTGTCATTACAAACCAAACTCATCGCCGTAATTGTTGGGGGTGTCGCCCTGTTCCGCGAGGCTTTTCTTGCCCCCGCCCCGCCCCGGGGCAGGGCCTTTTGTTGCCGCGCCCGGGTTTCTGCAGTTGCGGGAGAAACGAGGTTTCCAGACCCAAGCCGCTTTTCGGGTTCAGGAGGCGGGGATGAAAACGTCTATTGCTTCAAGACGGCCGCCCGACCCTGCGGACAGCGCAAGCAATCACCTTTCGGCAACCTCCGCCCAGGAGGGGAAATGTCCCCGCCAGCCGTGGCTCCATCCCGCCCAAAAACCACGGCGCGCGACAACACCCGGCCGCCCGTTCCGGCTTTGCCGAACGTTCGCGTCCTCTCCCTCCCGCCTTGAAACGTTCTTTTACATCATTCGCAGGTCGTCCATTCCTCCATTCCGGCTCAGGCCCGCGCCCAAACCCGTCCCACCCGCCCCACCCAGCCTAACGCTCCCATTAGGCCGTGTACAACGGGGGTACAAAGGAGGCTCAAAGGGGTCTCATGCTTATTTTCCATGTTCTCCTGCCGGGCTTCCGATGTACTCCCGTTGTACATAGCTTGAAAGGACGGAGAAGGAACGGTCTTGTGTGCGGCGGTGGAGGCCGGGGCGGCGGTGGGCTTCGATTTCTTAACCTCTGCCGTTTCAGTCGCTTGCTGAGATTTCAAGGTCGGCGGCGGCGGAACGATGGCGTTGTGAACCCGGCTTTGGCCTTTCCAGCCGTTTCGGGTCTGAACCACGGCGATAAACACCTTCTGACCCGGGGCGGGCCGCCCAAACCGGGCGGCGTAGAGGTCTGTGATGTCGCTTTGCCCGTTCTGGCTTGGGCCCAACAGGCCCAGGTAATAGGC